>NZ_JBHVVM010000005.1:0-347323 GCF_042883525.1 Streptomyces sp. NPDC058195
GGGCCCGGACGGCCGTCTCAGGCCGTCCGGGGCCCCTGCCCGTACGTCGGCGTACGCCAGCGGCGTCCGGTACGCCTACGACGCCGCGGGACCGGCCTCGGTGAGCGTGCCCCCGTCGGCCTCGTGGTACCGCGCACCGGTCTGCGGGCACTCCCACACACCCGGCTCGTCCGCGCTCTCCACCAGCCGCACACCGGCATGGCCGACCCAGCCGATCCGCCGGGCCGGAACCCCGACCACCAGTCCGAAGTCCGGGACGTCCTTGGTGACGACCGCGCCGGCCGCGACCATGGCCCAGCGGCCGATCCGGACCGGGGCCACGGCGACCGAGCGGGCGCCCAGGGACGCGCCCTCGGCGATCTTCACGCCCACGGCCTCCCAGTCGCCGCCGCGCTTCTGCTTGCCGTCGGGGTCGACGGAGCGCGGGTTGTGGTCGTTGGTGAGGACCACCGACGGGCCGATGAAGACCCCGTCGGCCAGCTCGGCGGGCTCGTACACGAGCGCGTAGTTCTGGATCTTGACGTTGTCGCCGATCCGGACGCCCGTACCGACGTAGGCGCCGCGTCCGACCACACAGCCCTCGCCGAGCCGGGCCTGCTCGCGGATCTGGGCAAGCTCCCAGACACTGCTCCCGGCGCCGATCTCGGCGGTCTCGTCGACCTGGGCGGTGGGCTGGACTCTGTAGTTCACTGAACGTCTGCCTTTCGGAGTAGGACCTCGCGCGGCGAGCCTACGACCTGGCGCGATACGCGCTCGCCCGAGGCGTCCGGCAGCGGCCCGGTTTGACCCGCCGAAGACAGCCCCGTAATCTTGCCCATCGGCGTGTTTCCTATGCGCGCCTTCCCCTGAGCACATTCCTCCCGGCGGCTCCGCCTGCCAGGAGAGGCCGCTCGTCCAATCGGATCATTCCGGACTCCGGTCCGGGGGAGCGGCTGGCATCAGGGGTTCCGTTCCGAGCGAGAGAGAGATCCGCGTGTACGCCATCGTGCGCAGCGGTGGCCGTCAGCACAAGGTTGCTGTCGGTGACATCGTCGAGGTTGACAAGATTTCCACGGCCAAGGTTGGCGACACGGTCGAGCTCTCGACCCTGCTCGTGGTCGACGGCGACGCCGTGACCAGCGACCCGTGGGTGCTGGCCGGCATCAAGGTCCAGGCCGAGGTTGTGGACCACCACAAGGGCGCGAAGATCGACATCCTTCGCTACAAGAACAAGACCGGCTACCGCCGTCGCCAGGGTCACCGCCAGCAGTACACGGCGATCAAGGTCACCGGTATCCCCGCGGCTGCGAAGTAAGGGACTGAGGAGACATGGCACACAAGAAGGGCGCATCGTCCACCCGGAACGGGCGCGATTCCAATGCTCAGCGGCTCGGCGTGAAGCGCTTCGGCGGCCAGGCCGTCAACGCCGGTGAGATCCTGGTCCGCCAGCGCGGCACCCACTTCCACCCGGGCACGGGCGTCGGCCGTGGCGGCGACGACACGCTGTTCGCTCTCGCCGCCGGTGCGGTCGAGTTCGGCACGCACCGTGGCCGCAAGGTCGTGAACATCGTTCCGATCGCCGGCTGACGAACCCGGCGCTCGTCGAGCGGTTTCTGCGGAGGCGGACCTCACTTCCCGATCGGGAAGCGGGTCCGCCTTTCGCGTGTTCCTCCCATGAGGAACGCCGTTCCCCCGGGCTTCGGTGCGCGGGCGGCGGGACGGTACGAGTGAGATATTTCTGTACGGATGTAACTGGAGGTTCCACCCATGACCACCTTCGTGGACCGCGTCGAACTGCATGTCGCCGCGGGTAACGGAGGCCACGGCTGTGCCTCCGTACACCGCGAGAAGTTCAAGCCGCTCGGCGGCCCGGACGGCGGCAACGGCGGCCGTGGCGGCGATGTGACCCTGGTCGTCGACCAGGCGGTCACCACACTTCTCGACTACCACCACCACCCCCACCGCAAGGCCACCAACGGCCAGCCGGGTGCGGGTGACCACCGCTCGGGCAAGGACGGCCAGGACCTGGTCCTGGCGGTGCCCGACGGCACGGTCGTGCTCGACCGGAACGGCGAGGTGCTCGCCGACCTGGTCGGCCAGGGCACCACGTTCGTCGCCGGTCAGGGCGGCCGCGGCGGCCTCGGCAACGCCGCGCTGGCCTCCGCCCGGCGCAAGGCCCCCGGTTTCGCGCTGCTCGGCGAGCCCGGCGAGGCCCGGGACATCGTCCTGGAGCTGAAGACCGTCGCCGACGTCGCGCTGGTCGGTTACCCGAGCGCGGGCAAGTCCTCGCTGATCTCCGTCCTGTCCGCGGCCAAGCCGAAGATCGCCGACTACCCCTTCACCACCCTGGTCCCGAACCTCGGCGTGGTCACCGCGGGCAGCACCGTCTACACCGTCGCCGACGTCCCCGGCCTGATCCCGGGGGCCAGCCAGGGCCGCGGCCTCGGCCTGGAGTTCCTGCGGCACGTCGAGCGCTGCTCGGTCCTGGTGCACGTGCTGGACACCGCGACGCTGGAGTCCGACCGCGACCCGGTCTCCGACCTCGACATCATCGAGGAGGAGCTGAAGCAGTACGGCGGTCTGGAGGACCGGCCCCGCGTCGTCGTCCTCAACAAGGTCGACATCCCGGACGGCCAGGACCTCGCCGACATGATCCGGCCGGACCTGGAAGGACGCGGCTACCGCGTCTTCGAGGTGTCCGCGGTCTCCCGGACCGGGCTGAAGGAGCTCTCCTACGCGCTCGCCGGGATCGTCGCCGAGGCGCGCGCCGCCAAGCCGGTGGAGGAGGCGACCCGGATCGTCATCCGCCCGAAGGCCGTCGACGAAGCGGGCTTCACCGTCACGCAGGAGGAGGACGGCCTCTACCGGGTGCGCGGCGAGAAGCCGGAGCGCTGGGTGCGCCAGACCGACTTCAGCAACGACGAGGCCGTCGGCTACCTGGCCGACCGGCTCAACCGCCTCGGGGTCGAGAGCGCGCTGCTGAAGGCCGGTGCCCGCTCGGGCGACGGCGTCGCGATCGGCGCCGAGGACAACGCGGTCGTCTTCGACTGGGAGCCGTCGATGGCCGCCGGTGCGGAGATGCTCGGCCGCCGCGGCGAGGACCACCGCTTCGAGGCGCCGCGCCCGGCGGCACAGCGGCGCCGCGAGCGCGACGCGGAGCGCGACGAGTCGCAGCGCGAGTTCGACGACTTCAACCCGTTCTGATCCGGCCATCTCGTTCCGGCCGGTCGTACGTCCCGTACGGCCTCGGCGACCGGCCGGAACGCGTTCCTCATGTCACACGTCCGAGGGAACCAAACCTGCTCAGGGGTGAGGAGCGCCGCTCAGTCGTGTGGCGTCGATCACCCGTCAGGGAGGCGCTGATTCCGGTATTCGCCCTGATGGCAAGGGAACAAAAGGTTTCGGCGCAGCGTGGGGTGGCCGTCGTCCACCTTGCGAGACGGTAACGGAGAGTGCAACCATCGCTGTGTCTCCCAGCCTCGCAAGGTAGGTCGTCTGTGTCTGCTCAGCACATAGCCAAAGCCCGAACCACAGCAGTCGTGCTCGCCGGCGGCACCGGCCAGCGCGTGGGTCTGTCCATTCCCAAGCAGCTGCTGAAGATCGCTGGCAAGGCCGTCATCGAGCACACGCTGTCGATCTTCCAGCAGGCCGACTCCATCGACGACGTCATCGTGCTGATGGCGCCGGGCTACGTGCCCGACGTGGAGAAGATCGTCGCCAAGGCCGGACTCGCCAAGGTCGTCAAGGTGATCGAGGGCGGCGCCACGCGCAACGAGACCACCGAGCGCGCCATCGCGGCCCTCGGCGAGGGCCTGGCCGAGGGGGAGGACCGCAACGTCCTGTTCCACGACGCCGTGCGCCCGCTGCTCTCGCAGCGCGTCATCAAGGACTGTGTCGACGCCCTCGACCGCTACCAGGCGGTCGATGTCGCCATCCCGTCCGCGGACACGATCATCGTGACCCGCACCCACGGCGGTGACGGCGAGTTCATCACCGACGTGCCGGACCGCTCCCGGCTGCGCCGGGGCCAGACGCCGCAGGCCTTCAAGCTGTCCACGATCCGCCGGGCGTACGAGGTGGCCGCGGGCGACCCGAACTTCCAGGCGACCGACGACTGTTCGGTCGTGCTGAAGTACCTCCCCGACGTGCCGATCTATGTCGTGGCCGGCGACGAGTACAACATGAAGGTCACGCAGCCGGTCGACGTCTTCATCGCGGACAAGCTGTTCCAGCTGGCCTCCACGGCAGCCCCGCAGCCCGCCGACGACGCCGCCTACCGCGAGCTGCTCACCGGCAGGACCCTGGTCGTCTTCGGCGGCTCGTACGGCATCGGCGCGGATATCGCGACGCTCGCCGAGTCCTACGGCGCCACCGTCTACGCCCTGGGCCGCTCCACCACCGGCACCCACGTGGAGAACCCGGAACACATCGACGAGGCGCTCTCCAAGGCGTACGCCGAGACCGGCCGGGTCGACTACGTCATCAACACCGCCGGGGTGCTCCGCATCGGCAAGCTCGCCGAGACCGACAGCGCGACCATCCAGGAAGCGCTCAACGTCAACTACCTGGCCCCCGTGCAGATCGCCCGCGCCTCGTACAAGTACCTCGCCGAGACCAAGGGCCAGCTGCTGCTCTACACCTCCAGCAGCTACACCCGGGGCCGCGCGGAGTACAGCCTGTACTCCTCGACCAAGGCCGCCATGGTGAACCTCACCCAGGCGCTCTCGGACGAGTGGGCGGCCGACGGTGTGCGGGTGAACTGCGTGAACCCCGAGCGCACCGCCACCCCGATGCGCACCAAGGCCTTCGGCCAGGAGCCCGCGGGCACGCTGCTCTCCTCCGAAGCGGTGGCCAGGACGTCCCTCGACGTCCTGCTCTCCGAGCTGACCGGTCATGTCATCGACGTACGTCAGCAGGACCCGACCAGGGGCGCTTCCGAGGCGTCCGGTTTCGAGCAGGCCCTTGCCTCCGTCCTGGACCGACAGGCCGATGTGTAATACTGCTTGACAATCGACTATTCGGACCCCTGCTGTCGCTTCGCGCGAACCGCAGGGGTCCGAATTCGTGAAGCTCTGCCTTCACAGTCCCCTCGTAACGTAAAGCAAGTCGGCACCCTCGGGAGCGGTACTTCGTGATTTCGAAAGCCATGCGCTTGGCTCGGGTGGGCAGCGGTTCGGAGCTGGCCGCCGCGCTCCTGATGGCTGTGGGGTTCCCGTGCATAATGCTCGCGGCAATAATCCCCAATCTCTGGTTCTTCGCCGCGGCTGCCGCGGCCACCTATCTCGCGGACCGCTATCTGCACCACCGCGGAAGTTACCTGGTCAATCGGCTCACCGCAGTCCGGGCCGGGATTTCGATCCGCTTCCTGGTCCGCCAGCTGCTGCTCATCCTGCTGCTGTCCCGCATGGGACTCGGCGAGGAGACGCTGTTCTACGTGACGGTCGCCTGCCTGCTGCTCTTCTACGGACTCCAGGCGCCACAGAGCGTGATCGTCACCCTGATCCGGCTGCGCCGCAAGCTGCCGGTGCTCACCCTCAACGTCGACCTGGAGCGGCTGCGGGTTCCGGACGCCCCGCCGCTGCTGCTGACGAACCGCCCCGCGGAGAAGATGCTCCACCTGGACATCTTCGCCATAGCGGGCGTGCTGATCGCGATCGAGACCGGTGTGGACGGCATCGCCTACGCGGGATTCGCCGTGACGCTCCTCGGCGCCCTCGGCTACCTGCTCCTGCTCCTGCCGTACATCCGCCCGAAGCACCGCGCGCCCTCCGCGGACCGGACGCTGGCCGCGGTCGGCACCTGGCTGCGCGAGTACCAGCCGACGGTGGTCCTCTACTTCTCGGGGTCCAAGGAGTCGGCCTACCAGGTCAACATGTGGCTGGAGACGATGGCCCAGCTCGGCGGGCGGCCGATGGTCCTGCTGCGCGAGCGCAACATCGTGCCGCAGCTCGCCACCACCTCGGTGCCGGTGCTCTGCGTCCCCGGTGGCGTGCACCTGATGAACCTGGACCTCTCGTCGGTGCGGGTCGCGCTCTACGCGGCCAACGTCGGCAAGAACATCCACCTGCTCCGGGTGCCGACGATGAAGCACGTCTTCATCGGCCACGGCGACAGCGACAAGATCGCCAGCGTCAACCCCTACAGCAAGGTCTACGACGAGGTGTGGACCGCGGGCCGGGCCGGACGCGACCGCTACGCGCTGGCCGACGTCGGGGTGCGCGACGAGGACATCGTGGAGGTGGGCCGCCCGCAGCTGGCCACCATCCAGCCGTGGTCCGGTACGCAGAAGAACCCGATCCCGACCGTGCTGTACGCCCCCACCTGGGAGGGCTGGGACGACAGCCCGGGCAACACCTCTCTGCTGCTGGCCGGCGAGAACATCGTCCGGCGGCTGCTGACGGCCGAGCGGCCGATCCGGCTGCTGTACAAGCCGCACCCCTTCACCGGCACCCGCAGCTCCAAGGCCAAGGCCGTCCACCAGCGCATCACCGCGATGATCGAGAAGGCCGCCGCGGAGCGCGCCACCGATTCCCGCTGGGCCGAGCAGGCGGCCGCGCTCAAGGGCGGGCAGGCCGCGGCGAGGGCCGAAATGGTCCGTATCGAGGCGCGGCTGGCCGAGCTGGCCGGCGGCGGCGCGAACACCGCGCGCGACGAGGCGGAGCAGTCCCGTGACTCGCTGGCCGACCCGGCGCGCGAGGCCGAGACGGCGCGGCTCAAGGACGAGTGGAACGCGGCGTCCTGGCGTGCGCAGGGCTGGTGGGAGCACCGGGTCATCACCGGCGCCCAGATGCGGTTGTACGACTGCTTCAACGAGTCGGACGCGATGGTCTCGGACATTTCCAGTGTGGTCTCCGACTTCATCGCGAGCGGCAAGCCGTACGCGGTCACGGACTCGGCCGAGCTGGGAGCGGAGGAGTTCCGTCGGCAGAACACCGCGGTGCGTGCGGCGGTGATCCTGTCCAACTCGGCGGCCGAGCTGGACGAGCTGCTCGCCGCGGTCGAGGATCCGGCCTCGGACACCCTGGCGGACGACCGGCGCGAGCTGAAGCGGTACCTGCTCGGCCCGGACGAGCCCACCTCGATCGTGCAGTTCGACAACGCGGTCACGGCGCTCGCGGCCAGGTCCGAAGCCCGGAATACCGGGGTCGCCAAGAGCCTCGGGGAGCCCGTGAGCGGCTGAGGAGCCGCACATTCGCATTACGTGATCGAGTAAGGCCCGGTCCAACCCGCGAAGGGTTGTACCGGGCCTTTGTGATGAGTGTCACTATCTCTTTACGCGGTGCTGGACAACCGATGGAGACGGTCGACTGTCTTCTGTTTATGTGAACCAGACGGGAATTCCAGATGTGACCGTGATCGTCGGCGCATATGAGGCGATGCCTTACCTCGTTCGTTGTCTTGAATCCGTGGAGGCGCAGACGATCGGCGCCGACCGGATCGAAATCGTGGCAGTCGACGACGGGTCCACCGACGGTACCGGAGAGTATCTGGAGGAATTCGCGGCGAGATCGAAGGTGCGGACCAGGGTCGTCAGACAGGAGAACTCCGGCGGGCCCAGCGGGCCGCGCAATGTGGGGATCGGTCTGGCGCGCGGCCGCTATGTCTTCTTCCTGGACGCGGACGACTATTTCGGCGAAGAAGCCCTGGCCCGCATGGTGGACATGGCCGACCGGGCCGGGACCGACGTGGTGCTCGGCAAGGTGGTCGGCGTGAACCGGGGGGCGCCGCAGTCGATGTGGGGCGCCACCAAGGAGCGTGTCGATGTCTATAAATCCAAGGTCATATACACCCTGAGTGCGCAGAAACTCTTCCGGCGCGAACTCCTGGAACGGCTCTCCCTGAGATTCGATGAGAATCTCCGGACCGGTGAGGACGCGCTCTTCACGATGGAGGCGTATCTGCGAGGTGCCGGGATTTCGGTGATCGCCGATTATGTCTGCTATTACCTGGTGGGCCGGGACGACGGGAAGCACGTCACAAAGAGCGGTACCTATGTATGGCGCTTCGACTCGATGAGCGCCATGATGGCGCTTATTCACCGCATTGAGCCGGCGGGGCCGAAGCGTGATTTCCTGATGGTCCGGCCCTTTACGGTGGGGATGCTCCAGCAGTTCGGGCCCATCGTGCTGAAGGATTCCGAGGAAGTCCGGCGGCACAAAATGGAACTGGCTCGTCCGCTCATGGACACGTACTGGCACGCGGGCGTGGCCCGGCGGATCAAGATCCCGGAGCGGCTGCGCCTCGCCTGTGTGGCCTACGGCAGTACGGATCTGCTCATCGAGATGGTCCAGTACGTCCGGGCGAAGAAGGTTCCGGACATGGTCCGTTCGTCCGACGGGGGGAAGCTCTACCTCGCGTACCCGCGCTTCCGCGACCGGGCGGCCGCGCTGCCCGATTCCCTGTACGAGGTCACCGTGCCCGACTGGCGTGACGGCAAGCGCGTCGAGCGCCCGAAGGCGGTGGTCGTCCGCCAGGTCTCGCTGTCGCGGCGGGTGGCCAGCAGGATGCGCCGTGACGCGAAGCGCTGGAAGGCGCGCCTGAATGTGGGGTAATGGCCGCTTGTAAAGCGTGCGCATTTCCGATGGGTGAGCGTGGCGGATTCTCCGGATATCAAACCGAATCTCAGTAAAATCGATCGGACGTCGCGGATGCGACGGGACCGAAAGATCTTCTTGGGGACTGGTCAAGTGAAGGCTCTCGTACTGTCCGGAGGGGCCGGCACCCGCCTGCGCCCTATTACGCATACTTCGGCCAAGCAGTTGGTGCCCGTGGCGAACAAGCCCGTGCTGTTCTACGGGCTGGAGGCGATCGCGGATGCCGGAATCACCGAGGTCGGCATCATCGTGGGCGACACCGCTCCCGAGATCAGGGAAGCGGTCGGCGACGGATCCGCGCTCGGCATCGAGGTCACGTACATCCTCCAGGACGAGCCGCTCGGGCTGGCCCACGCCGTGCTGATCGCCCGTGACTTCCTGGGGGACGACGACTTCGTCATGTACCTGGGTGACAACTTCATCGTGGGGGGGATCACCGGTCTGGTGGAGGAGTTCCGTTCGGACCGGCCCGATGCGCAGATCCTGCTGACGCAGGTGCCCAACCCGACCTCCTTCGGCGTCGCGGAGCTGGACGCCGCGGGCCGGGTGGTGGCGCTGGAGGAGAAGCCGAAGGAGCCCAAGAGCGATCTGGCGCTCGTCGGTGTCTACCTCTTCACCCCCGTGATCCACGAGGCGGTCCGCGCCATCGAACCGTCCTGGCGCGGCGAGCTGGAGATCACCCACGCCATCCAGTGGCTGATCGACCAGAAGCGCGACGTCCGCTCCACCACGATCCACGGCTACTGGAAGGACACCGGCAACGTCACCGACATGCTGGAGGTCAACCGGACGGTCCTGGAGACCGTCGAGCCCACCCACGAGGACGCCGAGGTCGACGCGGACAGCGAGATCATCGGCCGGGTGCGGATCGAGGCGGGCGCCAGGGTCAGCGCCAGCCGGATCGTCGGGCCCGCGATCATCGGAGCCCGGTCGGTGATCAGCGGCGCGTACGTGGGTCCGTTCACCTCGGTCTCGGAGGACGTCCGCATCGAGGACAGCGAGATCGAGTACTCCATCGTCCTGCGGGGCGCCTCCATCGTCGGTGTCCGCCGCGTCGAGGCGTCGCTCATCGGCCATGACGTCGAAGTGACCCCCGCTCCCCGCTCCCCGTCCGCCCACCGACTCGTGCTCGGCGACCACAGCAAGGTGCAGATCTCCTCATGACCACCCACATCCTGGTGACCGGCGGTGCCGGCTTCATCGGCTCGCACTACGTCCGTACGGTGCTCGGCCCCGAGGGGCCCGGCGATGTCGCGGTCACCGTGCTCGACAAACTGACCTACGCGGGCAATCCGGCCAATCTCGACGAGGTGCGCGGGCACCCGGGCTTCCGGTTCGTGCAGGGCGACATCTGTGATGCGGGGCTGGTCGCCACGCTGATGGCCGAGCACGACCAGGTGGTGCACTTCGCCGCCGAGTCGCACGTGGACCGTTCGATCGACGGGGGCGCCGAGTTCGTCCGTACCAATGTCGTGGGCACGCACACCCTGATCCACGCCGCGCACCTGGCGGGCGTCAGGACGTTCGTGCACATCTCCACCGACGAGGTGTACGGCTCGATCGACGAGGGCTCCTGGTCCGAGACCGAGCCGCTGGCGCCGAATTCGCCGTACTCCGCGGCCAAGGCGTCCAGCGACCTGATCGCGCTCTCGTACCACCGCACCCACGGCCTCGACGTGCGGGTGACCCGCTGCTCCAACAACTACGGACACCACCACTTCCCCGAGAAGGTCATCCCGCTCTTCGTCACCAACCTGCTCGACGGCAAGACGGTCCCGCTCTACGGCGACGGCGCCAACGTCCGCGACTGGCTGCACATCGACGACCACGTCCAGGGCATCGAGCTGGTCCGCACCCAGGGCAGGCCCGGCGAGGTCTACAACATCGGCGGCGGCACCGAGCTGTCCAACAAGGAGCTGACCGGGCTGCTGCTGGAAGCCTGCGGAGCCGACTGGGACACCAGCGTCACCTACGTGGAGGACCGCAAGGGCCACGACCGCCGCTACTCGGTCGACTGCACCAAGATCCGCGCGGAGCTGGGCTACGAGCCCCGCAAGGACTTCCGCACCGGCCTCGCCGAGACGGTCCAGTGGTACCGCGACCACCGCGCCTGGTGGGAGCCGCTGAAGGAGAGGGCCGCCCTGTGAGCGCCGTCTGGCTGGTCACCGGCGCCGCCGGGATGCTGGGCCGGGACGTCCTGGCCCGGCTCGCCGACGAGGACGTCACCGCGGTCGCCGCGGACCGCGCGGCGCTGGACATCGCGGACCCGGAGCCGGTGCGGACGGCCTTTGAGGAGCACCGCCCCGCCGTGGTGGTGAACTGCGCCGCCTGGACCGCGGTCGACGACGCGGAGTCCCAGGAGGAGGCCGCGCTACGCGTCAACGGCACGGGCCCGGCGGTCCTCGCCGAGGCCTGCCGCGAGCACGGCGCCGTGCTGCTCCAGGTCTCCACCGACTACGTCTTCGCCGGTGACGCCGGGAAGCCGTACGCCGAGGACGACCCGACCGGGCCGCGCAGCGCCTACGGCCGCACCAAGCTGGCCGGTGAACGGGCCGTGCTGAGCACCCTTCCGGACACCGGCTACGTGGTCCGCACCGCCTGGCTCTACGGCGCGGGCGGCGGCAACTTCGTCCGTACGATGATCAGGCTGGAGGGCGTCAAGGAGACCCTTGACGTGGTGGACGACCAGCGCGGCCAGCCCACCTGGACGGCTGATCTCGCCGACCGGCTGGTCCGGCTCGGCCAGGCGGCTCTCGCGGGCACCGCGCCCGCCGGTGTCTATCACGGCACCAGCGGCGGCGAGACGACCTGGTTCGGCTTCACCCGGGAGATCTTCCGGCTGCTCGGCACCGACCCGGAGCGTGTCCGGCCCACGACCAGCGAGGCCTTCGTGCGCCCGGCGCCCCGCCCCGCGTACAGCGTGCTGGGCCACGACCGCTGGGCCGCGGCCGGAATCGAACCGGTACGGGACTGGCGGGCGGCGCTGACGGAGGCGTTTCCGGCACTGCTCGCGACAGAACGTTCATGATCGTCAATTGATCGATCAATTCGATTGAAAGCGCAAAGCATATTTACATATCAGCGAACGCTTACGTCATGAGATGGTCATAAGATAACTTCGCCGGGCATCACGCCAGTTGGTTTCTGCGAAGGGCTGCTCCACGTGAACCGCCATGACTTCCTGCGTCACCTGCACCGCGTCTACCGCCCCCGGAACTATCTGGAGATCGGGGTCAACGACGGCAGAAGCCTGGCTCTCTCGCGGGTGCCTTCCGTCGCCGTCGACCCCGCCTTCCGGGTCGTGACGGACATCAGCTGCGACGTTCACCTGGTCAGGGCGACGAGCGACGACTTCTTCGCCCGCAAGGACCCGCTCCTGCACCTGCGCAACGGCCGTAACCCGTTCCGCGCCCTCGCCCGCCGCGACGCGCTCAACCTCCTGGGCGGCGATCCAAAGCTGGAGCTGTCCTTCATCGACGGCATGCACCTCTTCGAGTACGCCCTGCGCGACTTCATGAATGTGGAGAAGCACTCCCGCTGGTCGAGCGTGATCGTGCTGGACGACATGCTGCCGCGCGACGTCGACGAGGCCGCCCGCGACCGGCACACGAAGTTCTGGACGGGCGACGTCTACAAGGTCGTACAGGTGCTCCGCCGCTACCGCCCCGACCTGGTGGTCGCCGAGGTGGACACGGAGCCGACCGGCGTGGTCGTCGTGTTCGGCGCCGACCCGGCGAACGACACCCTCAAGAACGCGTACGACAAGATCATCGAGGAGTACGTCGTCCCCGACCCGCAGGACGTGCCCGAGGAGGTCCTGAGCCGGAAGAACGCCGTGCGGCCCGAGGCGCTGCTCCGTGCCGACTTCTGGCCGGCCCTCAACCGCGCCCGCAATCTGCGCCGCCCGCGCTCCGCGTTTGCGCCGCTGCGCACGCGCATCGAGAGGGTGACCGGCTGACCGGCCGCACACGAAGCCCCCGCGGGTCCGCCGTCCGGACCCGCGGGGGCTTCGGCGTGCCGCCCGGGGATCAGCCGCGGGCGCGCAGCAGCGCGTAGTACTCCTGGCAGGCCTCGTACGTGGGCAGCAGGCCCTTCTGCTCGGCCTCGGCCAGGGAGGGGGCCGCCGCGTCCTTGTCGGACAGCAGCGGGGGGATGTCCGACGGCCACACGATGCCCAGCCCGGGGTCGAGCGGGTGGACACCGTGCTCGCGCTCGGGCGCGTAGCCCTCGGAGCAGAGGTAGGCGACCGAGGCGTCGTCGGTCAGCGCCATGAAGGCGTGGCCGAGGCCCTCGGCGAGATAGACGGAGCGGTGGTCCACGTCGTCGAGCCGGACGGCCTCCCACCGCTTGTACGTGGGGGAGCCGACCCGGAGGTCCACGATGACGTCGAGCACCGCGCCGCGCACGCACTTGACGTACTTCGCCTGGCTCGGCGGTACGTCGGCGAAGTGCACACCGCGCAGCGTGCCCCGGCTGGAGACGGAGAAGTTGGCCTGCGCCAGCCGCAGCGGGTGCCCGAGGGCGTTCTCCAGCTCCGCGGCCCGGAACCACTCGTGGAAGCTGCCACGGCTGTCCGGGAAGACCTTGGGCTCATGCACCCAGGCCCCTGCGAGGGAGAGCTGCCGCATGCGATCACGTCCTTCTGTTCTGTCGCTGTTCTGTTCGGGGCGGGAGTGCGTACGGGCCGGCCTCAGCCAGTGAACCGGGCGGCCAGACGGCGTGCCCGCTTGCGGCCCTCCGGGGGGAGCCTGCGCACGAACGGGCCGCCGACGGCGCGCAGCGCACGGCGCAGGGCGGCCTTCCGGCGCTTGGCGGCGACGTCCGCCAGGAGGGCTGCTGGAACCTCGGGCAGCTTCGGGTCCACCTCGATCCGGCCGCCTTCGGAGAGGGTGACGGCGCAGAGGGCCAGGGCGGGGTTCTTCTCGCCGTCCAGCCGCACGGCGAGGTTCCAGGCCCCCGCCGCCACGCCGGGCGCGCGGGCGGGCACGGCGATGTGGGCCCGGCCCCCGGCGGGGTGGAGCGCGGCGCGCAGGGTGTGCACCGCACCGGACCCGGACGCCGGGCTCAGGACCAGCTGGACGTCGCAGGAGGCGGTCGCCGCGGTGGTGAGCAGGTCCAGCCGGAGTTCGGTCCGGCGGCCGGGGGCGCGCATCACGGGCCGGTCGGCCAGGTACGCCGCGAGCGTCTTGCTGCGCCGGGCGACATCGAGCGTGAGATTGCCGAACGGGTCGGTGAAGTACGGGATGACGGCACGGGCCGGTGAGCCCAGCGAGGCGGGCAGGCAGGCGGCGTCCACTTCCGGGGCGCGGTCGGCGCCGAGCCGGGCCTTGCGGACCAGGCCCAGCCCGCGCAGCGGCACCCAGGCGTCCCAGAAGCCGCGCGCGAGCCGGCCGCGGCCCTTGACCGCGTCCGGGGAGAGCCGTCCGCTGCCGTGCAGCACCACTTCGCAGGCTCCGTTGCCGAGGTCCTCGAACCGCCGGGTGAACGTCGCGGGGCAGGGCCACTCGACGGCCGTCTCCCGGTTGCGCAGGGACATCTCGGCGGAGAAGCCGCCGAGGTCCTCGGTGACGTCGACGGGGTCGTCCCCGGCTGCCTGGGCGCCCTCGTTGTCCGGGTGCAGGAAGTAGCGGCCGTCCCGGCGCAGCAGCTTGACCGGTGCCTCGTCCTCGCCCCGGACCAGGCGGGCGGTCACGGTGACGGTGGCACTGCCGTCGGGCTGCCAGGCGAACTCCTCCAGGCGGGCGGCGGCCTTGACGGACCCGGCGAACCGGGCGATCCGCAGCAGCCCCTCCCGGTCGTCCGCGCGCAGCAGGGTGGAGCGGAGCCGCAGCAGCGGGCCGAGCCCGTCGTGCACCCCGTCGCCCATGAATTCGAGGGCCAGCGGCCTGATCGCGTCGCACATCTCGCCGAAGAAGCCGGGCTGGTATTTGACCACCGCGGGTTCGCTGAGCCTGCTGAGCATCTCGACCCGGTAGAAGCGGCGCAGCAGCAGGTCACGGAACTCGCCCGGCTCGGTGTTGGCCACCACCACGTCCAGGACCTCGCGGAGGTTTCCGTAGTAGGCGGCCGGGACGATCCTGGCGGAACCCGCGTTCTTGCCGTCGTCGCGGCGCGAGTAGAAGTAGCAGGTGTAGTCACCCAGGATGGAGACGACTTCCGCCGGGAAGTAGGCCTCCATCATGTAGAGCTGGTCCTCCAGGCGGCGTTTCCCCTCGGGGTAGGCGATGCCGTTCTTCCGGAGGAACTCCGTGCGGAACATCTTGTGCGGGGTGAGGCTGTCGTACAGCGGTGCGTCACGCAGCGTGCATTTCTCGCGGTTCTGCTTGAACACCCCGTGCGGGACGCCGCGGAAGTTGCTGGCCACCTTGCCGATGACGATGTCGGAGCCGTTGCGCCGCCCCATCTCGTACAGCCGCCGCAGGGCGTCCGGGGCGAGGTGGTCGTCCTGGTCGACGAACTGGATGTACTCGCCCCGGGCCTCGCCCACGCCGACGTTCCGGGGCTTCCCCGGCCAGCCGGAATTGGGGATGGTGATGACACGGAAATGAGGGTGCTCCCCGGCCAGCTTCTCCAGTCGCTCGCGGGTGTCGTCCGTCGAGCCGTCGTTGACGAAGAGGACTTCGAACTCTCCTGCCGGGAGGGTCTGCCGCAGCAGCGAGTCGATGCAGGGATCGATGTACTCGCCCGGGTTGTACACAGGAATGACGACACTTACTTTGACTGGCATTGCTGCTGTCCCATGTCTGTAGAAGTCCCTCTGGCGGCACCCGATACGGGTTCCATGCCGCTGGAAAACGGGCATGGCGCGCTGCCCGCGGTGCACCCTATCGGCTGTTAGATGGTCGGGGTGCCCCAATGGTTGCATGTACGGACAGTTGATATTTGGCCAAAGGTGGCGGGGTGTTCGACTGGGTGAAGAGAGGGTATTTCTTATTCACCATTCCTTCGCAATTGCTGGATGAGCGAACAAGCGGACAAGTGAACAAGCGGGCGAATGGGTGGCCGGGTCGCCGGGCTGGTGGGACAGCGAAACGGAGAGGGTTAATCCGCTTTTCCGGGTCCGGGGAGATCCGGGCCGGTGACGAGAGGCGCGGTGGCCGCACCCGTCCGGTCCAGGGAGCGGAACGCCCGAGCGTCCCCGCCGCCTCTCGCGTAGATTGCGGGGGCCGGAGCGGCCGAAATCATTGGGGATGGACGTGTCAGGGGCAAGGCAGGGCGTCACGGAAGCCCGCAGGATCGTGGTCAAGGTCGGTTCCTCCTCCCTCACCACCGCGGCGGGCGGCCTCGACGCCGACCGGGTCGATGCGCTCGTCGACGTGCTGGCCAAGGTGCGCAGCGGCGGGGAACGCGAGGTCGTACTGGTCTCCAGCGGTGCCATCGCGGCCGGGCTCGCCCCGCTCGGCCTGCTGCGCCGCCCCAGGGACCTGGCCAGACAGCAGGCCGCCGCCAGCGTGGGCCAGGGGCTGCTCGTGGCCCGCTACACGGCCTCCTTCGCCCGGTACGGCGTGCGCGTCGGCCAGGTGCTGCTCACCAGCAACGACACCAGCCGCCGCGCCCACTACCGCAACGCCTACCGCACCCTCGACCAGCTCCTGGCCATGGGCGCGCTCCCGGTCGTCAACGAGAACGACACCGTGGCCACGGACGAGATCCGGTTCGGCGACAACGACCGGCTCGCCGCGCTCGTCGCCCACCTCGTCCGCGCCGACCTGCTGGTCCTCCTCTCCGACGTGGACGGCCTCTACGACGGCGACCCCAGCACCCCGGGAACCTCGCGCATCGCCGAGGTGACCGGCCCCGAAGACCTGGCCGGCGTCACCATCGGCAGCGCCGGCAAGGCGGGCCTCGGTACCGGCGGCATGGTCACCAAGGTCGAGGCCGCCCGGATCGCCACGGCCGCAGGGGTTCCCGTCGTCCTCACCTCGGCCAGCCGGGCCGCCGACGCCCTGGCGGGCCGCGACACCGGTACGTACTTCCACCGCACCGGACGACGCTCGGCGGACCGGCTGCTCTGGCTCGCCCACGCCTCCACCCCGCGGGGCTCGCTGACCCTGGACGACGGGGCCGTGACCGCGGTCGTCGAACGCCACAGCTCGCTGCTGCCCGCCGGAATCGCCTCGGTCGAGGGCGAGTTCACCGCTGGCGACCCCGTGGAGCTGCGCGACCTCGAAGGCCGCCCGGTGGCCCGCGGGCTCGTCAACTTCGACGCCAAGGAGATCCCCCAGCTGCTCGGCCGCTCCACCCGCGACCTGGCGCGGGAACTCGGCCCGGCCTACGAACGCGAGGTCGTACACAGGGACGATCTGGTCGTTCTCCACCCCTGACCGACCCCTGAAACGGCTGAAAGTCCAGCCTCGGGGCGGAGACCTTCACGAAAACCGCCCCATTTCCCGCCGCGGACTGGTCAACTCTGTAGTGGGGAAACAGCGGGGTACAGCACAGCAAACGCATTCACAGGAGGCCGCCGGTGAGACGAGCGCGCCCGGGGGCGCCGCCCCGAGGAACGGGTGGCCGTGCCCTGACCAGCGTCGGAGCAGGCGCCGACTTCGACAGAAGCCGGTCGACGGACCGAGGCGACGACGACCGGGCCACCGAGTCCGGGCCGACGGCACGGGAGGAACGCGTCCCGTCGAAGCTGTGGCACATCACGCTCAGTGTCTCGGGGGCCGCCACACCGCTGAAGGAGATCAGACGCGGCCTCGAACAGCTCGCGCACGACCATCCCTTCCTGCTGACCAGCAGGTATGCCGACGACCACGCGGAGATCCGCTACTGGGAGGAGGCCCGGGACCTGCACGACGCGGCGGCCGTCGCCCTGCGGCTGTGGGGCGAACACCGCTCCACGGCCAGGCTGCCACCCTGGAAGATCGTCGGCCTGGAGGTCATCGACCGCGAGACCTACCATCAGCGCCTCGCCGAGGGATACGGGCCGCCCCCGGCAGCCCCGGTCGGAGTGCACCCGTACTGAGCGCCGCGGCCACCGGCAGGGGAGTTGTCTCGCATCACGGGATAAGTGCCGGATGCCCGCAGTGTGCGCACTACCCTGCGGGCATGACCACGCTCTCGCCGTACGACAACATGTCCCCGGTCGCCCAGGCCGCCTACCGGGCCCGTTCCGCCGCCGCGGACATCGCGCCACTGCCGCGCGCGGCGAAGGACGACGCGCTGATGGCGATCGCGGACGCGCTGGAGGTGCGGACCGGCGAGATCGTCGAGGCCAACGCCGAGGACGTCGCCCGAGCCCGCGAGACCGGCACCAGCGAGTCGATCATCGACCGGCTCACCCTCACCCCGGAGCGCGTCCGCGCCATCGCCGCCGACGTGCGCCACGTGGCGGCGCTGCCGGACCCGGTCGGCGAGGTCGTCCGCGGCTCGACCCTGCCCAACGGCATCGACCTCCGGCAGGTCCGGGTGCCGCTCGGCGTGGTCGGGATCATCTACGAGGCCCGGCCCAATGTGACGGTCGACGCCGCCGCCCTCTGCCTGAAGTCGGGGAACGCCGTCCTGCTGCGCGGCTCGTCCTCCGCGTACTCCTCCAACGCCGCGCTCGTCCGCGTGCTGCGCGACGCCGTCGGCGGCTCCGGGCTCCCGGCCGACGCGGTGCAGCTGGTGCCGGGCGAGAGCCGCGATTCGGTACGGGACCTGATGCGCGCCCGCGGCCTTGTCGACGTCCTCATCCCGCGCGGCGGCGCCTCTCTGATCCGCACCGTGGTCGAGGAGTCCACCGTGCCGGTCATCGAGACCGGCACCGGAAACTGCCACGTCTACGTGGACGCCGAGGCCGACCTCGACATGGCCGTGGACATCCTGGTCAACTCCAAGGCGCAGCGCCCGAGCGTCTGCAACGCCGCCGAGACGCTCCTGGTCCACCAGGACATCGCCGCGCGGTTCCTGCCCCGCGCCCTGGACGCGCTGGCCGACGCGGGCGTGACCGTCCACGGTGACGCGCGGGTCCGTGCCCACGCCGGGGGCTCCAAGGCCACGGTGGTGGAGGCGACGCCGGAGGACTGGGAGACCGAGTACCTCTCGTACGACATCGCCGCGGCCGTCGTCGACTCGCTGGACGCGGCCGTCGCGCACATCCGGCTCTGGTCCTCCGGCCACACCGAGGCGATCGTGACCACCTCCCAGGCCGCGGCCCGCCGCTTCACCCAACTGGTGGACTCCACGACGGTGGCGGTGAACGCGTCCACCCGCTTCACCGACGGCAGCCAGTTCGGCTTCGGCGCCGAGATCGGCATCTCCACCCAGAAGCTGCACGCCAGGGGCCCGATGGGGCTGCCGGAGCTGACCTCGACCAAGTACATCGTCACCGGCGACGGGCACGTGCGGTGACGCTCCGGGCCCGGTGAATGTCGCGCGCTCCCTGCCCAGAACCACCCGGCGGGGCTAGTCTGGAGGCGTGCCGGACGACGTGGGGGGCAGGCCGTTCCCGGACGGCTGGGAGCCCGACGACGACCGCGGGGGCGCGGACGAGGACTTCGCCTCCGTGGTGTTCGACGAGGACTTCGTACAGGCCGCCGAGATCCATGAGCCGACCGCCGTCGAGCGGCTGCTGGCGGCCGCCCAGGCCCGCGCCGATGCGGAGGCCGCCCGTGCGGCGACGCGCGGCGGCCCGCTGGACGAGGATGCCCACGACGAGGTGTACGGCTCCGGCGCGCACGCCCGCCGGAGCGCCTACGACGACCCCCCGGACCTGGACGGCGACGCGTACCACCACGGCCCCTACGGGCGGCACGGCGGAGGTCTGCGGCCCTACCGGGGAGCGGCGCGCTGGCATCGGCCGGTGGCCTGGCTGCTCGCCGTGCTGATGGGCATCGGGATGGTCGCCCTGGCCTTCGGCGCGGTCTACCGCAACAGCTCGGGCAGCCGTCAGGACCCCGCCCCGCCGCCCGCCACGACGGGCGTGGACACCGCCCCGGGCGCCGCCCCCGGCACCGCTCCGCAGGCTTCGCCGGACTACCCGCGTCCCACGGTGTCCGCGACCCCGCACACCGGCTGACCCTCCCCCTCCGCAGCCCCGGGCCGCGTCCCTTCCCGGCCGTTCTCCATGGTTCCCCGCGTTTCCCCGCGTTTCTCCCGCGGCCGGACGTTTACCCCAGTCCCAATCGACCTACCCTGAATGTGTGACCCCTCTCGCCGAGGGGGCTTCTCACTCGTCCGCTATATGCGCAGTCGTGCGACGTCATGTGAGTTCATGACGGGCAGGCCCTGTCCGAGGCCGCTCGGCCGAGGCGGAGCGAAGCGTTTCGGCCCCGGTCGGTGACGTGGAGTCGGGAGAAGTCATGGCAGACCGCGGAGAACCACCGGAAGGGCCCGGGAACCCGGCGGGCGGCGGCGAGGACGAGTACCGCTCACTCGTCTTCGACGAGTCGTTCGTGCGCGCCGCCCGGCTGCGGGAGTTCTCCGCCCAGGAACGCATGGAGGACCACGCACCCGCCGTACGCAGCCTGCCGACCCGGCGCTGGCGTACCGGCCCCAGGGCCGCCGTCGTGCTGATCCTCCTGATCACGCTGGCTTTCGGCACGGCCGTCTTCATGGGCCTGAGCCGCCCCTACCAGGCCCCCACCGCCCGACCGGCCGAACCGCTGAGGTCGACCGTGATCCCCTTGTCCCCCCGGGGCACGGTGCCGGGCGGCGCCCCCGCCACTCTGCTCGCCCGGAGCCCCGCCGCCCACTTCGAGACAGGTGCCGAAGGCATCGATCTGCCGCCGGTCAGCCGGACGGACAACTTCTCCGAGACCCAGGTGACGGCCGCCCTGACCACCGTCAAGGACTATCTGGTCGCCTCCTCGCTCGATCCCGACGTACTCACCGGCGTCGCGGTGCGCCCGGTGGAGATGCTGCTGGACCCGGACCAGACCGTTCAGTTCGAGCGGAGCATGGACCGGCCTCAGGACGACGGACAGCACGCGGCGGCCGGCTGGCTGGTGCGGTTCGACCCGGCGAAGGTGGCGCTGGCCGCCCCGGACGTCAAGGTCCGGGGCACGCTGGATTACCGGGAGGAGGGAGCCAGCACCCTGCAGGTGACCTCGGACCACACCTTCACCTACACCCTGCGCCCGGTCACCACGGACCCCCAACGGGCAGGCGAGGCATCCCTCTTCACCGTACGGCGCGAGCTGACCTTCCGCCTCGACCAGGAGGACCTGCGGCTGCACCGGCTGGAGGTGCGTACCAGCTACGTCCAGGCCGGACCGCAGGCCTGCCCGGCGGACACCACCGGCGCGCTGCGCCCCCTGCTCGCCGGGCAGCAGGCCGAGCTCCGCGGCCCCGCGGGCACCGACCCGTACGCCACGGGCCGGTCCGCGGCGGCGCTCTGCGGCACCCTGTCGTTCAGCTCCCGCTAGGCCCGGCCTCCGGTCCCTCCGCGTCCCCCGGCTCCTGGGGGCGGGCCGAGTCCGCCGGTCCGCTGGCGCCGCCGCCCTTGCCCGCCGGACCCCTGCCCTGGCCGGTGAACTTGTCGCGGAGCTTGCCGCCCAGGTCACCGGCGCCCCCGGCTATGTCACCGACCAGCTTGATCAGCGGGTCCTTGCTGGAGCGCACCGTGTCCGCGTAATGGGCCGCGGACTCGCGGAAGGAATCGGTCACCGAGGTGTCCTTGTCCTCGTCACGCCGCGGGTAGTGACCGTCCATGATCCGCTGGTAGTCGCGGGTCTCGGACCACTTCTTCAGCTCGGCCGCGCGCACCGTGGTGAAGGGGTGCGAGCGGGGCAGCAGGTTGAGGATCTTGAGCACTGAGTCGCGCAGATCCCCGCCCTTCTCGTACTCGTCGGCCTGGGCGAGGAAGGCATCCACGTTCATCTCGTGCAGGTGGTTGCCGCCGGCGATCTTCATCAGGCCGCGCATCGACGCGTGAAGGTCCTGGCCGACGAGCAGCCCGGCCCGGTCCGCCGACAGCTCGGACTTGCGGAACCACTCGCGCAGCGCCGTCACGATCGCCATGATCGCGACGTTGCCCAGCGGAATCCAGGCGACCTTCACCGCGATACTGGTCAGGAAGAGGAGGATCGTCCGGTACACCGCGTGGCCGGAGAGCGCGTGTCCCACCTCGTGGCCGATGACGGCCCGCATCTCCTCCTCGTCGAGCAGTTCCACCAGCCCTGTCGTCACCACGATGATCGGCTCGTCGAGGCCGATGCACATGGCGTTGGGCTGCGGGTCCTGGTTGACGTACATCGGCGGGACCTTCTCCAGGTCCAGGATGTAACAGGCGTCCCGAAGCATGTCGTTGAGATGGGCGAACTGGGCGTCGCTCACCCGGACGGAGTCGGAGAGGAAGAGCAGTCGCAGGCTGCGCTCGGGCAGCAGACCGCTCAGCGTCTTGAACACGGTGTCGAAGCCGCTCAGCTTGCGCAGAGCCACCAGGGCCGAGCGGTCCGCCGGGTGTTCGTAGGCCCGGGATGAGATGCCCGGGAATCGGCGGCGCTGCCTGCTCGGTACGTTCTCGTGGCTCTCGTGGCTGCGTTCGGTCATGAATAGGCCCCCTGTTCGTACACGATGTCGCTCGCCCCCCTGACACAGCCCAGCGTAGGTGCTGGGGCTACGGTGTGCGGGGGGCTGTGGATAACTGAGGAGACGCCCGACATGCCGCACACCGTTGCTCTGCTCGCCGCCGCTTCCGGAGAGCAGGGGCCCGGCAGCACGCTTCGTATCGTGCTGCTCGCCTCGCTCGTCGGAGCCGTGCTGCTCGCCTGGCTCCTGCTGCGCGGATACCGCAACAACGACGACAACGACTGAGTCGGCGTGAGCGTGCCCGGGGTGCACGCATACGATGTGCGCGACGTCTTCCTTCCGACTCCCGATCGATAGGTCCTGCTGAAGATGAGCCTCACGAGCACCGCGCACCAGCTGGTCACCCTCGCCTCCGAGGGCGGCGAGCACGGTGGCAACCACGAAAGCCTCAACCCGCTTCTCACCGGGGGCGGCGCGTTCGTCGCGCTGTTGCTCCTGCTGTGGATCACCACTCGCTTCAACCGCGACCGCTGAGGCAAAAGGCGTACAGCTGTGCCAGTAGGCTCTGCACGCATGGGAGAGCAGGAAGTGCCTACCGGCCGCAGAAAGCGCCGACTCGGCGTGATGGGCGGGACGTTTGACCCGATTCATCATGGACACCTGGTGGCGGCCAGCGAAGTGGCCGCCCAGTTCCACCTCGACGAGGTGATCTTCGTCCCGACCGGGCAGCCGTGGCAGAAGAGCCACAAGCATGTCTCCCCGGCCGAGGACCGCTATCTGATGACGGTCATCGCGACCGCGTCCAACCCGCAGTTCTCGGTCAGCCGGAGCGACATTGACCGCAGCGGTCCCACGTACACCATCGATACGCTGCGGGACCTGCGCGCGATCCACGGCGACGCGGACCTCTTCTTCATCACCGGCGCCGACGCGCTCTCCCAGATCCTCACCTGGCGGGACGCGGACGAACTGTTCTCCCTCTCCCACTTCATCGGCGTGACGCGGCCGGGACACGTACTCACGGATGCCGGACTTCCGGAGGGCGGGGTCTCCCTGGTGGAGGTTCCCGCGCTGGCGATCTCGTCCACGGACTGCCGTGAGAGGGTCGCGCAGGGGGATCCGGTCTGGTACCTGGTGCCGGACGGTGTGGTCCGCTACATCGACAAGCGCCAGCTGTACCGCGGCGAATGAGCGACGCAGAGGGGCACCGGTGAACGACCGACAGAATCCGTACGATCCGTACTATCAGCAGCCGCAGATCGTCGGCTACGACGAGTACGGGCAGCCGGTGTACCAGCAGCCGCAGCACGTGCAGCAGCCGCAGCCATACGATCCGTACGCCCAGCCGCAGCAGCCGCAGCAGGCCGATCAGGGCTACGGCTACGACCCGTACGCCCAGCCCCAGCAGCCCCAGCCCGCGCAGCCGCAGGCGTACGACCCGTACGGGCAGCAGCAGCCGCAGCCGGGGTACGGCGGGTACGACAACTACGGCTACGACACCGGCGGACAGCCCGCCGCGGTCGACACCACGCAGCAGTGGAACGTCCCGCAGCAGGCCGCCGCCCAGCCGCCCCCGCCCCCCTCCGCCCCGGTCCCGCCGGACGCCGGGCCCACGACCGGAACCGGCGCGGAGCCGGACCCGGACCCGGCCGTCCCCGGGCAGCGCCGGGCCGACCGCGACCACCGCACCGGGCAGTTCTCCTTCATCGAGGAGCCCGACGAGGACTCCGAAGACGTCATCGACTGGCTGAAGTTCACCGAGAGCCGCAGTGAGCGGCGCGAGGAGGCCCGGCGCCGCGGCCGCAACCGCATGGTCGCGCTCATAGTCGTGGTGGCCCTGGTCGTGGTCGGGGGGATCGGCTACCTCTGGTCCGCCGGAATGATCCCGGGCCTGTCCGACTCGGACAAGGACAGCACAGCTTCGACGGGCCCGCAGAAGCGGGACGTCATCGTCGTCCACCTGCACAACACCAAGAAGGGCGGCACCTCCACGGCGCTGCTCGTTGACAATGTGACGACCAAGCAGGGCACCACGGTCCTGCTCCCCAACTCGCTCGCGGTGGCCGACGAGGACGGCGTCGCCACGACCCTCGGCAAGTCCGTCGACGCCGACGGCACCACCGGCACCCGCGAGTCCATCGGCACGCTCCTCGGTACCGACATCACGGGTACGTGGCGGCTCGACACCCCGTACCTGGAGACCCTGGTCGACCTGGTCGGCAACATCGAGGTCGACACCGACACCGATGTGCCGGACACCAAGAAGGGCGCCTCCCCGCTCGTGAAGAAGGGCGAGGCCCAGACCCTGAGCGGCCAGATGGCCGTCGCCTACGCCACCTACCGCGGGCCGGACGAGGACGAGGCCAAGCAGCTCACGCGGTTCGGGGCGGTCCTGCGCGGCGTGCTGCGGAAGGTCTCGGACGACCCGAAGACCGCCACGGTCACGGTGCAGACGCTGGCGCAGATCCTCGACCCGTCCCTCCCCGAGAAGGACCTGGGGGCCTCACTGGCGAAGCTCGCCCAGCACGCCAAGGTCGGCGACTACAAGACGACCCTGCTGCCGGTGCAGGCCGACGGATCGCTGACCGACGAGGCCACCGAGAACGTCGTCAAGGACATCCTGGGCGGCACCGTCAAGGCCCCTGCCGCGGACGCGGCCGTGCGGGTCGGCGTCAAGAACGCCACCGGGGACGAGGCAGGACTGGGCTCCGCCCGGGTCAAGCTGATCAACGGCGGATACACCTTCGTCAGCGGCGGCACGTCCGCGGCCGTGTCCCGGTCCGAGGTCGTCTACCGGACCGCGGCGGACAAGGAGAAGGCGGCACAGGTCGCCGCGACTCTGGGCCTCCCGGACGACGCGGTGAAGCAGGGCAAGCCCGCCGCCAACGCGGACGTGTCCGTACTGCTGGGCCAGGACTACAAGATCAAGTGAGCCGGACCCGGCCGTCCGGACCACATGGATCCGGGCGGCCGGCCGTCACTGCGTGGGCTGTCGGCGGTCCGTGAGACCCTAGAGGTTGATCTGCCCGCCGACGAAAGCCTGCATGTGACCGCCACGGACCGCTCCATCGAGCTCATCAACGCCGCCGCCCAGGCCGCCGCCGACCGGCTCGCGCACGACATCATCGCGTACGACGTCAGCGACGTGCTGTCGATCACGGACGCCTTCCTGCTGGCCTCGGCCCCCAACGACCGCCAGGTCAAGTCGATCGTCGACGAGATCGAGGAGCGGCTCCAGAAGGAGCTGGGCGCCAAGCCGGTGCGCCGCGAGGGCGACCGCGACGCGCGGTGGATCCTCCTCGACTACGTCGACATCGTCATCCACGTCCAGCACAGCGAGGAACGGGTCTTCTACGCGCTGGAGCGCCTCTGGAAGGACTGCCCCGAGATCGCGCTTCCCGAGGACGCCGTCAAGACCCGCGGCAAGGCCGATGAGCACGCCCGGCTCACCGGCGGCACGGAAGGTGAGCAGAGCTGAACAGCAGCGGAAGCGGCAGAGGCCGCAGGATCGTTCTCTGGCGTCACGGCCAGACGGCCTGGAACCTGGAGCACAGGTTCCAGGGATCCACGGACATCGCGCTCACCGAGACCGGAGTCGGGCAGGCCCGCCGGGCCGCCCGACTGCTCGCCTCGCTGAAGCCGGACGCGATCGTCGCTTCCGACCTCCAGCGGGCGGCGGACACGGCGGCCCAGCTCGCCGTGCTCACCGGCCTCGGAGTCGCACATGACGCGAGCCTGCGGGAGACGTACGCGGGCGCCTGGCAGGGCCTCACCCATGAGGAGATCGTCGCGCGGTACGGCGGCGAGTACGCCGCGTGGAAGCGGGGCGAGCCGGTGCGCCGCGGGGGCGGCGAGCTGGAGACCGAGGTCGCCGACCGGGCCGCCCCGGTCGTGCTCGGCCATGCCGACAAGCTGCCGCGGAACGGCACGCTGGTCGTCGTCAGCCACGGCGGCACCATCCGCACCACCATCGGCCGCCTCCTGGGCCTGGAGGCGCACCACTGGGAAGGGCTCGGCGGTCTCTCGAACTGCTGCTGGTCGGTCCTGGGGGAGGGCGCGCGGGGCTGGCGCCTGCTGGAGCACAACGCGGGCACGCTGCCCGAGCCGGTGCTCGGCGACGACACCTGAGGCCCTCCGCCCGTACCCGCCCGTACCCGGCCGGACCTGGCCGGACCCTGTCCGGCCGGGAGGCCGGGTCGCTCCGGCCGGATTTCACTTTCTGGCAGGTCACAGGCTAAAGTTCTTCTTGTTCGCAGCGCGGGAGCGCAGAGAAACACCGCGAATGACGGGGCTATAGCTCAGTTGGTAGAGCGCCTGCATGGCATGCAGGAGGTCAGGAGTTCAATTCTCCTTAGCTCCACAGCCAAGATCCCGTCCCCGACAGGGGGCGGGATCTTCTGCATTTCAGGACCTTTCCGCCTGCCCCGGCCCTCTGCGCCGTTCCCTCCTCCGCCCGATTCGCGGCCCTCCGGTCACGGCCCTCCGGCCGCTGCGACGGGCCTCGTGCGGTGCCGCCGGACGGCCCGGACCACGACGGGCTTCCCCTCTTGCGGGGTCATGGCAGAATCGGAACGCCGGAGGGGGCGACGGACCGAACGGGAGGGGGCGCGCGATGCCTGCGAGCGGTCACGAGTTCCCGGACCTGCTCCTTGTTCCCGCGTTCGCCGTTGCCGCATTCCCCGGCCGGAGCTGATCCATGGGTGCGCACAGGCGGAAGTGTGACTGGTGCGGCAGCGGTACGCCCATCGTCAGGGACATGGACCCGATCAATCCGGAGTACCAGTACTGGTGCGAGGAGTGCGCGCGGGCGCTGGTCATAAAGGGCGACCCGATCGAGACCTACCGGGAGCTGGAGGGGGAGCCGATCTACGGTCGGCTGCTGGAGGAGCACTGCACGCTCAAGCGCTTCTACTCCTTCGCCACCGCCTGACCCCGCCCAGGGCCCTGCCGACTGCCGGAGCGGTACGGCGAAAACGGGCAAATCGTCACCTTGGGGAATCGATTTGGTGGACCGGGCGTGTCCCCGGTAATGTTCTCGATGTCGCCAGGGAAGCCGGGCGGAGCACAACAAGGGGCTATAGCTCAGTTGGTAGAGCGCCTGCATGGCATGCAGGAGGTCAGGAGTTCAATTCTCCTTAGCTCCACAGTGAAAGAGGAAGCGAGTCACTCATTGCGAGTGGCTCGCTTCCTTTGTTGTTCCTGCGCGACCACCCGGACCGATTCCGGTGCCGTGCGGTACCCTGACGCCATGCGTGCCGTACGCCTTCTGCTTAGCGAGCCGCGCTGATCAGTCCCGACCGGTGAGAATGCCTGGTCGGAATCAGCGCGGCGTCCCCTCCTGTGCGAGGGGATTTTTCGTTTCCGGAGACGCGTGTCCATGGACATGGCGTCGGCAGATGTCGATCGATGGAGCTTTGAGGATCATGAGCGAGACGAATTCCGCAGCCGAGACGGCCGCGCCGCACCGCTACACGGCGGCGATGGCCGCCGACATCGAGGCACGCTGGCAGGACTTCTGGGACGCCGAGGGCACGTACGAGGCGCCGAACCCGAGCGGCGACCTGGCGGGCGATCCGGAGCTGGCCGCCAAGCCGAAGAAGTTCATCATGGACATGTTCCCGTACCCCTCGGGTGCGGGTCTGCACGTCGGCCACCCGCTGGGCTACATCGCCACCGATGTCTTCGCCCGCTACCAGCGGATGACCGGCCACAACGTGCTGCACACCCTGGGCTTCGACGCCTTCGGCCTGCCCGCCGAGCAGTACGCGGTGCAGACGGGCACGCACCCGCGGGTCTCCACCGAGGCCAACATCGAGAACATGACGGCCCAGCTGCGTCGGCTGGGTCTGGGCCACGACAAGCGCCGCTCGTTCGCCACGATCGAGGCGGACTACTACAAGTGGACCCAGTGGATCTTCCTGCAGATCTTCAACTCCTGGTACGACACCGAGGCCGACCGGGCCCGCCCGATCGCCGAACTGGTCGCGCAGTTCGAGAGCGGTGCGCGCCCCACTCCGGACGGCCGTGACTGGAGCGCCCTGAGCGCCGTCGAGCGCGCGGACATCCTGGGCGAGTACCGCCTGGCGTACGCCTCCGACGCGCCGGTCAACTGGTCGCCCGGCCTGGGCACCGTGCTGGCCAATGAAGAGGTGACGGCCGACGGGCGTTCCGAGCGCGGCAACTTCCCCGTGTTCAAGGCGAAGCTGCGCCAGTGGAACATGCGCATCACGGCCTACGCCGACCGGCTGCTGAACGACCTGGACGGTCTGGACTGGCCCGAGGCCATCAAGCTGCAGCAGCGTAACTGGATCGGCCGCTCCGAAGGCGCGCGCGTCGACTTCCCGGTCGACGGTGCCGACAGCATCACCGTCTTCACCACGCGCCAGGACACCCTGTTCGGTGCCACCTACATGGTGCTGGCGCCCGAGCACGAGCTGGTCGAGCGGATCACTCCGGCGGCCTGGCCCGAAGGCACCCACGCCGTGTGGACCGGGGGGTACGCCACCCCGGCCGAGGCCGTCGCCGCCTACCGCAAGCTGGCCGCCGCCAAGTCCGATGTGGAGCGGCAGGCCGAGGCCAAGGACAAGACCGGCGTCTTCACCGGCGCGTACGCGACCAACCCGGTCAGCGGCGAGAAGGTGCCCGTGTTCATCGCCGACTACGTCCTGATGGGCTACGGCACCGGCGCGATCATGGCCGTACCGGCGCACGACGCGCGCGACTTCGCCTTCGCGCGCGCCTTCGAGCTGCCGATGCGCTGTGTCGTCGAGCCGTCGGACGACCGCGGTACCGACCCCTCGACGTGGGACGACGCCTTCGGGTCGTACGACGCGAAGCTGGTCAACTCCGCCAATGACGAGATCTCGCTGGACGGCCTGGGCGTCGTCGACGCCAAGGCGCGGATCACCGCGTGGCTGACGGAGCACGGCGTCGGCAGGGGCACCGTCAACTTCCGGCTGCGGGACTGGCTGTTCAGCCGTCAGCGCTACTGGGGCGAGCCCTTCCCGATCGTCTACGACGAGGACGGCGTCGCCCACCCGCTGCCCGAGTCGATGCTGCCCCTGAAACTGCCGGAGGTCGACGACTACTCGCCGCGCACCTTCGACCCGGACGACGCGGACACCCAGCCCGAGACGCCGCTGTCCCGGAACGCCGACTGGGTCAACGTCACCCTGGACCTGGGCGACGGCAACGGTCCGAAGAAGTACCGCCGCGAGACCAACACCATGCCCAACTGGGCCGGTTCCTGCTGGTACGAGCTGCGCTACCTGGACCCGAACAACGACCGGGAGCTGGTCGACCCGGCGATCGAGCAGTACTGGATGGGGCCGCGCGAGGGGCAGCCGACCGGAGGCGTCGACCTGTACGTCGGCGGTGCCGAGCACGCCGTGCTGCACCTGCTGTACGCCCGCTTCTGGTCCAAGGTGCTGCACGACCTGGGGCACATCTCGTCCGTCGAGCCGTTCCACAAGCTGTACAACCAGGGCATGATCCAGGCGTTCGTCTACCGGGACAGCCGCGGCATCGCGGTCCCGGCTGCCGAGGTCGAGGAGCGCGACGGGGCGTTCTACTACCAGGGCGAGAAGGTCAGCCGTGTCCTGGGCAAGATGGGCAAGTCCCTGAAGAACGCCGTCACGCCGGACGAGATCTGCGCCGAGTACGGGGCGGACACGCTGCGCCTGTACGAGATGGCGATGGGCCCGCTGGACGTGTCGCGGCCGTGGGACACGCGCGCCGTCGTCGGTCAGTACCGGCTGCTGCAGCGCCTGTGGCGCAATGTCGTCGACGAGGAGACCGGCGCGGTCACCGTCGTCGACGCGGAGCCGGACGAGGAGACGCTGCGCGCGCTGCACAAGGCGATCGACGGCGTCGGCCAGGACATGGCCGGGATGCGTTTCAACACGGCGATCGCCAAGGTCACCGAGCTGAACAACCACCTGACCAAGGCGGGAGGCCCGCTGTCCCGGTCGGTCGCCGACTCGCTGGTTCTGCTGGTGGCACCGCTGGCGCCGCACATCGCCGAGGAGCTGTGGCACCGGCTGGGCCACACCGAGTCGGTGGTGCACGGGGACTTCCCGGTCGCCGACCCGGCGTACGTGGTGGACGAGACCGTGACCTGTGTGGTGCAGGTCAAGGGCAAGGTCAAGGCCCGTCTGGAGATCTCCCCGTCGATCACGGACGCGGAGCTGGAGGCCCTGGCCCTGGCTGACCCCGCCGTGGTCGCGGCCCTGGGCGGCGCGGGCATCCGCAAGGTGATTGTGCGGGCGCCGAAGCTGGTCAACATCGTCCCGGCGTGAGGACGCGGCGCCTCGCGCGAGCGAGGCGCCGCACCGCCCGCGCGGTGATGTGGGGGCCTTCCCCTACGGGCAGGTTGGGGGTTTCGAAGGAACCCCCAACCCGCCTTTTCCGTTTACGGTGGAAGAGCCTGCACCGGCAGCCGAAACGACATCCGAGGGGCGCTCATGGTAGCCGCGATCCTGATTCTGGGGTTGCTCTTTATCGCGTTCGTGGTCCTGGGCGTGTACGCGGGCGTCAAGGCGATCGGCGCGGCGAAGCGCAGTGTGGACCGTACGATCACGCAGGCCCGGCGCACGGTCGAGGAGACCACCCTGCGGGCCAAGAGCTACGGCCAGGCCGGCGTGGGCGGGGAGCTGGCGCGGCTGCGTCTCTCCCTGCGCACCTCCATGCGGGCCACGCAGGACGCCCTGCGGCAGGGAGTCGCCGAGGACGCCTCGCTCGCGGAGTCGCTGGGCCTCTTCGAGCGGCTGAGCGTGCACGGGCGGCAGCTGGACGAGGAGCTGAACAAGCTGGAGCGCGACCCCGACCGGGGGACGGTCGCCTCGCTGCTGCCGACTCTGAAACAGCGTACGGAGCAGATCACGCAGTCGGCGGACGCGCTGCGATGGGCCGCGCGCGACCGGGCCCAGAGGTTCACGGACGACGATCTCGACGCGTTGAACGCGCAGATCGACCTGGAGGCGGGGGCGCTCCGGCACTGGACGGTGGAGACGGACACACCGGCCCCGGGTGGGAGCCGCCCCCGGCAGGAGGCCGCGAACGGGCCGGAGCAGGGGCCGGAGCCGGAGAACGGCCCGGTGGCCGACGGTCCGGCTCGCGCGATCACGGCTCCGGATCCGCGTCCGCAGACCGCGTACCCATGGCAGAAGAAGGCCCGGCCCGAAACGACGAACTGAGACCTACGACGACCCACCTGGGACGTTCGGCGACCCTCGGTGACAGGAAGCGATCCGAAGCGGTCAGCGGAGATCATTCGGTCGGGGTCGGACTGCCAGGACACGGACTGGCCAGGTAACCTCCCGCTCATGTCCCGCCATGTCGCGATCGTCACCGATTCCACGGCCTACCTGCCGCCCGAGACGATGGAGCGGCACGGCATCACCGCGGTGCCGCTGACCGTCGTCCTCGGTGATCAGGCTCTGGAGGACGGTACCGAGGTCTCGGCCCGTTCGCTGGCGGTGGCCCTCCAGAAGCGTCGGCCGGTGACCACCTCCCGGCCGAGCCCGGAGATGTTCGCCGCCACGTACCGGGCCGCCGCGGAGGCCGGAGCCGTCGGCATCGTGTCGCTGCACCTCTCGGCGGAGATCTCGGGTACGTACGACGCCGCCGTGCTGGCGGCGAAGGACGCGCCGGTTCCGGTCCGCGTGGTGGACACCGGAATGGTCGCGATGGCGCTCGGGTTCTGCGCCCTGGCCGCGGCGGAGACGGTGGAGACGGCCGGGAGCCTCGACGAGGCGGTCGCCGCCGCGGAGAAGCGGGCCGCGGACACCTCCGCGTACTTCTACGTCGACACGCTGGACTACCTGCGCCGTGGTGGCCGGATCGGCGCGGCGCAGGCGCTGCTGGGGTCGGCGCTCGCCGTGAAGCCGTTGCTCCAGCTCGACGGCGGCCGCATCGAGCTGCTGGAGAAGGTGCGGACGGCCTCGAAGGCGATCGCCAGGCTGGAGGAGATCGTCGCGGACCGGGCGGGCAGCGGGCGGGTGGACATCGCCGTGCACCACCTGGCGGCGCCCGAGCGGGCCGAGCGGCTCGCGGAGCGGCTGTGCGAGCGGGTGCCGGGGCTGGTCGACCTGCATGTGAGCGAGGTGGGCGCGGTGATCGGCGCGCACACCGGACCGGGCCTGCTCGGGGCAGTGGTCTCGCCGCGCTGAGTCCTGTCGGCGTCTCGCACGTCACTCACAGGAGTGGTCGAGTTATCCACAACTGCGAGGTTTTCCACGGGAATTATTGCTGGTCGGCGGGTTCGGGCGGATGTGCCTAACGTCGTGAGGCATGGCTCTCGGAACACAACGCGCAAGCAATCGTGCAAGCAGCGGCAGCGGTCCCGGCCGCGCCCCGGTCTCGGACGTCCGTGTGCGCAGCGGGCCCGGCCGTCGGCTGCGGGCTCGCGAGGGTACGGACGCGCTGGCCGCGGCCTCGCGCCGCCGGGCGGACGCCCTGATGGCGGGTGCGTATGGCGGGAGGCCCGCGCGGCTGGTGCCGAGCTCGGATCCGACGCGCGGCCCGGGGCTGGGTCCTGATCCTGGTCCGGGCCAAGGTCCGGGCCCGGAACAGGATCGGGGCGGGGATGTGCCCGTTGCCTCCGTTTCCGCTACTGCGTCCGAATCCACGTCTTCCGCTGCTGCGTCCGGGCCCGCGTCTGCCTCCGCGCCCGTCGCTGCTTCCCGTACGGCTCCCGGCGGGCGGTGGGAGAGGCTGGTTCCCGCGCTGTGGGAGCGCGTGCCGGTCTGGCTGCGGCTCAGGTGCGGCCTGGAGCCCCGGACGCTGGCGGCGCTGGCCGTGGTCCTGGTCGCGTCCGGAGCCTTCGCCGCGGCGCACTTCTGGTCCGCGCGCCCCCACTCCGTGCGTGCGCCCGACCCGGTCACCGAGGCGGCGCGCGTACGGACACCGCCCCCGGCGGCCGAGGGCCCCGGGGCTGCGGAGCCGTCGAACGGACCCGGGCCCGCGGCGGGGCCGGGAGGGCACGTGGTCGTCGATGTGGGGGGCAAGGTGCGCAGGCCCGGCGTCCGGCGTCTGCCGTCCGGGGCGAGGGTCACCGACGCGTTGCGCGCGGCGGGCGGCGTCCGGGAGGGCACCGACCTCACCAGCCTCAACCGGGCGCGGGTGCTCGTCGACGGAGAGCAGATCGTGGTGGGCGCCGTGCCGGGAGCCCCGGCGCCCGGCGGTGCGGGCGGAACCGGGACGGGTGGCGGCGGTGCGGGTGGCGGCGGGAGCCCTCCGGCCCAGCCGGTCAGCCTCAACACCGCGACCGCCGGGCAACTGGAGACGCTGCCCGGGGTCGGCCCGGTCCTCGCCCAGCACATCGTGGACTATCGCGCACAGCACGGTGGTTTCCGGTCCGTCGACGAACTGCGCGAGGTCAATGGAATCGGCGACCGCAGGTTCGCCGACCTCCGGCCGCTGGTGGGGCCGTGAGCGGCGGGGACGTCCACGCGGCGTCGGACAGCCGGCTCGGCGTCTCCGAGCCGCACCGGGAGGGCCCGGCTGATCTCCGGCTGGTTCCACCGGCCCTGGCGGCCTGGGGCGGGGCCGCGCTGGCCCTGAGCGCGCCGGGGCGGTGGACCGTCATGGGTGTGGTCCTCTGCGTGGGGGCGGCCCTGGTGCTCCTGGCCCTGTCGGGAGCCCGGACGAGCCGCGCAGCGCCGCAGGGGCCCTCCGCGGGCTCCCGGCGCCCTCGGGACGTGGCGACCGCGACCGCCACCGCCGCGGCGCTGCTCTGCGCGGCGGCCGGGGCCACCTCTGCCGGGCTGCGCAGCGCCGACGTACGGGAAGGGCCGGTCCACCTGCTGGCCCAGCGGTTCGAGCGGGTCGAGGCGGAGGTGACGGTGACGTCCGACGCCCGGCGGACCCTGCCCCGGACGCACGGCGACCGCGGCATGCCCGTATCGCTTCTGGTGGACGCCGAGGTGACCCGGCTGACCGGACCTGACGGTACGGCCATCGGGCTGAGCACGCCGGTGCTGCTGATCGTGAAGCCCGGTGCATCGGCGCAGCGGTGGCAGCGGTTGCTCCCGTCCACCCGCCTGCGGGTCGGCGGCCGGCTGGCCCCACCGCTGCACGGGGGCGAGCGCAGTGCCGCCGTACTGCGGGCCGAGGGCAAGGGGCCGCCCCGCGTCATCGGCCCGCCGTCCCTCCTCCAGCGGACGGCGGGCGCGCTGCGGGGCGGTCTGCGACAGGCGACCGAGCGGCTCGCTCCCGACGCGCGGGCCCTGCTGCCGGGCCTGGTGGTCGGCGACACCTCACGGGTCGGTCCCGAACTGCACGAAGCGTTCAAGGCCACCGACCTCACCCACCTGATGGCGGTCTCGGGCGCCAATCTGGCGATCCTGCTCGTCCTCCTCATCGGGCCGCCGGGCATGGCGATCCGTGCCGAACGCCGTGGACTGGCACCCCGGCTGGGGATTCCGCTCCGGCTGACGGCACTGTTCGGCGGCGGGCTCACCCTGGCCTTCGTGCTGGTCTGCCGACCCGAGCCGAGCGTGCTGCGGGCCGCGGCCTGCGGACTGATCACCCTGCTCGCCATCGGCACCGGGCGCCGCAGATCACTGATTCCCGCGCTGGCCGCCGCCGTTCTGCTGCTGGTGCTCCACGACCCGTGGATGGCGCGCAGCTATGGCTTCGTCCTCTCGGTGCTGGCCACCGGAGCCCTCCTGACCATCGCCCCGGTGTGGAGCGGTGCGCTGCGGCGGCGCCGGGTTCCGCCCCGGCTCGCGGAGGCGCTGGCCGCGGCGGCCGCCGCGCAGGCGGTGTGCGCTCCGGTCGTCGTGCTTCTCGCCTCCCGGGTCAGTCTGGTGGCGATCCCGTGCAACCTCCTGGCCGAGTTCGCGGTGGCACCGGCCACGGTCCTCGGGTTCGCCGCGCTGGCGGTGGCGCCGGTGGCCATGCCGGTGGCGGAGCTGCTCGCCCGGGTCGCGGGGTGGCCGGCCGGGTGGATCGCCACCGTGGCCCGCACCGGGGCGGCCCTGCCCGGCGCGGGGATCGACTGGCCGGACGGCGGCGCCGGGGCGGTGCTGCTCGCTGCCCTGACCCTGCTGCTGGCGCTCCTGGCCCGGCGCCTCGTCCGTCACCCCTGGGTCTGTTCGGCGGCAGCGCTGCTCCTGGTCCTCGCGGTGCTGCGCCCGGTGCCGCTCACCCGGGCACTGACCGGATGGCCGCCGCCCGACTGGGCGTTCGCGATGTGCGACGTGGGCCAGGGGGACGCGTTGGTGCTGGCCTCGGGGGAGGGCTCGGGGGTGGTCGTGGACGCCGGGCCCGATCCGTCGCTCGTGGACCGGTGCCTGAACGAACTCGGCGTCAGCGAGGTGCCGCTCCTGGTCCTCACGCACTTCCACGCCGATCACGTGCGCGGGCTGCCCGGCGTGCTGCGGGGCCGGGCGGTGGGCGCGATCGAGACGACGAGCCTGGACGAACCGCCGGAGCAGGCAGCTTTCGTACGCAGAACGGCGGCCGTGGCACACGTGCCGCTGGTCCGGGCCGTCGCGGAGGAGCGCCGCAGGATCGGGGCGCTCGACTGGCGGGTTCTCTGGCCCGCCAGTACGGCGGGGTCCGGCGGCGGCTGGGCGGATGCCGCTGCCGGACCCGTACCCCGGGAGCCGAACGACGCCAGCGTCGCCCTGTACGTCCGGACCGGCGGGCTGACCCTGCTGCTTCTGGGAGACCTCGAACCGCCCGCCCAGCAAGGGCTGTTGCGCAGATACCCGGCGCTGTCACGGGTGGACGTGCTCAAGGTCCCCCACCACGGCTCGGCCCACCAGGACCCCGCCCTGCTGCGCGCCGCGCGCCCGAGACTCGCCCTGGTGAGCGTGGGCCGGGACAACCCGTACGGTCATCCGGCCGCACGCACCGTCGACGCGCTCCGGGCGGGTGGGGCCGTGGTGCTGCGTACGGACACCGAGGGGGCGATCGCCGTATCGGGGGCGGGAACCGGGCTGCAGGCAGCGGGTGATTCAGGGCTTTGGTGATGGCTCGATCCAAGTCATGACCAGTCGCTTCATTTGCCTCGAACATCGCAATAGTGGTCGAATGCATGGTCGTCCGTGGGTCGCTGCTCCGACAGGAGGTTCAGCCGCCGGGCCCCAGGCGAATCGACCCTGGGGAGAGGTGGAAGATGTTCGGGCGTTGGCTGAAGAACCGAGCGACGGGACCGGCACAGGGCAATGTCCTGGCCGGGCTCAAGGTGCCGCGTACCGCCGGGCTGCTCAGCTGCCGTGTGCTCGACCCCGTCAACGAGGTCGTTCCGATGGCTGAGTTCGCGGTCATGGACAGGGCCGGTCACAAGATCTTCAGCGGTGAGACGGACCCGTTCGGCAGCGTGCTGGCCACCGTCCCGGCGGGCGAGTACCGGCTGGTCGTCACGGCCGAGGGCTTCACCCCGTTCCACGGATCGGCCACGGTGACCGAGGGAGGTCACGCCGACCTCGGCGATGTGACCCTGCAGATGTCCGTGCCCCCGCAGCTTCCCGCCCCGGGCGAATGGGTGGTCGAGCCGACGCACTCGCAGATCGGCTTCACCGCCCGGCATATCGGCCTCGCGCGCATCCACGGCCGCTTCAACACCTTCGCGGGGGCCGTGCGGATCGCCGACCGCATGGAGGACTCGGCCATGCACGTGATCATCGACGCCGCGTCGATCGACACGAACGTCCAGATGCGCGACGACCACCTGCGCTCCAGCGACTTCCTCGACGTCGGGCGCTATCCCACGATGGAGTTCTACAGCGAACGCTTCGTCCACCGGGGCGGCACCCGCTGGGGCGTGACCGGCGCTCTCACTCTGCACGGCGTCAGCCGGACGGTCACCCTGGACAGCCAGTACCTCGGCCTCGGCAGCGGGCTGGAGGGCGAGACCCGCGCCGCCTGCCGGGCCACCACGGAGCTGCACCGCGAGGACTTCACCCTGACCTGGCAGACCATGCTGGCCCGGGGCATCGCGGCCATCGGCTCCAGCATCGCCATCGACCTGGACATCCAGATCGTCCCCAAGAGCTGAACCGGGAGGGCCCCGGAGCCCCGGGGCGGCCCTACGGCGTTTCGAGCCACCCCTCGTACTCCGCCGCGAAGGCGTCGAGCACGGAGGCCTCCAGCCGTGCCGAGGGGTCCTCCACGACCACCAGCCACTGGGCGTCCTCGGCATCGTCCTCGCCGGCCAGCGCATCGCGCACCAACTGGGGCTCCTCGGCGATCCCGAAGCGCTGACCCAGCTCCTCGGCCACCTCCTCCGCCGCATCGCGATCGGGCAGCACCAGCACATGTCTCACATCGCTCACCGGCCCATTCTCCCGTACCGGGGAGCCGGGGCGGGAGGGAGCCCGGGGCCGCTGTCGGCGGTGCGTGGGATGCTGGACGGCGATGGCCACCAGAAAGAGTTCCACCGACGACCCGCTCGCTCCCCTCACGCTCGCCGTGGGCCAGGAGGACCTGCTCCTGGACCGCGCGGTGCAGCAGGTGGTGGCGGCGGCCCGCGCCTCCGACCCCGACACGGATGTCCGCGACCTCACGTCCGACCAGCTCCAGCCCGGCACCCTCGCCGAGCTGACGAGCCCCTCGCTCTTCGCCGAGCGCAAGGTGGTGATCGTGCGCGGCGCGCAGGACCTCTCCGCCGACTCGGTCAAGGACGTCAAGGCGTACCTGGGCGATCCGGTCGAGGAGATCACCCTGGTCCTGCTGCACGCGGGCGGTGCCAAGGGGAAGGGGCTGCTGGACGCGGCGCGCAAGGCCGGGGCGCGGGAGGTCGCCTGCCCGAAGACCACCAAGCCGGCCGAACGGCTGTCGTTCGTGCGGTCGGAGTTCCGGGCGCTGGGCCGTTCGGCCACACCCGAGGCGTGCCAGGCGCTGGTCGACTCCATCGGGAGCGATCTGCGGGAGCTGGCGAGCGCGGTCTCACAGCTCGTCGCGGACGTCGAGGGCACGATCGACGAAGCGGTCGTCGCCCGTTACTACACGGGCCGCGCCGAGGCGTCGAGCTTCACGGTCGCCGACCGCGCGGTGGAGGGACGGGCCGCCGAGGCGCTGGAGGCGCTGCGCTGGTCGTTGTCGACGGGAGTGGCGCCCGTACTGATCACCAGCGCGCTGGCCCAGGGCGTGCGGGCGATCGGCAAGCTGTCCTCGGCCCGTGGCGGACGCCCCGCCGACCTCGCCCGTGAGCTGGGCATGCCGCCCTGGAAGATCGACCGGGTGCGGCAGCAGATGCGCGGCTGGACGCCGGACGGGGTGGCCGTCGCACTGCGCGCGGTCGCGGACGCGGACGCCGGAGTCAAGGGCGGCGGCGACGACCCGGAGTACGCGCTGGAGAAGGCCGTGGTCGCCGTCGCCAGGGCCGCACGGTCGGGCCGCTAGGGGCCCCGACCTCACCGTGCCGTCGTCCGGCCGGAGGCCGGGGCCCCTGGTGTCCGGTGCGTGAGGTGTCCGGCGCGTGCGGGCGGGCAGGGGAGGGCAGGGCAGGGATCGTCCTCGTACCGGGCGTACGGGGACGAGTTCGACGACGCGGCGAGCGTGCGTGCCGGGCGTCGCACGGCGGGCGGCAGTGTGCAGGCAGGTCCTCGCACCTAGGGCCTCTCGTTTGGATCATGCCGGGCTCGCGGGGGCTGGTGCGCACATCTGCCGCGTTGTCGTCAGTCACCGACGCTCCGCGTCGGCTTCTTCCTCCGCCTTGCAGCTGCACGCACCAGCCCCCGCTCCCTGATCCAGCCTGATCCAAACGAAAGACCCTAAGCGCGGGTCCAGCCGCGGGGCCTGTACGCCGAAGGCCCCGGCGCCGCCCTGGGGGAGGGCGGAGGCCGGGGCCTTCGGTTCACGCTTGTGGTGCGCCGCACCCGCGTGGCGAACGCAGGTTCGGTGTGCGGCGCGGGGTGCCGGTCAGGAGCGGGAGAGAGGGCCCGCTGGGTCCTTCCCGGCGATCACATCAGAATGCTCAGCCCTGGAGGGAGGCAACCTTGGAGGCCAGCGCCGACTTCTTGTTGGCGGCGGCGTTCTTGTGGATGACACCCTTCGAGACGGCCTTGTCGAGCGCACGGGAAGCGTCGCGGGTGGCCACGGTGGCCTTCTCGACGTCACCGGCGGCGACGGCCTCGCGGGCCTTGCGGATAGCGGTCTTGAGCGAGGACTTGACGGCCTTGTTGCGCAGGCGCGCCTTCTCGTTCGTCTTGTTCCGCTTGATCTGGGACTTGATGTTCGCCACGAAAAGAGCCTTTTCAGGTTCGTTGGGTCTTCGATGTGCGCCCCACGGCCCGAGAGAGTCGCGAGACACAGCTGTCAACGTTACCAGCCCCGCTCCGACCGGCCCAAACCGGTCTCCGCCCGGCAACCATGGGACGATGGAGGCTACGTATCGATCCGACCGACCCGACATCGACCCGAGACACGGCGTTCGGCGTCTCAAGAATCAGGACCCTGCGTGCCCGCGACCCCTACCCACGTGCCCGAGCCGAGCCGTACCGACCCGGCGCTGATCCGCAACTTCTGCATCATCGCGCACATCGACCACGGCAAGTCGACCCTTGCCGACCGGATGCTCCAGCTGACCGGGGTGGTCGACCAGCGGCAGATGCGTGCTCAGTACCTCGACCGTATGGATATCGAGCGCGAGCGCGGCATCACCATCAAGTCCCAGGCGGTCCGTCTGCCCTGGACGCCCGACACGGGCGAGGGGCAGGGCCGCACCCATGTCCTCAACATGATCGACACCCCGGGCCACGTGGACTTCACCTACGAGGTCTCACGCTCGCTCGCCGCCTGCGAGGGCACGGTCCTGCTGGTCGACGCGGCCCAGGGCATCGAGGCCCAGACGCTCGCCAACCTCTACCTGGCGATGGAGAACGACCTCACCATCGTCCCGGTGCTCAACAAGATCGACCTGCCGGCCGCGCAGCCGGAGAAGTTCTCCGAGGAGCTGGCCAACCTCATCGGCTGCCAGCCGGAGGACGTGCTCAAGGTCTCCGCGAAGACCGGCATCGGCGTGGACGCGCTGCTCGACCGGGTGGTCAGGGACGTTCCGGCCCCGGTCGGCGTGGCGGACGCCCCGGCCCGCGCGATGATCTTCGACTCGGTCTACGACTCGTACCGCGGCGTCGTCACCTACGTCCGGGTCGTGGACGGACAGCTCAACAAGCGCGAGCGCATCCGGATGATGTCCACCGGCGCCACCCACGAGCTGCTGGAGATCGGGGTCTCCTCCCCGGAGATGACCCCGGCCGACGGCCTCGGCGTGGGCGAGGTCGGCTACATCATCACCGGGGTGAAGGACGTCCGGCAGTCCAAGGTCGGTGACACGATCACCTCCCTGAACAAGGGCGCGACCGAGGCGCTGGGCGGCTACAAGGACCCCAAGCCGATGGTCTTCTCCGGGCTCTACCCGCTGGACGGCTCGGACTACCCGGACCTGCGCGAGGCGCTCGACAAGCTCCAGCTCAACGACGCCGCCCTGGTGTACGAGCCGGAGACCTCCGCGGCCCTCGGCTTCGGCTTCCGCGTCGGCTTCCTCGGCCTGCTCCACCTCGACGTGATCCGCGAGCGGCTGGAGCGCGAGTTCGGCCTCGAACTCATCGCCACCGCCCCCAACGTGGTCTACCGCGTCGACATGGAGGACGGCACCGAGCACACCGTCACCAACCCGAGCGAGTTCCCCGAGGGCAAGATCGACAAGGTGCACGAGCCCGTCGTGCGCGCCACGGTCCTGGCCCCCAGCGAGTTCATCGGCGCGATCATGGAGCTCTGCCAGCAGCGGCGCGGCACCCTGCTCGGCATGGACTACCTCTCCGAGGACCGGGTCGAGATCCGCTACACCCTGCCGCTCGCCGAGATCGTCTTCGACTTCTTCGACCAGCTGAAGTCCAAGACCCGGGGCTACGCCTCGCTCGACTACGAGCCCACCGGTGAGCAGACCGCCCAGCTCGTCAAGGTCGACATCCTGCTGCACGGCGACAAGGTCGACGCGTTCTCCGCCGTCACGCACAAGGACAAGGCGTACGCGTACGGCGTGCGGCTGGTCGCCAAGCTGCGCGAGCTGATCCCGCGGCAGAACTTCGAGGTGCCGATCCAGGCTGCGATCGGTTCCCGGGTCATCGCCCGTGAGACGGTCCGGGCCATCCGCAAGGACGTCCTCGCCAAGTGCTACGGCGGTGACATCTCCCGTAAGCGGAAGCTGCTGGAGAAGCAGAAGGAAGGCAAGAAGCGGATGAAGATGGTCGGCAACGTGGAGGTCCCCCAGGAGGCCTTCATCGCCGTGCTGTCCACGGACGAGTCCGGCGGGGAGAGCAAGGGCAAGAAGTAGCCCCGCCCCGCCGTGAGGCCGTCCGGACGGGCCCCCGCGCCGCAGCACCCTGCGGCGCGGGGGCCCGTTCGTTATGAAGCGGCGGCCCCTTGCCTCTTACGCGGCGGACCCGGGCGCTCTACCCTGATCACGGCCTCGTAGTTACTCGCCAGTTAAGCAAGCGGGACCGGGTGCCGCCGGACCAGCGGACCGCCGGACGGCCGTACGCGGGGAAACGAAGCGAAGCAGGACGAAGAAGCAGGAACATCAGCAGTCAGCAGCAAACAGCAGCCGGTCGTGAAGCACTGCCGCAGGCCCGGAGGACGTCGTGAGCGACACACTGACCTTGATCGAGAACCGACCGCCCTCCGTGGCGAACCTCTTCATCGACCGCGTGGCGGCCACTCCGGACGGGGAGGCCTACCGCTACCCGGTCCCCTCGGCCGCCGGCCAGGGGCCCGATGAGTGGAAGTCGCTGAGCTGGGCGCAGGCCGCCGAGCGGGTCTACGCCGTCGCGGCCGGGCTCATCGCCCTGGGCATCCAGCCGGAGGAGCGCGTCGCGCTCGCCTCCGGCACCCGCGTGGAGTGGATCCTCGCCGACCTCGGTGTGATGTGCGCGGGTGCCGCCACCACCACGGTCTACCCGTCGACCAACGCGGAGGAGTCGGCGTTCATCCTCTCCGACTCCGGGAGCCGGGTGCTGATCGCCGAGGACGCCGGGCAGCTGGCCAAGGCCCGCGAGCGCCGCGCCGAGCTGCCCGAGCTCGCCCATGTCGTCGTCATCGACCCCGAGGGCGCCGAAGCCGCCGAGGGCGACCCCGAGGGCTGGGTGCTCACCCTCGACGGCCTGGAGGCCCGCGGCACCGCGTACCTCGCGGAGCACCCCGAGGCGATCAAGGAGCGGGTGGCCGCCATCACCCCCGGGCAGCTGGCCACCCTGATCTACACCTCGGGCACCACCGGCCGCCCCAAGGGAGTGCGCCTGCCGCACGACAACTGGTCGTACATGGCCAAGGCCACCGTCTCCACCGGGCTCATCACCTCCGAGGACGTCCAGTACCTCTGGCTGCCGCTCGCCCACGTCTTCGGCAAGGTCCTCACCTCCGGCCAGATCGAGGTCGGCCACGTCACCGCCGTCGACGGCCGGGTCGACAAGATCATCGAGAACCTGCCGGTCGTCCAGCCGACGTACATGGCGGCCGTGCCCCGCATCTTCGAGAAGGTGTACAACGGCGTCGCCGCCAAGGCGCGGGCCGGGGGCGGGGCCAAGTACAAGATCTTCCAGTGGGCGGCAGGCGTCGCCCGGGAGTACGCCACGGTCTCGCAGGACAACTTCCGGCGCACCGGCACGGCCTCCGTCCCCTTCGCGCTCGGCGCCAAGCACAAGGTCGCCGACGCCCTGGTCTTCTCCAAGATCCGGGAAGCCTTCGGCGGCCGGCTGCGGGCCTGCATCTCCGGCTCCGCCGCGCTCGCCCCGGACATCGGCCTCTTCTTCTCGGGTGCGGGCATCCACATCCTGGAGGGCTACGGGCTCACCGAGTCCAGCGCCGCCTCCTTCGTCAACCCGGGCGAGGCCTACCGCACCGGCACCGTCGGCAAGCCGCTCCCCGGAACCGAGGTACGGATCGCCGACGACGGCGAGATCCTGCTGCGCGGCCCCGGGATCATGGAGGGCTACCACGGGCAGCCGGAGAAGACCACCGAGACGCTGGAGCCGGACGGCTGGTTCCACACCGGCGACATCGGCGAGCTGTCCGTGGACGGCTACCTCCGGATCACCGACCGCAAGAAGGACCTCATCAAGACGTCCGGCGGCAAGTACATCGCCCCGGCGGAGGTCGAGGGGCAGTTCAAGGCGGTCTGCCCGTTCGTCTCCAACATCCTGGTGCACGGCGCCGACCGCAATTTCTGCACCGCGCTGATCGCGCTCGACGAGCCGACGCTCCTCGGCTGGGCCGCCGAGAACGGCCTGGGCGGGAGGCCGTACGCCGAGGTGGTGGCCGCCCCGCAGACCGTCGCGCTCATCGAGGGCTACGTGAAGCGGCTCAACGGGGGCCTGCAGCGCTGGCAGACCATCAAGAAGTTCCGGCTGCTGCCCCGCGACCTCGACATCGAGCACGGCGAGCTGACGCCCAGCCTCAAGCTGAAGCGGCCCGTCGTCGAGCGCGCGTACAAGGACCTCATCGACGGGATGTACGCGGGATCCCGCGAGGCGTAGGCCCCACGCCCCGCCGGAGTGGCCGCGAGTCCTGACGGCTCGCGGCCGCTCCTTTTCCTTCCCGCTCATTTTCTCCGCCCACTTCGGCAACTCGCTGCTTATGGGCATGGTCCATCTGTCAGTCTGTCGGTGTCGCCCACGCCGCCCGACGAGAACCGACAGACAGCAACGAGAACAGACAGAGCGAGACAGGTCAGGAGCTGCACCGTGGGGTCCATTCCCTTGCAGCGGGACATCGTTCAGCGTCCCGGAAATCCCGCAGACCGCGCGGACACGCGGCCGGCCGCCCACACGTCCCTGCCCGGCAACCTCCTCGCCCCCTCCGCCGCCCGCCGGTTCGTCCGGGCCGCGCTGGACGAGTGGGCCGGGCTCGGGCTCCCGGCGGCCGTGGGCTTCAGCGGGCGCGTGGCGGAGGACGCGGAGGTCGTCGTCAGTGAACTGGTGACCAACGCGGTCGTGCACGCCGGGACCACCGTGGAACTGGTCGTCCAGCTGGAGGAGGCCGACGACGACGAGGTCGCGGCCCTGCTGCTGGAGGTCTCCGACCACCATCCGGCCCGTGCGGTGCGCAGCGACCGCCCGGAGGCCGGAAGCGCGGCCGACGCGGCGGAGGGCACCCGCGCCGTCGGCCCCGACGAGCCCGCCGAGTACGGCCGCGGTCTCCAGCTCGTCGGCACCCTCGCCGAACGCTGGGGCATCACCTACCGCACCGGCCTCAAGACCGTCTGGGCCCGCCTCCCGGTGGACGACTGGAACCCCTTCCCGGAAGCCGCCGCCGACCCCGGCTTCCCGCAGAGGCTGCGCGAGGCCGAACTGCTCGCCCCCTCCGCCCGGCGCGCCCTGCGCGACGACGCCGACTGGGCGGGCCGGGGCGCCCTCTCCTTCCTCGCCGAGGCCTCCGACCTGCTGGCCGGGCAGCTCGACGAGGACATCGTCGCCGCGCTCTCCGGGCAATTACTGGTACCCAGGCTCGCGGACTGGTGCGCGATCTGGCTGGAACCGGAGAACGGCGGCCCCTCGGCCGTCCCCCGGCTCGCCAGCGTCTGGCACCGGGACGAGACCGAGACCGGCGGGCTGCGCGCCCTGCTGGAGCAGGACCCGATCCGGCTGCCCGAGAGGGTCGGCACCGGCCCCGTCTCCATGCCCTGGCCCGGCGGCGAGGAGGAGGAAGCCGGGGAAGGGGAGCGGGGTGACGGGCCCGCCGTGTCCGCACTCGCCTACCGGATCACCTCCGGCACCCGGACGCTGGGCGCCGTGCTCCTGGGCCGGGAAGGGCTCGCCCGTGTCCCCGACGAGGTGACCGCGCTCATCGAGGACTTCGTGCGCCGGGTCGGCCTCGCCGTCGGCGCTGCCCGCGAGTACACCCGCCAGGCCACCATCAGCCGCATCCTCCAGCGCGCCCTGCTGCCCGGCAAGGTCGCCGACATACCCGGCGTCTCCAGTTCGCTGGTGTACGAGCCCAGCGACGACGGGGTGGTCGGCGGTGATTTCTACGACATCTTCCCCTGCCCCGGCGACCGCTGGTGCTTCGTCCTCGGCGACGTGCAGGGCAGCGGCCCCGAGGCCGCCGTCGTGACCGGCCTCGCCCGGCCCTGGCTGCGGCTGCTGGCCCGGGAGGGCTTCGGCGTCGGCGAGGTCCTGGACCGGCTCAACCGGCTCCTGCTCGACGACGCGATGGAGGCCGCCGAGGCCGCCGCGCTCATGGTGGCCGCCGCAGGAGGCCAGCAGACCGCGGACACCGGCCAGTCCCGCTTCCTGTCCCTGCTGTACGGCGAACTCGTGCCCCTGCCCGACGGCGGCGTGCGCTGCACCCTGGCCAGCGCCGGACATCCGCTGCCCCTGCTGCTGCGGCCCGACGGCGAGGTGCGCCCGGCGGCCGACCCCCAGATACTGCTCGGGATCTTCGACGACGTCGCCTACGAGAGCCAGAGCTTCGAGCTGGCGCCCGGTGACAGTCTGCTGTGCGTCACCGACGGGGTGACCGAGCGGCGCTCCGGGACGCTGATGTTCGACGACGGGGACGGGCTGGCCCAGGCGCTGGCCGAGTGCGCCGGACTGTCGGCGGACGGCATCGCGGACCGGATCAAGCGGGCGGTCCACGAATTCGCCGAACGGCCGCCCGACGACGACCTGGCGCTGCTGGTGCTCCAGGCCGGCTGAGTCTGTCGCCCGGATACGGGAAGGGGGCGGGGAGACGGGGACGTGGCCGGGAGTTCCCCGGCGGCGAGCGACAATGGACGGTATGCCTTCCGTACTGCCCGATGGTGAACCCGTGCCCGACGACGGGGCGCTGCCCCGCCACGCCCTGGAAGGCGCCGCCGACCGGCCGCTCGGCTTCTACCTGCACGTGCCCTACTGCGCGACCCGCTGCGGCTACTGCGACTTCAACACCTACACCGCGACCGAGCTGCGCGGCTCCGGCGGCGCCCTGGCCTCCCGGGACAACTACGCCGCCCACCTGATCGGCGAGGTCCGCCAGGCCCGCAGGGTCCTCGGTGACGACCCGCGCCCGGTCCGCACGGTCTTCGTCGGCGGCGGCACCCCGACCCTGCTCGCCGCGGCCGACCTGGTCCGGATGCTGGCCGCGATCCGCGAGGAGTTCGGGCTGGCGGACGACGCCGAGATCACCACCGAGGCCAACCCGGAATCGGTCGGCCCGGCCTACCTCGCCGAACTGCGCGAGGGCGGCTTCAACCGGATCTCCTTCGGGATGCAGAGCGCCCGGCAGCACGTCCTGAGGGTCCTGGACCGTACGCATACGCCGGGGCGCCCCGAGGCCTGTGTCGCCGAGGCCCGGCAGGCGGGCTTCGCGCACGTCAACCTCGACCTGATCTACGGCACCCCCGGCGAGTCGGACGACGACTGGCGGGCCTCGCTGGACGCGGCGATCGGCGCCGGGCCGGACCATGTCTCGGCGTACGCCCTGATCGTCGAGGAGGGCACCCAGCTGGCCCGCCGCATCCGCCGCGGCGAGGTCCCGATGACCGACGACGACGTCCACGCCGACCGCTACCTGATCGCCGAGGAGGCGATGGCCGCGGCGGGCTTCTCCTGGTACGAGGTGTCGAACTGGGCCCGCACGCCCGAGGGCCGGTGCCTGCACAACGAGCTGTACTGGCGCGGCGCCGACTGGTGGGGCGCCGGACCCGGGGCGCACAGCCACGTCGGCGGGGTGCGCTGGTGGAACGTGAAGCACCCCGGCGCGTACGCCCAGGCCCTCGCCGAGGGGCGCTCGCCGGGCGCGGGCCGGGAGGTCCTCTCCGCCGAGGACCGGCGGGTCGAACGTATCCTCCTGGAGCTCCGGCTCGCCGACGGCTGCCCGCTGTCGCTGCTGGCCCAGGACGGCCTCGCGGCCTCCCGCCGCGCCCTGGCCGACGGCCTGCTGGAGCCCGCCCCGTACGAGCGGGGGAGGGCGGTGCTCACCCTGCGCGGCCGGCTCCTGGCGGACGCGGTGGTCCGGGACCTGGTCGACTGACGGCCCGCGAGCCGGCTACTCCGGCGCCGTGACGAAGTCGATCAGGTGCTCCACCGAGCCCAGCAGCGACGGCTCCAGGTCCCGGTAGGAGCGGACCGAGGACAGGATGCGCTGCCAGGCCGCTCCGGTGTTCTGCGGCCAGCCCAGCGCGCGGCACACCCCGGTCTTCCAGTCCTGCCCGCGCGGCACCACCGGCCACGCCGGGATGCCCACCGAGGACGGCTTCACCGCCTCCCACACGTCGATGTACGGGTGCCCGACCACCAGCACGTCCGCGTCCGGCACCTGCCCGGCGATCCGCGACTCCTTGGAGCCGGGCACCAGATGGTCGACCAGCACGCCCAGCCGGGCGTCCGGGCCGGGGGAGAAGGCGCGCACGATGCCCGGCAGGTCGTCGATGCCCTCCAGGTACTCGACGACCACGCCCTCGATCCTGAGGTCGTCGCCCCAGACCCGCTCCACCAGCTCCGCGTCGTGCCGCCCCTCCACATAGATCCGGCCCGCCCGCGCGACCCGGGCCCGCGCCCCGGGGACCGCGACCGACCCCGAGGCCGTCCGGGCCGGAGGCGCCGGGGCGGCGGCCACGGGGCGGACGAGGGTGACCACCGTGCCCTCCAGCAGGAAGCCGCGCGGCTCCATCGGGAACACCCGGTGCCTGCCGAAGCGGTCCTCCAGGGTCACCGTCGGGCCCTGGGCCGTCTTCTCGCACCGGATCACCGCACCGCAGAATCCGGTGGAGACCTCCTCCACCACCAGATCGGGCTCGGCGGGGACCTCGGGAACGGGGGCGGACCTCTTCCATGGCGGAGTCAGGTCCGGCTGGTAGCTGCGCATCGGACGACGATAGGACGGCGGGCGCCCCGGGGTCACGACACGCCGAAGAGTCCGGCCAGTCGCCGTCGCTGTTCCCGTACGAAGGCGGCGTCCACCAGGGCCCCGTGCCCCGGCACGTACACCGCGTCCCCGCCGCCCAGCGCCAGCAGCCGGTCCAGCGCCGCCGGCCAGCGGGCCGGATGCGCGTCCTCGCCCGCCTGCGGCTCGCCGGACTCCTCCACCAGGTCGCCGCAGAGCACGACCGCGGGGGAGCCGGACGAACCGGGGACGACCGCCACCAGGTCGTGACCGCTGTGCGCGGGGCCGACGTCGGCCAGCACCACCTCGCGCCCGCCGCCCAGGCCGATCGTCCACTCGCCGCACACCTGGTGCTTCGGCACCACCAGCGCGTCGGCCGCCTCCGCCGCGTCACGCTCCGCCACCCCGTGGCGCACCGCCGAGGCGCGCAGCCCCGCGGCCCCGTCCTTCCTCAGGAACTCCGCCAGACCGGCCGCCCCGTACACCTCGGCACCGGAGAACGCGGCGGTACCGAACACATGGTCGAAGTGCGGGTGGCTGAGTGCGATATGCGTCACCCTGCGGCCCAGCAGCGCCTCGGCCTGCCTCCGCACCTCGGCGCCCTCGCGGAGCGTCGAGCCGGTGTCGAAGAGCAGCGCCCCGTCCGCCCCGGCCACCAGCGCGACCGTCGCGTCCCACCCGGGAAGGCGCCGGCGGCCCACTCCGGGACCGACGCGCTCCCACCCGAACTCTTCCCAAGAGGCGTCCATACCGCGACGCTACCGGCAAAACACCTGCGGGGTCTCGTGACGGCCTGGCCGGTCGCCCTTGCTAGGCCCCCACTCGGCCGCCGTACACTGGCGGGGGATTGCTGGCACTCGGGATGACAGAGTGCCAGGAGGATTCCTGGGCAGAGGCACAGGAACGGCCCGAGAACCACCGAGGAAACACAGCTGGAGGTGTGCGCGATGCTCAGTGAACGCAGACTCGAAGTGCTCCGCGCCATCGTCCAGGACTATGTCGGTACGGAGGAGCCGGTCGGCTCCAAGGCGCTCACCGAGCGGCACAAGCTGGGGGTCTCCCCGGCGACCGTCCGCAACGACATGGCCGTGCTGGAGGACGAGGGCTTCATCGCCCAGCCCCACACCAGTGCCGGACGCATCCCGACGGACAAGGGCTACCGGCTCTTCGTCGACCGGCTCGCGGGGGTCAAGCCCCTCTCGTCGCCGGAGCGCCGCGCGATCCACAATTTCCTCGACGGAGCGGTCGACCTCGACGACGTGGTGGGCCGCACCGTACGGCTGCTCGCGCAGCTGACCCGGCAGGTCGCCATCGTGCAGTACCCCTCGCTGACCCGGTCGACGGTGCGGCACGTGGAGCTGCTGTCGCTGGCGTCCGCCCGGCTGATGCTCGTGCTCATCACGGACACCGGCCGGGTCGAACAGCGCATGATCGACTGCCCCGCGCCGTTCGGCGAGACCTCTCTCGCCGACCTGCGGGCCCGGCTCAACAGCCGGGTCGTCGGACGCCGGTTCACGGATGTTCCGCAGCTGGTGCAGGATCTGCCGGAATCCTTCGAGAGCGAGGACCGGGGCACCGTGTCCACGGTGCTCTCCACCCTGCTCGAAACCCTCGTCGAGGAGACGGAGGAGCGGCTGATGATCGGCGGCACCTCCAACCTCACGCGCTTCGGGCACGACTTCCCCGTGATGATCCGGCCGGTGCTGGAGGCGCTGGAGGAGCAGGTCGTGCTGCTGAAGCTGCTCGGCGAGGCCAAGGACTCGGGCATGACCGTACGCATCGGGCACGAGAACGCCCACGAAGGGCTCAACTCCACGTCCGTCGTCGCGGTCGGCTACGGTTCGGGCGACGAGGCAGTCGCCAAACTCGGCGTGGTCGGACCGACCCGCATGGACTACCCCGGAACGATGGGAGCGGTACGCGCAGTGGCACGTTACGTCGGACAGATCCTGGCGGAGTCGTAAGTGGCCACGGACTACTACGCCGTACTCGGCGTACGCCGCGACGCATCGCAGGACGAGATCAAGAAGGCATTCCGGCGGCTCGCCCGTGAGCTGCACCCGGATGTGAACCCCGATCCGAAGACCCAGGAGCGGTTCAAGGAGATCAACGCCGCCTACGAGGTGCTGTCGGACCCGCAGAAGAAGCAGGTCTACGACCTCGGCGGCGACCCGCTGTCCGCCTCCGGCGGCGGTGGCGCGGGCGGTTTCGGACAGGGCGGCTTCGGCAACTTCTCCGACATCATGGACGCGTTCTTCGGTACGTCGTCGCAGCGCGGACCCCGTTCGCGCACCCGGCGCGGTCAGGACGCGATGATCCGGCTGGAGATCGACCTCGCCGAGGCGGCGTTCGGCACCACCAAGGACATCCAGGTCGACACGGCCGTCGTCTGCACCACGTGCAGCGGCGAGGGCGCGGCGCCCGGCACCTCGGCCCAGACCTGTGACATGTGCCGTGGCCGAGGCGAGGTCTCGCAGGTCACCCGGTCCTTCCTGGGCCAGGTCATGACCTCGCGGCCCTGCCCGCAGTGCCAGGGCTTCGGTACGGTCGTGCCGACCCCGTGCCCGGAGTGCGCCGGTGACGGCCGCATCCGCTCGCGGCGCACGCTCACGGTGAAGATCCCCGCCGGTGTCGACAACGGCACCCGCATCCAGCTCGCGGGCGAGGGTGAGGTCGGCCCCGGCGGCGGCCCGGCCGGCGATCTGTACGTGGAGATCCACGAGCTGTCGCACGCGGTGTTCCAGCGCCGGGGCGACGACCTGCACTGCACGGTCACGATCCCGATGACGGCGGGCGCGCTCGGCACCAAGGTGCCGCTGGAGACGCTCGACGGCCTGGAGGAGGTCGACATCCGGCCCGGCACCCAGTCCGGCCAGTCCGTCCCGCTGCACGGCCGCGGCATCACGCATCTGCGCGGCGGCGGGCGCGGTGACCTGATCGTGCACGTCGAGGTGATGACCCCGACGAAGCTGGACCCGGAGCAGGAGCGGCTGCTGCGGGACCTGGCGAAGATGCGGGGCGAGGAGCGGCCCACCGGTCAGTTCCAGCCCGGCCAGCAGGGGCTGTTCTCCCGGCTGAAGGACGCCTTCAACGGCCGCTGACCCGGCCCCGCCGTACCGCGAGATCCGGACGCCGGACGGTCCCCGCCACGGGGACCGTCCGGCGTCCGCGCGCGGGGCGGTCCGGGCGGGTGCGCGGGGTGGCCACGTCCCGGGAGTCCCGGCCAGGGCCGGACGTGACACGATGCGCTCATGTCATCCGCATTGACCGATCTCTGCCGGTATCCGATCGTGCAGGCCCCGATGGCGGGCGGCGCTTCCTGCCCGGAGCTCGTCGCGGCCGTCTCCGACGCGGGCGGGCTCGGCTTCCTCGCCGCCGGGTACAAGACGGCGGACGGGATGTACAACGAGATCAAACAGCTGCGCGGGCTGACCGCCCGGCCCTTCGGCGTCAACCTCTTCATGCCGCAGCCCGGTCTCGCCGATCCGAGCGCCGTCGAGGTGTACCGGCACCAGCTCGCGGGCGAGGCCGCCTGGTACGAGACCCCGCTCGGCAGCACGGACGTCGACGGGGACGACGGCTACGACGCCAAGCTGGCCATCCTGCTGGACGACCCGGTCCCGGCGGTCTCGTTCACCTTCGGCTGCCCCACGCGTGACACCCTCGACGCCTTCGCCGGGGTCGGCACGTACACCGTCGTGACGGTCACCACGCCCGAGGAGGCCCAGGCCGCCCAGTGGGCGGGCGCCGACGCGGTCTGTGTCCAGGGCGTCGAGGCGGGCGGCCACCAGTCCACCCACCGCGACGACCCGCAGGCCGACGGCTCCGGGATCGGGCTGCTCTCCCTGGTGTCCCAGGTCCGCGAGACCGTGCAGATCCCGATCGTCGCCACGGGCGGACTGATGCGCGGCGCGCAGATCGCCGCGGTGCTCGCCGCGGGCGCCGACGCGGCGCAGCTCGGCACGGCCTTCCTCGTCTGTCCCGAGTCCGGGGCGAGCGTGCTGCACAAGCAGGCGCTGACCAACCCGCTGTTCGTACGGACCGCCCTGACCCGGGCGTTCTCCGGCCGCCCGGCCCGCGGCCTGGTCAACCGCTTCATGCGCGAGCACGGCCCGTACGCCCCCGCCGCCTATCCGCAGGTCCACTACCTGACCGCCGGGCTGCGCCGGGCGGCGGCGAAGGCCGGGGACGCGCAGGGCATGGCGCTGTGGGCCGGGCAGGGCCACCGGATGGCACGCGAGCTGCCGGCCGCCCGGCTGGTCGGGCAGCTCGCCCGGGAACTGGACGCCGCGCGTACGGCAGTGAGCACAGGGAGTTCGAAGTGACCGCACCCGTCTTCGTCGTCGATCAGGTCCCCGAGGGGCCTGGGTTCGTCCTGGAAGGGCCCGAGGGGCGGCACGCCGTGTCGGTGAAGCGGCTGCGCCGGGGCGAGGCCGTCGTGCTCACCGACGGGCGGGGCCGCTGGACGGAGGGCGTCGTATCGGCCGCCGAGGGCAAGGACCGCCTGGTCCTCGCCGAACTGGCCCCGGTCCGGGAGGAGCCGGAGCCCGCCCCGCGCATCACCGTCGTCCAGGCCCTGCCCAAGGGGGACCGGGGCGAGCTCGCCGTGGAGACCATGACGGAGACCGGCGTCGACGCGATCGTGCCCTGGCAGGCGGCCCGCTGCATCACCCAGTGGAAGGGCGACCGCGGTCTCAAGGCCCTGTCGAAATGGCGCGGTACGGCACGGGAGGCGGGCAAGCAGTCCCGCCGGGTGCGCTTTCCCGAGGTGGCCGACGCGATGACGACCAAGCAGGTCGCGGCGCTGCTGGCCGGGGCGGAGTTCGGGGCCGTCCTGCACGAGGACCGGGAGCACAGCAGTGAGCCCCTGGCCACCGTCGAACTCCCCGCCCGGGGCGGGATCGTGCTGGTCGTCGGACCCGAGGGCGGGGTGTCGCCGGAGGAACTCGCGGTCTTCGCCGCCGCGGGCGCCCGGACCTGCCGACTCGGCGCGAGCGTACTGCGCACCTCCACCGCGGGCACGGCGGCGACGGCCCTGCTGATGGGGCGCACCGGCCGCTGGTCGTAAGAGCGCTCCTCCAGGCCCGGGTGTGCGCTCCGGCGCCAATTTCGGCGCGCCCGCACGCCGTCTACCTCGTGGCTGGCGATCGGTGGGAAGCTGCCCGTATGGGGACAACAAGGGCATGGATTCAGGGGCGAGGCCGACGTGTTCCGGCCGCGTCCGCTCTCGCGGTCGCGGCGGTCCTGGGCACCGCCGCCTGCGAGCCCACGGGTGGTCTGAACTCGGCGTCCATCGCCGTGACCACCGACCGGGTCGGCACCGGCGCACTGGAGAACAAGGGGGTGGACGTGCGGTGGCTGAGCTGCTCCGCCGGGGTCGACGGCGCCCGCGCCTGGGGCGCCTCGCCCGCCGCGTCCGTACCCCGCAGCGCGAACGTGGACTGCACGGGACGGACCGGCGGCGGTGAGGCCATCACGCTCTCCGGCAAGGTGACGCAGGAGCTCGGCGGACGGTGTGTACGGGGTGATCTGACCGCCCGCACGGGCGGGCGGTCCGTCTTCCGGGCCGAGGTGCTCGGCAACTGCGACGCCCCGCCCCCGACTTCCGTGATCACCCCGATCACGCCGGCCGCGGGCGGGAACGGCTTCCGGCCCACCGTCACCGTCACCGTGACCGTGACCGAAACCCCCCTGGGCAAATGAGTTCGGACCGGAGTCCGGCCCCCTGCCGGACTCCGGCCAACCCGGTTACGGAGGACACGGCCGCGCCCTAGGGTGATCCGTGTGACGCAGCCTGCCTACCTCCGCTATCCCCATGTCCACGGCGACGTGATCGCCTTCACCGCCGAGGACGATGTCTGGCTGGCGCCGCTGGACGGCGGTCGCGCCTGGCGCGTCAGCGCCGACAACAGGCCGGTCGGCCAGCCGCGGATATCGCCGGACGGGACCAGGGTCGCCTGGACGTCGACCCGGGACGGGGCGCCGGAGGTGCACCTCGCGGCGGCCGACGGCGGCCCCGCCACCCGGCTCACGTACTGGGGCGACAGCCGGACCGCCGTCCACGGCTGGACGTCCGGCGGCGAGGTGCTCGTCGTCAGCGCCCAGGGACAGGCGTCGGCCCAGCGCACCTGGGCCAGCGCCGTCCCGGTCGACGGCGGCCCGGCGCGGACCCTCCCGTACGGGCTGCTCGGCTCGCTCGCCCACGGGCCCGGCGGCCGGGCCCTGCTGCTCTCGGCCACCATGGGGCGCGAGGCCGCCGCCTGGAAGCGCTACCGGGGCGGCGCGGCGGGCAAGCTGTGGATCGAGCAGGAACCCCCGGCGGACGGCCCGGCCCGGTTCGTCCGGCTCCACGAGGGGCTCGACGGGAACATCGAATGCCCGATGTGGGTCGGCGCACGCGTCGCCTTCCTCTCCGACCACGAAGGCGTCGGCGCCGTCTACTCCTCCCTCCCCGACGGCTCCGACCTGCGCCGCCACACCGGCCTCGACGGCTTCTACGCCCGCCACGCGAGCACCGACGGCACCCGCGTCGCCTATGCCTCGGCCGGTGAACTCCTGCTGCTCGACGACCTGACGGGCACCGCGCCCCGCCGCCTGGACATCCGGCTCGGCGGCCAGCGCACCGACCTCCAGCCGTTCCCCGTGCACGCCGACAGCTACGTCGAATCCGTCTCCCCGGACCGCACCGGCCGCGGCAGCGCCGTGGTGACGCGCGGCGCCGTCCACTGGGTCACCCACCGGGGCGGCCCGGCCCGCGTACTCGCCGCCGAGCCCGGCGTACGCGCCCGGCTGGCCCGCGCCTTCCAGGCCGAGGGCGACCCGCACGTCGTCTGGGTCACCGACGCCGAGGGCGACGACGCCCTGGAGTGCGCCCCGTCCACCGGCACCGCGCCCGGCACCGCGCCGCACCGGCTCGCGGCGGGGCGGCTCGGCCGGGTCCTCGACCTGGCCGCGGCCCCCGACGGCAGCCGGTTCGCCGTCGCCGCGCACGACGGGCGGGTCCTGATCGTCGAACGGGAGAGCGGCGAGGTCCACGAACTGGACCGCGCGGAGCACGGTGACGTCTCCGGGCTCGTCTTCTCGCCCGACTCCACCTGGCTCGCCTGGTCCCACCCCGGGCCCCGCCCGCTCAGCCAGCTCAAGCTCGCCCACCTCACCGACCTGTCGGTCGCCGAGGCCACCCCGCTGCGCTTCCGGGACTTCTCGCCCGCGTTCACCACCGACGGCAAGCACCTCGCCTTCCTCTCCGAGCGCTCCTTCGACCCGGTCTACGACAGCCACGTCTTCGACCTGGCGTTCCTCGCCACCTGCCGCCCGCACCTGCTGACGCTCGCCGCCACGACCCCCTCCCCGTTCGGACCGCAGCGCCACGGCCTTCCCGTCGAGAAGGAGAAGAGCGGCGGCGAGAGCGACCAGGACAACCCGACCGCACTGCCCATCACCCGGATCGACCTCGAAGGGCTCGCCGACCGGATCGTGCCGCTGCCCGTCCGGGCCGCCGGGTACTCCACGCTCCGCGCGGCGAGGGACGGGCTGCTCTGGCTGAACCACCCGACGACCGGGGTGCTCGGCACCAGCGCCGCCACCCCCGACTCCGGCCGCCCCGACACCACCCTGGAGCGGTACGACCTGGAGAAGCTGCGCAGCGAGGAACTCGCCTCGGACGTACGGGACTTCGAGGTCACCGCGGACGGCAGGCGGCTCGTGCTGCGGACCCGCGGCGCGCTGCGTGTCGTACCGTCCGACAGCCATGTCCCGGCCGACGACGAGGACGGCGGCAGCGACGGCGGGATCACCGTCGACCTCTCGCGCGTCCGGCGCGTCCTCGAACCGGCCGCGGAATGGCGCCAGATGTACGACGAGGCGGGCCGCATCATGCGGGACAACTTCTGGCGCGCCGACATGGGCGGCGCCGACTGGAACGGCGTCCTGGACCGCTACCGCCCGGTGCTGGCCCGGGTCGCCACCCACGACGACCTGGTGGACCTGCTGTGGGAGGTCCAGGGCGAGCTGGGTACCTCGCACGCCTACGTCCGTCCGGCCGCTGGCTGGTGCGACGAATCGGCCCGGCAGGGACTGCTCGGCGCCGACCTCTCCCGTACCGGCGAGGGAAATTGGCGCATCGACCGGATCCTCCCCTCGGAGAGCTCGGACCCCGAGGCCCGCTCGCCGCTCGCCGCGCCGGGCGTGGCGGTACGGGCCGGGGACACGGTCCTGGCCGTCGACGGCACCCCGGTCGACCCGGTGACCGGGCCCGCCCCGCTGCTCACCGGCTCGGCGGGCCGCCCGGTCGAGCTGACCGTCGCCCCGGTGGACGGCGGGGAGCCCCGCCCTGTCGTCGTCGTACCGGTCGCCGACGAGGAGGCGCTGCGCTACCACGACTGGGTCGCTGGCCGGCGGGCCCATGTGCACGGGCGCTCCGGCGGACGCCTCGGCTATCTCCACGTCCCCGACATGAACGGCGCGGGCTGGGCGCAGATCCACCGTGACCTGCGGGTCGAGATGGCCCGCGAGGGGCTGGTGGTGGACATCCGGGAGAACAGCGGCGGCCACACCTCGCAGCTCGTCGTGGAGAAGCTCGCCCGCCGGGTGATCGGCTGGGACGTTCCGCGCGGCATGCGCCCGCACAGCTACCCGCAGGACGCGCCGCGCGGCCCGGTGGTCGCGGTGGCCGACGAGTTCTCCGGCTCGGACGGCGACATCGTGACCGCCGCGATCAAGGCGCTGGGCATCGGTCCCGTCGTCGGTACGCGCACCTGGGGAGGCGTGATCGGGATCGACAGCCGCTACCGGCTGGTGGATGGGACCGGGGTCACCCAGCCCAAGTACGCGTTCTGGTTCGAGGGGGAGGGCTGGGGCGTGGAGAACTACGGGGTCGATCCCGACGTCGAGGTCGTCGTCACCCCGCAGGACCACGTGGCGGGCCGTGACCCGCAGCTGGACGAGGCGATCCGCGTCGCGCTCGAAGCGCTGACCCGGACCCCGGCCCGCCGGGCACCCGAGCCGCCCGGGGCATAGGCACGGGGTGGCGGGGCCGGGCGCCCCGCTACCATGCCGTACAACGATCACCAGCTACCGAGGAGCCAGTCCCATGGCGGGAGAACCGCAGCCCGACTGCCTGTTCTGCAAGATCGTCTCAGGTGAGGTCCCGGCAACCATCGTCCGCGAGACCGAGACCACCGTCGCCTTCCGGGACATCAACCCGCAGGCCCCGGTCCACGTCCTGGTCATTCCGCGCCTCCACCACCCGGACGCCGCCTCGCTCGCCGCCGCCGAGCCCTCGGTCGCCGCCGACGTGCTGCGCGAGGCCGGTCAGGTCGCCGCCGACGAGAAGATCGTGGACACCGGATACCGGATCGTCCTCAACACCGGTGCCGGAGCCGGCCAGACCGTCTTCCACGCGCACGCCCACGTCCTGGGCGGCCGCGGTCTCCAGTGGCCCCCCGGTTAGGCAGGCCACCGCACCGTGTCCCAACGCGAACTCGTGGTCCTCGGCACTGCCAGCCAGGTCCCGACCCGGCACCGCAACCACAACGGCTATCTGCTGCGCTGGGACGGCGAGGGCATCCTCTTCGACCCCGGTGAGGGCACCCAGCGCCAGATGCTGCGGGCCGGTGTCGCCGCGCACGACATCAACCGGATCTGTGTCACGCACTTCCACGGCGACCACTCGCTGGGCCTGGCCGGGGTGATCCAGCGGATCAACCTCGACCAGGTCCCGCACCCGGTCACCGCGCACTACCCGGCGAGCGGGCAGCACTTCTTCGAACGGCTGCGGTACGCCACCGCCTACCGCGAGTCCGTCGAGCTGGCCGAGGCCCCCGTCGCCGCCGACGGGGTGCTCGCCACCACCGGCGCGTACACGCTCAGCACCCACCGCCTCTCGCACCCCGTCGAGTCGTACGGCTACCGGCTCGTCGAACCCGACGGGCGCCGGATGCTGCCGGAGAAGCTCGCCGAGCACGGCGTCAGGGGGCCGGACGTCGGCCGCATCCAGCGCGAGGGCGCCCTCGGCGGCGTCACCCTCGACGACGTCTCCGAGCGCAGGCGGGGCCAGCGGTTCGCGTTCATCATGGACACCAGGCTCTGCGACGGCGTGCACGCGCTCGCCGAGGGCTGCGACCTGCTGGTCATCGAGTCGACCTTCCTCGACGAGGACGAACGGCTCGCGGCCGACCACGGCCATCTGACCGCCGGGCAGGCGGGCCGGGTGGCCCGGGACGCGGGCGTACGGCACCTGGTGCTGACCCACTTCTCGCAGCGCTACGCCGACCCCGCCGTCTTCGGGGCCCAGGCCCGCGCGGCCGGGTTCGAGGGCGAACTGACCGTCGCCCAGGACCTCGCCAGGATCCCCGTGCCCACCCGGCACCTCTGAACCCACCCACCACACCAGCACCGCATCAGCACCATCGTCTGTGAGCGTGAATCCCCGTGCATCTCCCCAAGGCAGAGCTCCACCTCCACATCGAAGGCACCCTCGAACCCGAGCTGGCCTTCGCCCTCGCCGCGCGCAACGGCGTACGCCTGCCGTACGCGGACACCGAGGAGCTCCGCACCGCTTACCTCTTCGACGACCTCCAGAGCTTCCTGGACCTCTACTACGCGCTGATGGCGGTGCTCCGCACCGAGCAGGACTTCGAGGAGCTCGCCGACGCCTATCTCGCCCGCGCCGCCGCCCAGGGCGTGCGGCACGCGGAGATCTTCTTCGACCCGCAGGCGCACACCGCCCGCGGTGTCCCGATCGGCACCGTCGTCGAAGGGCTCGGCCGGGCGCTGGAGCGCAGCGAGGAGAAGCACGGCATCTCCACCCAGCTGATCATGTGCTTCCTGCGTGACCAGTCCGCCGAATCAGCGCGGGAAACCCTGGAGGCGGCCAAGCCGCACCTGCACCGGATCAGCGCGGTCGGCCTGGACTCCGCGGAGGTCGGCCACCCGCCCGCCAAGTTCCGCGAGGTGTTCGAGGCGGCTGCCGCGCTCGGGCTGCGCCGGGTCGCCCACGCCGGGGAGGAGGGCCCGCCCGCGTACATCCGTGAGGCGCTGGACGTCCTCGGTGCCGAGCGGATCGACCACGGGCTGCGCTGCATGGAGGACCCGGAGCTGGTGGAGCGGCTGGCCGCCGAGCGGGTGCCGCTCACCCTGTGCCCGCTGTCCAACGTGCGGCTGCGCGCCATCGACGTCCTGGAGGAGCACCCGCTGCGCGAGATGATGGCCGCCGGGCTCCTGTGCACGGTGAACTCCGACGACCCCGCCTACTTCGGGGGCTACGTCGGCGACACCTTCCACGCCGTCCACGAGGCGCTCGGCCTGGACCGCGAGCAGCTGCGCACACTGGCCCGCAACTCCTTCGAGGCGGCCTTCCTCGACCACGACGAGGAGCGCCGGGCGCGCTACCTGTCCGAGGTCGAGGCGTACGCGTTCGACTGACCGGCACCGCCCGCCGGACCGGCCGTGCGGAACGCGCCCCGCACCGGCCGCCTGCGCCGCACCGGCAGGCTGATCTCCGTGACGGCCTGCTCGGGCGCGCCCAGCTTCGGTACGGCCCCGGGCACCGCCCCGGTGGTGACGGCCAGCAGCGCGGCCGGTGCGCCGCCCCGGCGGCGTACCGATCCCGGCACCAGCGGCCGTCCGCCGGTGTGCAGGGCGACGGCCGTGAACGGGGCCGCGACCAGCAGGGTGGCCGCGCCCAGGACCAGCCCCATCACCGGGTATCCGGCCAGCTCGGAGAGCACACTGCCGAGCACCGGACCGCAGGCCACCCCGACGGACGACGCGGAGCCCGCGAGAACCGCCCAGCGTCCGCGTACGTCCAGCGAGGCGGCCAGCCCGATCAGGTACGACAGGACCACCGGGTACACGGTGTTCCACAGGATCTCGCCGGTCGCGAACGAGCCGAGGCTCCCGGCCGAGGAGCTGAGCACGATGCTCACCGCGATGACCACGGTGCCCAGTCCGATCGGCACCGCCCGGCCCAGCCGTGCCCCCAGCAGTCCGGCCCCCATCACCCCGAGCAGCCCGGCGCCGAGCGCGAGGGCGAACACCGCGCCGATGACGACCTCGGAGAGCCCGGCCTGTGCCACCCCGATCCGGCCGCTGACGCCCCACAGCGCGTTCTGCGCCATGGACCACACGAGCATCCCGCCCGCGAGTACCAGCCCTGACCTGCGGTGCGGCAGCCGGCCGATGGCCGGGGCGCCGGGGGTGGCGGGCGCGGGGCCGCCGAGCCGCGCGGTGGCGGGCCAGACGAGCAGCGCGACCAGGGCGATCGAGGCGAACGGCAGCCGGTGGCCGCCCCCGAGGTGCGGGATCGTCAGATAAAGGGCGCCCGCCGTCGCGGAGACGCTGAGCAGCCCGAGCGAGGAGGTCCGGTGGGGGTCGCGCTGGGCGGCGATGCCCGACGCGGCCACCGCGGTCGCCGTACCCGAGCCGAGCCCGCCGACCACCGCGCCCGCCACGACCAGCGGCACCGACCCGGCCAGCGAGGCGCAGCCGTACCCGGCCATCGCCAGCAGCAGTCCGATCCGGGCCGGACGCCGCGGCCCGTACCTCTCGACGCGGCCCGCCAGCGTGAATCCGGCGCTCGCCGAACTCAGCAGCAGGGCGCTGCCGACCAGACCGGACTGGGCCGTACTGAGGCCGAGATGGACGGAGAGCCGCCCGACGATGGTGGGGAGCAGATAGGAGGCGAGGTAACCGGCGGTGAACACGGCGACCAGGGGCCACGCGGCGCGCGGGCGCGAGGACATGGGCGTTCCTGAAGACATGCCGGGATACGGCAGAAAGGCAAGGGGGAGGGCACTGCGGGAAACACGGGAAACACGGGAAACACGGGGAAAACGGGAAACGCGGAGAATTCGTGCCACTCGTCGGCAACCGTCGCCGAAGGGGCTCGCGGGCTAATTGTTGCAACCGTGGACAGTCCGCCGAAAGGTGGCCTAGGGTGATCTGGGTCACATGTGTGTTTACGCTCCGAGTGCGCGGGTAGTCGCGAAGGTTTGCGCGGGTCCACGCTGTGGTGCGAGGTGCCGAGACCGGCTCGCACGGCCACCGGCGCGCGCCCTCCGCTCACGCCGCCCGATCGGGCACACTGGCCGGATCCACCACGACCGGGAGTGCAAGGTGAGCGCGGACGTTCCAGGCATCGACCCACTCGACGGACTGCGCGCCCCGCAGGACCCGGACTGCGACGTCTTCCTCACCGGCACGGTCTTCCTGGACATCATCTTCACCGGTCTGGACAGCGCCCCGGTGCGGGGTACCGAGTCCTGGGCGCGCGGCATGGGCTCCAGCCCCGGCGGCGTGGCCAACATGGCGACCGCCCTGGCCCGGCTCGGCCTGCACACCTCACTGGCCGCGGCCTTCGGGGACGACCACTACGGCGAGTACTGCTGGGACGCCCTGGAGCAGGGCGAGGGCATCGACCTCTCGATGTCGCACACGGTCCCCGGCTGGCACTCGCCGGTGACCGTCTCGATGGCGTACGAGGGCGAGCGGACCATGGTCTCGCACGGTCACGAGGCCCCCGGCCCGGCCGTCCCCGACGGCGGTCCGGGCTTCCCCTGCTGCCCGCCCCGGGCCCGCGCCGCCGTCGCCTCGCTCGCCCCCGGCCGCAGCGAACCCTGGGTCGCCACCGCGGCCCGCAACGGTGCCCGGATCTTCGCCGACGTCGGCTGGGACGAGACCGGCCGCTGGGACCTGGACGCCCTCGCCGATCTGCGGCACTGCCAGGCCTTCCTGCCCAACGCCGAGGAGGCGATGCGCTACACCCGCACCGACTGCCCGCGCGCAGCCGCCCACGCCCTGGCCGAACGGGTGCCGCTCGCCGTGGTCACCCTCGGTCCGGAGGGCGCGTACGCGGTGGACTCGGCGAGCGGGGAGAGCGCCGAGGTGCCCGCGATCGAGGTCGAGGCGCTCGATCCCACCGGCGCCGGGGACGTCTTCGTCGCCGGATTCGTCACCGGCACCCTGGCGGACTGGCCGCTGGCCGACCGGCTGGCCTTCGCCGGACTCACCGCCGCCCTCTCCGTCCAGGAGTTCGGCGGCTCGCTCTCGGCTCCCGGCTGGGAGGAGATCGCCGCCTGGTGGCAGCGGGTGGGCACCTTCGCCGACCAGGACCCGGCCGCGCTGCGCCGGTACGCCTTCCTGGAGGAACTGCTGCCCGCCGCGGCCCGGCCCTGGCCGCTGCGCCGCGCGGTCCCGACGATCGGCTTCCGGCACCCCGCCTGACCCCGGGCCCGCCGGCCCCGTTCGCCAGCCTGTGCGAAAAAGCCCTCGGTGTTGCCGGTGCGGGGTCGTAGGCTTGGTAATCCGAGAGGTTGTCGATCGGCGAGAACCTTGCAACGGGAGGTATGCGCAGGCCACAGAGCCGGCCCATGACTCAGACACCCACAGCCCAGACCCCTGCGCCGAGGCAGGCGCGAGCCCACTTCACCGTTCCGGCCAGCCATCCGATGGTGACCGTCCTGGGCTCGGGTGACGCCTTGTTGCGCGTGATCGAGAAGGCCTTCCCGGCGGCCGACATCCACGTCCGGGGAAACGAGATCAGCGCTGTCGGGGAAGCGGCGGAAGTCGCCCTGGTCCAGCGCCTGTTCGACGAGATGATGCTGGTGCTCCGCACCGGTCAGCCGATGACGGAGGACGCAGTGGAACGCTCGATCGCCATGCTCAGGGCGGCGGAGCGCGGTGAGGGGGACGGCGAGGAGACCCCCGCCGAGGTGCTCACGCAGAACATCCTCTCCAGCCGCGGTCGCACGATCCGCCCCAAGACGCTCAACCAGAAGCGGTACGTCGACGCGATCGACAAGCACACGATCGTCTTCGGCATCGGCCCCGCGGGCACCGGCAAGACCTACCTCGCCATGGCCAAGGCCGTCCAGGCCCTCCAGTCCAAGCAGGTCAACCGGATCATCCTCACCCGCCCCGCGGTCGAGGCCGGTGAGCGGCTCGGCTTCCTGCCCGGCACGCTCTACGAGAAGATCGACCCGTACCTGCGCCCCCTCTACGACGCACTGCACGACATGCTCGACCCCGACTCGATCCCGCGCCTCATGGCGGCGGGCACGATCGAGGTCGCCCCGCTGGCCTACATGCGCGGGCGTACGCTCAACGACGCGTTCATCATCCTCGACGAGGCGCAGAACACCAGCGCCGAGCAGATGAAGATGTTCCTGACCCGGCTCGGCTTCGACTCGAAGATCGTCATCACCGGTGACATCACCCAGGTCGACCTGCCGAACGGCACCAAGAGCGGCCTGCGCCAGGTCCAGGAGATCCTGGACGGGGTGGAGGACGTCCACTTCTCCAGGCTCACCTCCCAGGATGTCGTCCGGCACAAGCTCGTCGGCCGTATCGTCGACGCGTACGAGAAGTACGACAGCCGAGACCGCCACAACGGGAAGCAGTAGCAGCGCACCATGTCGATCGATGTCAACAACGAGTCCGGAACCGAGGTCGACGAGCAGGCGATCCTCGACATCGCCCGCTACGCCCTCGCGCGGATGCGGATCCACCCGCTGTCCGAGCTCTCGGTGATCGTGGTGGACACCGACGCCATGGAGCAGCTCCACATCCAGTGGATGGACCTTCCCGGTCCGACCGATGTCATGTCCTTCCCGATGGACGAGCTGCGTCCGCCGTCGAAGGACGACGAGGAGCCCCCGCAGGGGCTCCTCGGTGACATCGTGCTCTGCCCGGAGGTCGCCAAGAGGCAGGGCGACGAGGCGGAGACCCAGCACTCCATGGACGAGGAGCTTCAGCTCCTCACCGTCCACGGGGTGCTGCACCTCCTGGGCTACGACCACGAGGAGCCGGACGAGAAGGCGGAGATGTTCGGTCTCCAGGCCGCGATCGTCGACGGCTGGCGTGCCGAGCGGGGCCTGGAAGGCCCCTCGCCCGCACCCACCGTCTCGTGAGCGTTCCCCTCGTCCTGGGTGCCGTGCTGCTGGTCGTCGTCGGCTGGCTGGCGGCCTGCGCGGAGGCGGGCATCGCCCGGGTCTCCAGCTTCCGGGCCGCCGAGGCGGTCCGCTCCGGCCGGCGCGGCAGCGCCAGGCTGGAGCAGGTCGCGGCGGACCCGACCCGCTATCTCAACGTCGCCCTGCTGGTCAGGGTCGCGTGCGAGATGTCGGCCGGGGTGCTCGTCACGTACGCCTGCCTGAAGGAGTTCCCGGAGACCTGGCAGGCGCTGGCCGTCGCCATGGGCGTGATGGTGCTCGTCTCGTACGTCGCCATCGGCGTCTCGCCCCGCACCATCGGCCGCCAGCACCCGCTGAACACCGCCACCGCCGCGGCGTACGTCCTGCTGCCGCTGGCCAGGGTCATGGGCCCGATCCCGCAGCTGCTGATCCTCATCGGCAACGCGCTGACCCCCGGCAAGGGCTTCCGCAAGGGGCCGTTCGCCAGCGAGGCCGAGCTGCGCGCGATGGTCGACCTCGCCGAGGCGGAGTCGCTGATCGAGGACGAGGAGCGCCGCATGGTGCACTCCGTCTTCGAGCTCGGCGACACCCTCGTACGCGAGGTCATGGTGCCGCGTACGGACCTGGTCTGCATCGAGCGGTACAAGACGATCCGGCAGGCGCTGACCCTGGCCCTGCGCTCCGGCTTCTCCCGCATCCCCGTGACCGGGGAGAACGAGGACGACATCGTCGGCGTCGTCTACCTCAAGGACCTCGTCCGCAAGAGCCACATCAACCGCGAGTCCGAGGCCGACCCGGTCTCCACCGCGATGCGTCCCGCGTCCTTCGTGCCCGACACCAAGAACGCCGGTGACCTGCTGCGCGAGATGCAGCAGGAGCGCAGCCACGTCGCCGTCGTGATCGACGAGTACGGCGGCACGGCGGGCATCGTCACCATCGAGGACATCCTGGAGGAGATCGTCGGTGAGATCACCGACGAGTACGACCGCGAACTCCCGCCCGTCCAGGAGCTCGGGGACGACCGCTTCCGGGTGACCGCGCGGCTGGACATCGGTGACCTCGGGGAGCTGTTCGGCTTCGACGAGTACGACGACGAGGACGTGGAGACCGTCGGCGGGCTGCTGGCCAAGGCGCTGGGGCGGGTGCCGATCGCCGGTGCCTCGTCCGTGGTCGGCCTGCCGGACGGGCGCCGCCTGCGGCTGACCGCGGAGTCCCCGGCCGGCCGCCGCAACAAGATCGTCACGGTGCTGGTGGAGCCGGAGCCCGAGGAGGACGAGTGACCCCGGAGAAGCTGAGGGCGTTCTGCCTGGAGTTCAACGCGAGCGTCGAGGAGTTCCCGTTCGGGCCCGAGACCTCCGTGTTCAAGGTGCTCGGCAAGATGTTCGCGTTCAGCGCCCTGGCCGCCCGCCCGGTGACGGTGAACCTGAAGTGCGACCCGGACGAGGCGGTGCGGCTGCGGGAGAAGTACGACGCGGTGGTGCCCGGCTGGCACATGAACAAGCGGCACTGGAACACGGTGACGGTCTCCGGCGTGCCCGACCGTGTGCTCCGCGAGCTGGTCGAGGACTCCTACGACCTGGTCGTCGCCGGGCTGCCCCGGGCGGACCGGCTCCGGCTCGACCGCCCGTAGCCCAGCCAGCCGCGGGGCCTGGTGCGCGGGGGCGGGGCTGGTTCGTATGCTCGGCACATGACTGAGAGCACCGACCTCGGCCCCGAGGACCGCAAGATCGTCACGCTGGCGCGCAGCGCCCGCGCCCGCAACGGTGTGCCGGAGGGCGCTGCCGTACGGGACGAGACCGGGCGCACCTACGTCGCGGGCACCGTACGGCTGGAGTCGCTGAGGCTCAGCGCGCTCCGGACCGCCGTGGCGATGGCCGTGGCCAGCGGCGCCACCTCGCTGGAGGCGGCCGCGGTCGTCTCGGAGGCGCAGACCCCGTCCGAGGAGGACCGCGCCGCCGTACGCGACCTGGGCGGCCCGGACACCCCCGTCCTGCTCGCCGGGCCGGACGGCGTCCTGCGCGTCAGCGTCACGGCTGGCTGACCCCGGCCAAGATCCGCACGGGTGTACGGATCTTGACAGTATCTGATGGACCATCAGTGAATGTGTTCCGTCCCCATTGACTTCTTCGGGGGCGGAGCCGTCAATGGGCCCCCGCCGGCGTGGAAGAGCCGCTGCGCCGCATCCGCAGGAGGGGGCTTCATGCGTTCGACCGTCCGCAGAGTCAGCACACGAAGATCCGGCGCCCGAAGACACCCCGCACGCCGTCGCTGGGCCGCCGCGCTGGGCGTCGGCGCGCTGGTCGTCGCCGGGGGAGGGGTCCTCGCGGGCCCCGCGCAGGCCCTGGCGACCGCCTCGGTCCCGGTGGACTTCCCCACCCACTGCATCCCGCCCGCCATCGCGGGCATCCCGCCGATCGACGGGACGACGCGGGCGGAGATCACGGTCGACAACGCCGCCCCGAAGGTCGGCGAGACGGTCACGGTCACGTACACCGTGATCGAGGCCGCCGCGAGCAACCCGGTCGACCTGGCGCTGCCCGCCGACATCATGACGCCGACCGGCAAGGTCACCGTCGGTGGCGCGCAGAGCGCGAGCGTCACGGTCGCGGGCCCGAAGAAGAACGACCCGGTGCCCGGCAAGGGAGCCTTCCCGTCGTTCTCGATGACCGGCACCTTCACGGTCACGGCCCCCGGGCAGATCACGCTCTCGCCCGGTGACTACAACATCCACACCAGCTACATCATGGAGCTGGACACCCCCTGCACGGTGACCGACCCGCCCGCCCCCGTCTCCGAGACGATCATCGCGACGGACGAGGGCGGCCAGGTCAACGAGCGCGCCATCCAGCTCGGGGCCGCCTCCGGCCCGTCGGGCGAGGCGGTCGCCGTCACCGGCTCGAAGTTCACCCCGGGAGCGGCGGTCACCCTGGCGGGCCGGGCCGGTGACCGGCAGACCGCCGACACGGCCACCGTCACGGCGGACGGCTCCGGCGGCTTCGGCGGGCGGCTCACCGTCACCGACCCGGCGACCACCGGGATCGTCGCGTACGAGGGCGGCGGCTGGGATCCGGCGAAGGGGGCGGGCCCCCAGGCCTACACCGTCACCGGTGGCGGCGGAATCCCGGACGGCAGCCAGAAGCTGAAGACATCCGTCCGGGCGGGCACCCTCTCCATGATCCAGGACGGGGACACCGTCGAGATGTCGGCGGTCGACTTCGGCCGCGGCGGCGCCTCCCGGGGTTCCCTGCGGACGGTCACGGTCGAGGACTACCGCGGCGGCCCCGCGGGCTGGTCCCTGACCGGAAAGGTCACCGACTTCCAGGGCCCCGGCGGAGCGACGGTCGGTGCGTCGGCGCTCAGCTGGACCCCGGCCTGCGCGACGAAGGCCGGCAGCCCGAGCACCTGCCAGGCGGGCTCCGCGGGGCCGGTCGGAAGCGCGGGCGCCACCCTGGCGTCCGCCCCGAACGGCACCGTGACCGGCGGCGAGTTCACCGTCGACGCCCGGCTCGCGCTGAACGTACCGGCGTACACCGCCCCCGGCGCGTACTCCGGCGTGCTCACCCTCACCCTCACGTGACCGAGCGCTCCCCAGCAGCCGGCGGTCCGGGCGCGCACCCGCCCGGACCGCCGACGCGTTCCGTCCCGACCACCACCCGGGGGTTTCGCACCGTGCGCCGCATCCACATCCGCCTGCTCCTGCTGACCGGTGTCCTGCTGACCGGGCTCCTCCTGCCGGCCGGGACGCCCCCTGCCCAGGCCGCGGACAACGGCAGCTGGTCGGTCTATCCGGCCGCCTCCCGGACCGGCCAGCGCCCGTACTTCTACCTGTCGGCCGACCCCGGAGCCACGCTCCACGACAAGGTCACCGTCACCAACCGGACCGACCGGCCGCAGACCTACCGGCTCTACGCCGCCGACGCCTACAACACCGCGCGTGACGGCGGCTTCGCCGTACGCGGCCGGGACGAGCGGCAGCGCTCGGTCGGCGCCTGGGCCAGGACCGACCGCGAACGGGTCACCGTGCCCCCGCGCGGTTCGGTGCACGTCCCGCTCACCATCACCGTCCCCGAGGGCGCCGAACCCGGCGACCACCCCGGCGCACTGGTCGCGCTCGACGAGCGGGTCGACCCGGCCGGTGACGGGTCCGTCGCCGTCGGCATCCAGCGGGCCGTCGGCGCCCGGATCTACCTGCGGGTGAACGGGCCGACCGTGCCCGCGCTCTCCGTGGACGACATCCGGATCGAGCACACCCAGCCGCTGGTTCCCGGCACCGGCAGGAGCCGGGCCGTCATCTCGTACACGCTCCGCAACCGGGGCAACGTCACCCTCAGCCCCAGGGTCGCGCTCAAGGCCGAGGGACTCTTCGGCCGTACCCTGCTCGCCCGCGACCTGAAGCGCGTCCCCTCCGAGCTGCTGCCCCGCCAGCAGGTCCGGCTGACCGAGCAGTGGGCCGACGCGCCGCAGCTGGAATGGGGCGAGGTCCGGATCACCGCGAGCGCCCGCCGGACCCGGGAGTCCGCCACCGCCTCCTACTTCGCGCTGCCCTGGCTGATGGCAGGGGTCCTGCTGGTGGCCGTCGGCGGGGGCACGGCGCTGTGGGTACGGGCCCGCCGCGCCCGGAGCCGTGCCGTCTGACCCGGCACCGACCGGCCCCGCCGGGCCCTCGGTACGGCGGGGCCGCCGGGATCGGGGACAATGGGCGCCATGAGCGTTCGACCTGACACAGACGCCGCCGCGCGGCAGGCCCCGGGCACAGCCCCCCACCGGGCCGGTTTCGCCTGTTTCGTGGGCCGCCCCAACGCGGGCAAGTCCACCCTCACGAACGCTCTGGTCGGCCAGAAGGTGGCGATCACCTCCAACCGGCCGCAGACCACCCGGCACACCGTGCGCGGCATCGTGCACCGCGAGGACGCCCAGCTGATCCTGGTCGACACGCCCGGCCTCCACAAGCCGCGCACCCTGCTCGGCGAGCGGCTCAACGACATCGTGCGGACCACCTGGGCCGAGGTCGACGTCATCGGCTTCTGCCTGCCCGCCGACCAGAAGCTCGGCCCCGGCGACAAGTACATCGTCAAGGAGCTCGCGGGCATCAAGAAGACCCCGAAGCTCGCCATCATCACCAAGACCGACCTGGTCGACTCCAAGCAGCTCGCCGAGCAGCTGATCGCCGTGTCCCGCCTCGCCGAGGAGCTCGGCTTCGAGTGGGCGGAGATCGTCCCGGTCTCCGCGGTCGGCGACAAGCAGGTCGGCCTGCTGGGCGACCTGATCGTCCCGCTGCTCCCCGAGAGCCCGCCGCTCTACCCGGAGGGCGACCTCACCGACGAGCCCGAGATGGTCATGGTCGCGGAACTGATCCGCGAGGCCGCGCTCGAAGGCGTACGGGACGAGCTGCCGCACTCCATCGCGGTCGTCGTCGAGGAGATGCTGCCGCGCGAGGACCGTCCAGCCGACAAGCCGCTGCTCGACATCCACGCCAACGTCTACATCGAGCGCCCCAGCCAGAAGGGCATCATCATCGGCCCCAAGGGCAAGCGGCTGAAGGACGTCGGCACGAAGTCCCGCAAGCACATCGAGGCGCTGCTCGGCACTCCGGTCTTCCTGGACCTGCACGTGAAGGTCGCCAAGGACTGGCAGCGCGACCCCAAGCAGCTGCGCAAGCTCGGCTTCTGAGCCGGGCGGCACTCACACCCGGGACGTGCCCGGTCTCACGCGCCCTCCTTCAGGACGCGTGAGATCAGGGCCCGCTGGGCGTCGGTCAGCTTCGGGTCCGCGCAGTGCACCGTGCGGCCCCCGATCGTGATCCGGTAGCGGAAGCCGTCCGGCACCCCCTCGGGCGGCGCCTCGTGGCCCCCGTCGAGCGCCGACGCGGCCAGCTCCTCCCACTCCGGCCCGTCGTCCCGCCCGGCGGTGTCGATCTCGCGCTCGCGTGCGATACCGGCGAAGCCGCCGCTCCTGCTGACCTGAATACGCATGCGACGACCTCCGGGCCGGGCGGGCTGACTGGGAGCGTTCTACGAGGTCGGCACACCCACTTCCGACCACGCCTTCAGGACGGCCTCGACCTCGTCGCCCTCACCGAAGCGGCTGCGGGCGGCCTCGACCGTCAGCCGGGCGAAGTCCGAGAACTCGGCGTCCACAGCCAGTTGACCACCTGTGAGCACATCGAACCAGAGCTGACCGGCCCGCTCCCACGCATGGCCGCCGAGCGCCGTCGCCAGCAGGTAGAACGCGCGGTTCGGAATGCCGGAGTTGATGTGCACCCCGCCGTTGTCCTGGCTGGTCCGGACGTAGTCGTCCATCGAGGCGGGCTGCGGGTCCTTGCCGAGGACGTCGTCGTCGTACGCCGTGCCCGGGGCCTTCATCGAGCGCAGCGCCACGCCCTGGACGTCGGGGGCCAGCAGGCCGGCGCCGATCAGCCAGTCGGCCTGGTCGGAGGTCTGGCCCAGGGTGTACTGCTTGACCAGGGTGCCGAAGACGTCGGACACCGACTCGTTGAGCGCGCCGGACTGGCCGTAGTAGCTCAGGTTGGCGGTGTACTGGGTCAGGCCGTGGGCCAGCTCGTGGCCGATCACGTCGATCGCGACGGTGAAGTCCAGGAAGACCACCCCGTCCCCGTCGCCGAAGACCATCTGCTCGCCGTCGAAGAAGGCGTTGTTGTACTTCTCGTCGTAGTGCACCGAACCGATCAGCGGCAGCCCGTTGCCGTCGATCGAACGGCGTCCGTACGCCGTGAGCAACAGTTCGAAGGTGGCGCCGAGTCCGGCGTACGCGCGGTTGACGCTCGCGTCCTGGGTCGGCTCCTGGCCCTCGGCGCGGACCTTGGTGCCGGGGAGCTGGGTGCCGTGACGGCAGTCGTAGATCGTCCGGTCGGGCTGGTCGGACTCCTCCGCACCGTCCCGGCGGGCGGGCACCACGGTGACCAGCGTGGACATCTGGCGCCGGGTGCGGCGGGCCGCGTCGCCCTCCAGGGTGCGACGGGACGGCCCGGCGAGATCGGGGTTCTCGGACTGGGAGAGCTTGTCGAGAACGTGGGGCGGCACGATCGTGCAGAAGACGGGGTGGAACCCGTGCGGTGACTGAGGCTGCATAGCGCCGACTGTGACAGCCGCGTAACCGCGATGTCACCCATTGCGACGAGGATTGACGAAATGGAGTGATCGGTCACGGCTGGGCGTTTCCCGGCCCCGGTCCCGCATACTGATACGGGACGGACGCATCAGGCGCCTCTCGGCTAGTCTCGTCGCATCATGCGTTTCGGGCTGCTTCTCCTTAGCTGCCGCGGCGAGGGCCTGTAGTCGTAGGCCGACCCCCTCCCCGCGGAGTCTGGTGCTGCAGCGACACAGTCGGCCGTCCCACCGCTGGACCCCGAGGAGCCGTACGTCATGACCGACGCAAACCCCGACAGGATCACTGCCGGCCGCCCGACGCCGCTCACCAACGCGACGCGTCTGCAGAAGCCGTCCGGGATGCCGACCCACAAGTACCGCGGTTACGACGCGGTCGACATCCCCGACCGCACCTGGCCGGACCACCGGATCACCGCGGCCCCCCGCTGGCTCTCCACCGACCTGCGCGACGGCAACCAGGCCCTGATCGACCCGATGTCGCCGGCCCGCAAGCGCGAGATGTTCGACCTGCTCGTGCGCATGGGTTACAAGGAGATCGAGGTCGGCTTCCCGTCCTCCGGCGACACCGACTTCGCGTTCGTCCGCTCCATCATCGAAGAGGGCGCGATCCCCGAGGACGTGACGATCTCCGTCCTGACGCAGGCCCGCGAGGACCTGATCGAGCGGACCGTGGAGTCGCTGATCGGCGCCCGCCGCGCCACCGTCCACCTCTACAACGCCACCGCGCCGACCTTCCGGCGGGTCGTCTTCCGCGGCTCCAGGGACGACATCAAGCAGATCGCCGTGGACGGCACCCGGCTGGTCATGGAGTACGCGGAGAAGCTGCTGGGCCCGGAGACGGCCTTCGGCTACCAGTACAGCCCGGAGATCTTCACCGATACCGAGCTGGACTTCGCCCTGGAGGTCTGCGAGGCGGTCTGTGACGTCTGGCAGCCCGAGGAGGGCCGCGAGATCATCCTCAACCTGCCCGCCACCGTGGAGCGCTCGACGCCCTCCACGCACGCGGACCGGTTCGAGTGGATGTCGCGCAACCTGACCCGCCGCGAGCACGTCTGCCTCTCCGTCCACCCGCACAACGACCGCGGCACCGCCGTCGCCGCCGCCGAACTGGCCCTGATGGCCGGGGCCGACCGGGTCGAGGGCTGCCTGTTCGGCCAGGGCGAGCGCACCGGCAACGTCGACCTGGTCACCCTGGGCATGAACCTGTTCTCGCAGGGGGTCGACCCGCAGATCGACTTCTCGCAGATCGACGAGATCCGCCGCACCAGCGAGTACTGCAACCAGATGGAGGTCCACCCGCGCCACCCCTACGCGGGCGACCTGGTCTACACCGCCTTCTCCGGCTCCCACCAGGACGCCATCAAGAAGGGCTTCGACGCCATGGGGGCCGACGCGGCGGCCCAGGGCCGGACGGTCGACGACATCGAGTGGGCGGTGCCGTACCTGCCGATCGACCCGAAGGACGTCGGCCGCAGCTACGAGGCCGTCATCCGGGTCAACTCGCAGTCCGGCAAGGGCGGGATCGCCTATGTCCTGAAGAACGACCACAAGCTGGACCTGCCGCGCCGGATGCAGATCGAGTTCTCCCGGATCATTCAGGCCAAGACCGACGCCGAGGGCGGCGAGGTCACGCCGACGCAGATCTGGTCCGTGTTCCGCGACGAGTACCTGCCCAACCCGGACAACGCCTGGGGCCGCGTACAGCTGCGCACCGGCCAGACCACGACCGGCTCCGACGGCCGGGACACGATCACCGTCGAGGCGACCGTGGACGGCGCCGACACCGTGCTGAGCGGCACCGGCAACGGCCCGATCTCCGCGTTCTTCGAAGCGCTGCAGGCCATCGGCATCGACGCCCGGCTGCTGGACTACACCGAGCACACCATGAGCGAGGGTGCCAGCTCCCAGGCCGCCTCGTACATCGAGTGCGCCATCGACGGAATGGTCCTGTGGGGCATCGGCATCGACGCCAACACCACGCGGGCCTCGCTCAAGGCCGTCGTCTCCGCCGTCAACCGCGCCAGCCGCTGACCCCGGAGCCCGCGGGACGCACCTCCGCGACCCCGTCCCCCGCACCAGGGGGGCGGGGTTCGGCCATCTCGGCGGCGGTTGTGACGGGCGAGGTACTGACGCCGCCTCACGACTGTGGTTAACATCACGTCCACGCGGCAATGTTGCCGGAGGGGGCACCTCCCGTGCCCTGAGGGCTACGGGGGAGTTACGGAGGTGTGCGACGTGCGGTCAGCCCTGGGACAACGCGCCAGGAAGCTGCGTATCTGCGGCATCCGCACCGTCTGGGATCCGGTCGGCGACGGGGAGTTCTTCTGCCCCGGCTGCGGAGGCGACCGGAACTACCGCCGCCTCACAGGCCGTCGCCGCTTCGCGGTGCTCGGCGTGCCGATGCTGGGCCGCGGCACCGCGGGCCCGGTCGTCGAATGCGCCGCCTGCCGGGATCACTTCGGCACCGACGCGCTCGACCATCCCACCACCATCCGCCTCTCCACGATGCTCCGGGACGCCGTCCACACCGTGACGCTCGGCGTCCTGGTGGCGGGCGGCACCACCTCCCGCCCCGTGCTGGAGGCCGCCACCGCCACCGTGCGCGGCGCCGGGTTCGACGACTGCACCGAGGAGCAGCTGCGTACCGTCGTCGAGGTCCTCGCCGCCGACACCGGGCACGGCCCCGACCCGGCCGCCGAGGCGTGCGGCGCGGCCCTCGCCATCGAACTCCACGAGGCACTGGAGCCGCTCGCCCCGCACCTCGCCCCCGCCGGACGCGAGGCGGTCCTGCTCCAGGGCGCCCGGATCGCGCTCGCCGACGGCCCGTACGGACCGGCCGAGCGTGAGGTGCTGGGCATCGTCGGCACCGCCCTCCAGATCTGCGCCCAGGACACCGCCCGGCTGCTCGCCGAGGCCGCGCGCACCCCTTCCTGAACGCCCCGGCGGCCCGGGACGCCGTCCCCGTACCGGACAATGGACGCATGAGCTTGTTCCGGGACGACGGCGTGGTGCTGCGCACGCAGAAGCTGGGCGAGGCCGACCGGATCATCACGATCCTGACCCGCGGCCACGGCCGGGTGCGCGCCGTCGCCCGCGGGGTGCGGCGCACCAAGTCCAAGTTCGGCGCGCGGCTCGAACCGTTCTCCCACGTCGACGTGCAGTTCTTCGCCCGGGGCAGCGAGCTGATCGGCCGCGGGCTGCCGCTGTGCACCCAGAGCGAGACGATCGCTCCGTACGGCGGCGGCATCGTCACCGACTACGCCCGCTACACCGCGGGCACCGCGATGCTGGAGACCGCCGAGCGGTTCACCGACCACGAGGGCGAGCCCGCGGTCCAGCAGTACCTGCTGCTCGTCGGCGGGCTGCGCACCCTGGCCCGCGGCGAGCACGAGCCGCACCTCATCCTCGACGCGTTCCTGCTGCGCTCGCTCGCCGTCAACGGCTACGCCCCCAGCTTCGAGGACTGCGCCCGGTGCGGAATGCCGGGGCCGAATCGGTTCTTCTCCGTCGCGGCGGGCGGTGTGGTGTGCGGCGACTGCCGGGTGCCCGGCAGCGTCGTACCCTCGGCTGAGGCCGTCACCCTGCTCAGCGCGCTGCTCAGCGGCGACTGGGAGACGGCGGACGCGTGCGAGGCGCGTCATGTCAGGGAGGGGAGCGGGCTGGTGTCCGCGTATCTGCACTGGCATCTGGAGCGCGGGCTGCGCTCACTGCGGTATGTAGAGAAGTGACACAGGCGGATCAGGCACAGGGAGCGGGACAGTTTCATGGCAGTACGCGGGATGCTCGGCGGCCGTAACAAGCGTGACTACAAGACCCCGGAGCCGCATCCGTCCGGCGCCACACCCCCCAGGATCCCCAGCGAGCTGGTGCCCAGGCACGTCGCCGTCGTGATGGACGGAAACGGCCGCTGGGCCAAGGAGCGCGGACTGCCGCGCACCGAGGGCCACAAGGTCGGCGAGGGCGTCGTCATGGACGTGCTCAAGGGCTGCATCGAGATGGGCGTCAAGAACCTCTCGCTGTACGCGTTCTCGACGGAGAACTGGAAGCGGTCCCCGGAAGAGGTGAAGTTCCTGATGAACTTCAACCGGGACGTGATCCGCCGCCGCCGCGACGAGATGGACGAGCTGGGCATCCGCATCCGCTGGGTGGGCCGGATGCCGAAGCTGTGGAAGTCCGTGGTCCAGGAGCTCCAGGTCGCCCAGGAGCAGACCAAGGGCAACGACAAGATGACGCTGTACTTCTGCGTCAACTACGGCGGCCGGGCCGAGATCGCCGACGCCGCTCAGCGCATCGCGCAGGACGTCGCGGCCGGGAAGCTGGACCCGTCCAAGGTCAACGAGAAGACCTTCGCGAAGTACATCTACTACCCCGACATGCCGGACGTCGACCTCTTCGTCCGCCCCAGTGGGGAGCAGCGCACCTCGAACTACCTGATCTGGCAGAGCGCCTACGCCGAGATGGTCTTCCAGGACGTGCTCTGGCCGGACTTCGACCGCCGTGACCTGTGGCGGGCCTGCCTGGAGTACGCCCAGCGGGACCGGCGCTTCGGCGGGGCGATGGAGGCGGGCCAGCAGTCCGCGAAGTGAAGGCGGGAGGCCCGGGGCACCGCCCCGGGCCTCCTCCGCTCATCGCGTCCCGGCCGTCTGTTCCTTCTTGTCCTTCTTGTCCGCGCATTCCGCGCAGGTGCCGAAGATCTCCACGGTGTGCGCCACGTTGACGTAGCCGTGCTGGGCGGCGATGGTCTCCGCCCACTGCTCCACCGCCGGGCCCTCGACCTCCACGGCCTTGCCGCACAGGCGGCAGACCAGGTGGTGGTGGTGATCCCCGGTCGAGCAGCGGCGGTACACGGACTCGCCCTCCGTGGTGCGCAGCACGTCCACCTCGCCCGCGTCGGCCAGGGACTGGAGCGTGCGGTAGACGGTGGTCAGCCCGACCGAGTCGCCGCGGTGTTTGAGTACGTCGTGCAGCTCCTGGGCGCTGCGGAACTCATCCACCTCGTCGAGCGCCGCGGCCACCGCCGCCCGCTGGCGGGTCGACCGGCCGCGCACCGGGGCCGCGTTCGTTCCACTGATCGGCGCCGTCGCCACAGCAGCCTCCTCGTGTCGCCCGTACCTGTCGGGCCATTGTGCCAGCCCGGCCCGGCGTCAGGGCCGAACCGCGAGATCGTCCCCGGCGGGGCGGGTGGCCGGTACTTCCAGGGTGCATCCACCGGTGTCCGCCTCGCCGCGGCGCGCGCGGCGCCGGGCCAGCGGGGCGGCCAGCAGCGTCAGGCCGATGAAGACCGCGATGGCCAGCAGCACGATCGTGGCGCCGGGCGGTACGTCCTGGTAGTAGGAGGTGACGGTGCCGGCCAGGGTCACCGCCGTACCGATGACGACCGAGAGCACGAACGTCACCCGGAAGGAGCGGGCGATCTGCTGCGCGGCGGCGACCGGCACCACCATCAGGGCGCTGACCAGCAGCAGCCCGACGACCCGCATGGCGACCGTCACGGTCACCGCCGCGGTCACGGCGACCAGCAGGTTCAGCGCACGCACCGGCAGTCCGGTGACCCGCGCGAACTCCTCGTCCTGGCTGACCGCGAAGAGCTGACGGCGCAGGCCCAGCGTCACCAGCAGCACGAAGGCGGCCAGCAGGCAGATCGAGGTGAGGTCGCTGGTGGAGACCGTCGACAGGGAGCCGAAGAGATACGAGGTGAGGTTGGCGGTGGAGCCGGTGTCGGAGAGGTTGATCAGCAGCACTCCGCCCGCCATGCCGCCGTAGAACAGCATGGCCAGCGCGATGTCGCCGCGGGTGCGGCCGTACCAGCGGATCAGCTCCATGACGACGGCACCGGCCACCGCGACCGCCGTGGCCATCCAGACCGGGCTGGTGGAGAGCAGGAAGCCGAGGCCGACGCCGGTCATCGCGATGTGGCCGATGCCGTCGCCCATCAGGGCCTGGCGGCGCTGGACGAGGTAGACGCCGACGGCGGGGGCGATGACACCGACGAGTACGGCGGCGAGCAGGGCCCGCTGCATGAAGGGAGGGTTCAGGAATTCCATGGTCAGCTCAGCAGTCCCGTCCGGGCGGGCTCGGAGGCCGCGTGGGGGTGTACGTGGTCGTGGCCGGGCAGGGCGTGCTGGCCCAGCGCCTTCGGGGGCGGTCCGTCGTGCAGCACGCAGCCGTCGCGCAGCACGATCGCGCGGTCGATCAGCGGTTCCAGCGGGCCCAGTTCGTGCAGCACGAGCAGCACCGTGGCACCGGCCGTGACCTGCTCGCGCAGGGTCGAGGCGAGGATCTCCTGGCTGGCCAGGTCGACCCCGGCCATCGGCTCGTCCATGATCAGCAGCTCCGGCTCGGCGGCCAGCGCGCGGGCGATCAGCACGCGCTGGTGCTGTCCGCCGGAGAGCGCGTCCACCGGATCCCCGGCCCGGTCGGCGAGGCCGACCAGCTCGATGGCCCGGTCGACGGCGGTCCGGTCGGCCCGGCGCAGCAGCCCCAGCCGCGCACGGGACAGCCGCCCGGAGGTGACGACCTCGCGGATGGTGGCGGGGACGCCGCCGGACGCCGTGGTGCGCTGGGGTACGTAGCCGACCCGCGCCCACTGCCGGAAGCGGCGCAGCGGGGTGCCGAACAGTTCGACGGAGCCGTCGGTGAGCGGGACCTGGCCGATGACGGAGCGCACCGCGGTGGACTTGCCCGAGCCGTTGGCGCCGAGGAGGGCGGCGACCTCGCCCCGGTGGACGGTGAAGTCGATGCCGCGCAGCACCCGGCGGGCGCCCAGGGTGGCCGAGGCGCCGCGCAGGGCTATGACGGGTTCGGGCGTGGTGCTCCCGGTCTCGGGCATGAGTGCCTCCGGTGCTGCGGGGGTGGGGACGGGGGGACGGGCGGGGGCGGAGGCCGTGGGGCTCATTTCGCGCCGAGCGCCTTCTGCAGCGCGGCGAGGTTGGACCGCATCACTTCGAGGTAGTCCGTGCCCTTGGACTGCTTGGTGATCCCTTCGAGCGGGTCCAGGACGTCGGTGCGCAGGCCGGTGTCCTGGGCGAGGGTCTTCGCGGTCCGGTCGCTGGCGAGCGTCTCGAAGAACACGGTGGTGGCCTTGTCCTTCTTCGCGATGGCGTGGATCTCGCTGATCCGGGCGGGGCTGGGGTCGGCCTCCGGGTCGACGCCCGCGATGCCCTCCTGGGTGAGGCCGTAGCGCTCGGCGAGGTAGCCGAAGGCGGAGTGGGTGGTGATGAACGTCCTGGTCGCGGTGGTGCGCAGGCCGTTCTCGAACGCGGTGTTCAGCTCGTCGAGCTGGGCGACCAGGGCGGTGGTGTTCTTCCGGTAGTCCGCGGCGTGGCCGGGGTCGGCCTTCTCCAGGCTCTTGCCGACGCCCTTGGCGATCTCGGCGTACCGGACCGGGTCCAGCCAGACGTGGGGGTCCGCCCCGGCCGCGCCGCCGTGGTGCTCGTGGCCGTGCTCCTCGGCGCCGACCTCGGTGCCGTGGTCCTCCAGCGTGGTGAGCTGTGAGGCGTCGAGGGCGTGCCGGGCGCCGGACAGCTCGACGGCGTCGTCCACGGCCGGCTGGATGCCCTTGAGGTAGAGGACGAGCCCGGCGTCGGTGAGCCCGCCGATCTGCCGCGGGCTGAGCTCCAGGTCGTGCGGCTCCTGGCCGGGCTTGGTGAGGGTGGTGACGGAGACGTGCGTGCCGCCGATCCGTTCGGCCAGGAACTGCATCGGATAGAACGAGGCCACCACATCCAGCCCGTCGCCGTTCGTGCGGTCCGCGGTGTCCGCCGTGGAGCAGGCGGTGAGTGCGGTGAGGCCGAGCGCGGCCGCCGCGGCGATGGCGGCGGTGGGCATGAGGCGGCTGACGTTCATGACAGTCATTTTCAACAAAGATGGAAACGATTGTCAACAAGGATGAAGAGATGACCGCGCGACGGGCTGGTCCGGTCCCGATTTGTTCGACAGGGCGTGCCCGCCGGTAATCTGAAGGGCGCAGCAGCATGTAGCAGCACGCCGTCGTAGAAGAGAGCACCGTGGCCGCCGACAAGATCGACTCCATCGTCAGCCTGAGCAAGCGCCGAGGCTTCGTCTATCCCTGTAGTGAGATCTACGGTGGTCAGCGAGCCGCCTGGGACTACGGGCCGCTGGGTGTCGAGATGAAGGAGAACCTCAAGCGCCAGTGGTGGCGCTACATGGTCACCTCCCGCGAGGACGTGGTCGGTATCGACTCGTCGGTCATCCTCGCCTCCGAGGTCTGGGTCGCCTCCGGCCACGTCGCCACGTTCACCGACCCCCTGACCGAGTGCACCTCCTGCCACAAGCGCTTCCGCGCGGACCACCTGGAGGAGGCGTACGAGGAGAAGCACGGCCACGGCCCCGCGGGCGGCCTGGCCGACCTCAACTGCCCCAACTGCGGGAACAAGGGCACGTTCACCGAGCCCAAGCAGTTCTCCGGTCTGCTCTCCACCCACCTCGGCCCGACCCAGGACTCCGGCTCGGTCGCGTACCTGCGCCCCGAGACCGCCCAGGGCATCTTCACCAACTTCGGCCAGGTGCAGCAGACCTCCCGCAAGAAGCCCCCGTTCGGCATCGCCCAGATGGGCAAGTCGTTCCGCAACGAGATCACCCCGGGCAACTTCATCTTCCGGACCCGCGAGTTCGAGCAGATGGAGATGGAGTTCTTCGTCAAGCCGGGCGAGGACGAGGAGTGGCAGCAGTACTGGATGGACCAGCGCTGGAACTGGTACACCGACCTCGGCCTGCGCGAGGAGAACATGCGCTGGTACGAGCACCCGAAGGAGAAGCTCTCCCACTACTCCAAGCGCACCGCCGACATCGAGTACCGCTTCCGCTTCGGCGGCAGCGAGTGGGGTGAGCTGGAGGGCGTCGCCAACCGTACGGACTACGACCTCAAGGCCCACTCCGCCGCCTCCGGCACGGACCTGTCGTTCTTCGACCAGGAGGCCGGCGAGCGCTGGACCCCGTACGTCATCGAGCCCGCGGCCGGTGTCGGCCGGGCGATGCTCGCCTTCCTGCTCGACGCCTACGTCGAGGACGAGGCGCCCAACGCCAAGGGCGTCATGGAGAAGCGCACCGTGATGCGTCTCGACCCGCGCATCGCGCCGGTCAAGGTCGCCGTGCTGCCGCTGTCCCGCAACCCGCAGCTGTCGCCGAAGGCCAAGGGCCTCGCGGCCGACCTCCGGAAGAACTGGAACATCGAGTTCGACGACGCGGGCGCCATCGGCCGCCGCTACCGCCGCCAGGACGAGATCGGTACGCCGTTCTGCGTCACCGTCGACTTCGACACCCTCGACGACAACGCGGTGACCGTGCGTGAGCGCGACACGATGAAGCAGGAGCGCGTCTCCCTGGACCAGATCCAGGGCTACCTCGGCGCCCGTCTGCTGGGCTGCTGAAGCCGCACGCCGAAGCCCCCGGTCCCCGGAAACCACCGGGCGGGCCGGGGGCTTCGGCGTAGGACCGGCCTGACGGAAATCCGGTGCGTGGGGCGTGCCGGAGACGGTACGGTTCCGGCATGTATGCGTTCTTCCAGATCTACGAGTGAGCGCGCGGCGGGTCGGAGCACCCGCCGCCCACCGGACCGATCACGGTCGCCCGGACCGCATGTCGTAAGGCGGCCTCACCTCGCACAACGAACGGGAGAACACCGTGGCCAAGAGCCGTAACAATCTGCTCGGCGTGGGCGGACAGCGCAAGAAGCTGTCCCGGACCGGGCAGCAGGGCACCGGGGCGGCGCGCGACGCCGACCTCAGGGCGGCGGCCGACCAGAAGCAGGAGCTGCTGCGCCGGATGCGCGAGCGTGCTCAGAACCCCGCCACGCCGGAGGCCGCCGAGGCCCTGGACGGCGCGGCGTCCCCGGCCTCCACGGCGGAGGACGACGCGCAGAGCTGACACCCCGCACCGCCACCTGTAGGTACGACCGTGGGCCCGGATCACCCCGTGATCCGGGCCCACGGCCCTGTCCGGCGCTTTCTGGGCGATGCGCCGTGCGGCACCGGTGGCCAGGAACGGGCCGGGGCGGTCCGGCAGCCGCTGGACGTGGTCGCCCGCCTCGAAGAGCGGGTCCAGCCGGGGCGCAGGTCCTCGGGCGGCATGGAATCCGCGATCTCGGTCCGGGGGAGCTGGCTCCCGCTGTGGCCGAGGACCTCCGCCGGTCGTGCGAGGGACGGTTCCCCTCGCTCACGGAGCCGTCGTACGGCGGGATCGGTCCGGAGGCGGTGCGGTGGAGTGCGCGGGGCGGGAAGGCCGTGCGCGCGTCTCCCTGCCGCGTCCCTCCCGGCGAGCCTTCGTTCCGCGCCACGGCAACGGCCTTGGTGCGGAAGACGGTTGCTCCCGTATCGGCGAGGGGCGGGCCGGAGACGCGGTGCCTGCGCCCGGCGCGGCGCGGTCCGGTGTTCCTGCGCCGCGGTGGCCGTCAGGAGGTCCGGGAGTCCGCCGAGGTGCGGGCGCCGGACGGGGCGGCCGACCGTTCCTCCAGACGCTTCGCCGTCCGCAGCGCCGTCTCCTGGGCCCATCGGCCGCTGGTCAGGGCGCCCACGAGGAGGACGGCCAGGCCGCAGCCGCCGATGATCCACCAGGCGGGCTTGCTCGCGTCCACGAAGGCCGTCGCGTACGCCGCGCCGCGCGGTGAGCCGGTGCCCGCCACCCCGGACGCCAGCACCGCGCCGATCACGGCGACCCCGAGGGTGCCGCCGATCTGGCGGCTGGTCGAGGCGACCGCGGCCGCCACCCCGGCCTGGGCGCGGGGCATCCCGGAGACGGCGGTGTTGGTGATCGGCGCGTTCACCATGCCGAAGCCGAGGCCGAAGAAGACGTACCCGGTGAAGAGCAGCACGGTGTCGGTCTCCGCCTCGAACACCGCGAACAGCAGCCCGCACGCCGTCATGGCCACGCCCGCCACGAGCAGCGGCAGGCGCGGGCCCCGGTTGCCGACCAGCCGTCCGGACAGCGGGGCGCAGACGAAGGTCAGGGCCGCCATCGGCAGCATGTACAGACCGGCGTGCAGCGCGCTCAGCCCGCGTACGTTCTGGAGGTACAGGGTGTTCAGGAAGAGGAACCCGCTCAGCGCGGCGAAGGCGCAGACCGCGATGACAGTGGCGCCGCTGAACGGCGCGCTGCGGAAGAAGCGCAGATCGATCAAGGGCTCGCTGCGCCGGGACTCGTACGCCAGCAGACCGGCCAGCGAGCCCAGGGCGAGCGCGGCGAACAGCAGGATGCGCGGCGAGGTCCAGCCCGAGGAGGGGGCTTCGATGATCGCGTACGTCAGCGAGCCGAGCAGTCCGATCACCAGCAGCTGGCCCACCGGGTCGGGGCGGCGCGGCTTCGGGGCGCGGGACTCGGGGACGTAGGCCCAGGTGAGCAGGAGCGCGGCGAGGCCGACCGGCAGATTGATCCAGAAGATGGACCGCCAGCCGACCGAGTCCACCAGCAGACCGCCGACCACCGGGCCCGCCGCCATCGATATGCCGACCACGCCGCCCCACACCCCGATGGCGCGGGCCCGCTCGCGTGGGTCGGTGAAGGTGTTGGTGATGATCGACATCGCGACGGGGTTGAGCATCGAACCGCCCACCGCCTGCACCATCCGGAACGCCACCAGAGACTCCAGGTTCGGCGCCACGGAGCACAGCAGCGAGCCGAGGGTGAAGAGGACCAGGCCGGCCTTGAAGACCCTCCGGCGGCCGATCCGGTCGGCGGTGGAGCCCGCGAGCATCAGCAGCGAGGCCAGGACCAGGGTGTAGGCGTCGATCGTCCACTGCATGCCGGCGACCGTGGCGTGCAGCTCCTTCTGCATGGAGGGGAGGGCGACGTTGAGGACGGTGTTGTCGAGGCTGACGATCAGCAGACTCATGCAGCAGATCGCCAGTACCAACTGCCGACGGCGGGGACTGAGCTCAGGCATACATGGATAGTACGGTTAACTAACGAACTCCGCCGCCGGAGTGGTCTGCCCGGTACGCGACAATGGAGCAATGACCACGCTCGCTCCCTCGCTTCCGCAGCTCCGGATCGGCCCGCACCTGGTGCAGCCGCCGGTGGTGCTCGCCCCCATGGCCGGGATCACCAACGCCCCGTTCCGCACCCTGTGCCGGGAGTTCTCCGGCGGCAAGGGGCTGTTCGTCAGCGAGATGATCACCACGCGGGCGCTGGTCGAGCGCAACGAGAAGACCATGCAGCTGATCCATTTCGACGCGAGCGAGACTCCGCGCTCGATCCAGCTGTACGGAGTGGACCCGGTCACCGTCGGCAAGGCCGTCCGGATGATCGTCGACGAGAACCTCGCCGATCACATCGACCTGAACTTCGGCTGCCCGGTGCCGAAGGTGACGCGCAAGGGCGGCGGCTCGGCGCTCCCGTACAAGCGGCCGCTGCTGCGGGCGATCCTTCAGCAGGCGGTCTCGCAGGCGGGCGCGCTGCCGGTCACGATCAAGATGCGCAAGGGCATCGACGACGACCACATGACCTATCTGGACGCGGGCCGGATCGCGGTCGAGGAGGGCGTCACGGCCGTCGCCCTGCACGGCCGGACGGCCGCCCAGCACTACGGCGGCACCGCCGACTGGGACGCCATCGCCCGCCTCAAGGAGCACGTCCCGGAGATTCCCGTTCTCGGCAACGGCGACATCTGGTGTGCGGACGACGCGCTGCGGATGATGCGGGAGACCGGCTGTGACGGTGTGGTCGTGGGCCGGGGCTGCCTGGGCCGCCCGTGGCTCTTCGGCGACCTGGTGAACGCCTTCGAGGGCACGGGCACGCGTCAGGCGCCGGGGCTGCGGACGGTGGCCGGGGCGATGGTGCGGCACGCGACGCTGCTGGGGGAGTGGATCGGCGACGAGGCGCGCGGCGTGATCGACTTCCGCAAGCACGTCGCCTGGTACCTCAAGGGCTTCTCGGTCGGCTCCGAGATGCGCAAGCGGCTCGCGGTCACCTCCTCGCTGGAGGAGCTGGCCGGGCAGCTGGCGCAGCTGGACCTGGACCAGCCGTGGCCGGACGGCGCGGACGGGCCGCGCGGGCGGACCTCGGGCAACAACCGGGTCGTGCTGCCGGACGGCTGGCTGAAGGACCCGTACGACTGCGCGGGCGTGAGCCCGGACGCGGAGCTGGACACCTCGGGCGGCTGAGGCCGTCCAGCCCCTCCCGGCCCCCCTCCAGCCCTTCCCCGGGGCTTTCCGGCTCCTCCCGGGCCCTCCCTGGGCTCCCCCCCCCGGCCCCCTGTTCCGCGCGGGGCTTTCCGGCCCCCTCCCAGGTCTTCCCGGGCCTTCGAGGCACGTGGCGCCACCCGGCACCGCGTGCCTCTTCTCGTTGCATGCTCATGTGAGCGCAATATTCCGCCGGATTCGACGCATGCCGGGGTGAGCGATGTCCGGAACGGGCGAGTAGCGGTCTTCGCGCACCGCTTCCAGTCGCCGTGAAGCCCCGTCCGTGATGTCCTGATGACGGACGGTCGCCGATCAGGCGTCCGAATGGTGACATCTGAGCGGCGGTCGTAGAGTGATTCTCGCCACCCTGAGAGCTCTTGCGCTCAGATGAGCACGTTTTTTGGGGTTTGACTTCTCAAATGGTGGCACTCGGTGCCAGTGGCCTCTCTTTTGATCGATCGACGCTTGCGTGGCGGAGTGTGATCAAAATGGGGAATATGAGTGGCGCAGGGTGATTATGCGTTCAAGAAGTGAACGAATTCTGCCTCTGGGGCGGTTGATCGTGTCACTTTCGATCCGCTGGCGGATGGGTGGTTGAGACCTGGTGACGCGTCAGTGGACGTACCCAGAAACCTTCGATCTGGGTATGTTCCTCGCCGTCAGGGCAGCCACCGCGTCCTCGAGGAGTCGAGACCCGTGTCGGAAATCAAAGATCCCCACGTCACCAACCCGGAGTCCCGGGGGTCCGAGGGCGAGAAGTTCGTTTATGACTTCACCGAGGGCAACAAGGATCTGAAGGACCTCCTCGGCGGCAAGGGCGCGAACCTCGCCGAGATGACCAACCTCGGGCTTCCCGTCCCTCCGGGATTCACCATCACCACCGAGGCGTGCAAGGTCTACCTGGAGAGCGGCCAGGAGCCGAGGGAGCTGCGTGCCGAGGTCAGCGCGCACCTCGACGCCCTCGAATCGCGGATGGGCAAGAAGCTCGGCCAGGCCGACGACCCGCTGCTGGTCTCGGTCCGCTCCGGGGCCAAGTTCTCGATGCCCGGCATGATGGACACGGTCCTCAACATCGGCCTCTCCGACGAATCCGTCGTCGGTCTCGCCGCACAGGCCGGTGACGAGCGCTTCGCGTGGGACTCCTACCGGCGCCTCATCCAGATGTTCGGCAAGACCGTCCTCGGTGTCGACGGCGACCTCTTCGAGGAAGCGCTGGAGGCGGCGAAGGAGGCCAAGGGCATCACCGTCGACGTCGACCTCGACGCCTCCGACCTGAGGAAGCTGGTCGAGCGGTTCAAGGAGATCGTCGCGCGGGACGCCGGGCGCGCGTTCCCGCAGGACCCGCGCGAGCAGATGGACCTGGCCATCAAGGCCGTCTTCGACTCGTGGAACACCGACCGGGCCAAGCTCTACCGCCGCCAGGAGCGCATCCCGGGCGACCTGGGCACCGCCGTCAACGTCTGCTCGATGGTCTTCGGCAACCTCGGCCCCGACTCCGGTACGGGCGTCGCCTTCACCCGTGACCCGGCCAGCGGCCACCAGGGCGTGTACGGCGACTACCTGCAGAACGCGCAGGGCGAGGACGTCGTGGCCGGTATCCGCAACACGGTGCCGCTCGCCGAGCTGGAGTCGATCGACAAGAAGTCGTACGACCAGCTGATGCAGATCATGGAGACCCTCGAAACGCACTACAAGGACCTGTGCGACATCGAGTTCACCATCGAGAGCGGCCAGCTGTGGATGCTGCAGACCCGGGTCGGCAAGCGCACCGCCGGTGCGGCCTTCCGGATCGCCACCCAGCTCGTCGACCAGGGCCTGATCGACGAGGCCGAGGCGCTCCAGCGGGTCAACGGGGCGCAGCTGGCGCAGCTGATGTTCCCGCGCTTCGACGACGACGCGAAGACGGAGCTGCTGGGCCGGGGCATCGCCGCCTCGCCGGGCGCGGCGGTCGGCAAGGCGGTCTTCGACTCGTACACCGCGGTCAAGTGGTCCCGCTCCGGCGAGAAGGTCATCCTGATCCGCCGCGAGACCAATCCCGACGACCTCGACGGCATGATCGCGGCCGAGGGCATCCTGACCTCGCGCGGCGGCAAGACCTCGCACGCCGCCGTCGTGGCCCGCGGCATGGGCAAGACCTGTGTCTGCGGTGCCGAGGAGCTGGAGGTCGACACCAAGCGCCGCCGCATGGCGGTGGGCGGCCGGGTCATCGAGGAGGGCGACGTCGTCTCCATCGACGGCTCCACCGGCAAGGTGTACCTCGGTGAGGTCCCCGTCGTGCCGTCCCCGGTCGTCGAGTACTTCGAGGGCCGGATGCACGCCGGTGCCGACGACGCCGACGAGCTGGTCGCCGCCGTGCACCGCATCATGGCGTACGCGGACCGGGTGCGCCGGCTGCGGGTGCGGGCCAACGCCGACAGCGCCGAGGACGCGCTGCGGGCCCGCCGCTTCGGCGCCCAGGGCATCGGGCTGTGCCGCACCGAGCACATGTTCCTCGGCGAGCGCCGCTCGATGGTCGAGAAGCTGATCCTCGCGGACACCGACGCCGAGCGCGAGACCGCGCTGGAGGAGCTGCTCCCGCTCCAGAAGGCCGACTTCATAGAGCTGTTCGAGGCGATGGACGGGCTGCCCGTCACCGTGCGGCTGCTCGACCCGCCGCTGCACGAGTTCCTGCCCGACATCACCGAGCTGTCGGTGCGGGTCGCGCTCGCCGAGTCCCGCAAGGACGCGAACGAGAACGATCTGCGCCTGCTCCAGGCCGTGCACAAGCTGCACGAGCAGAACCCGATGCTGGGTCTGCGCGGGGTCCGGCTCGGTCTGGTCATCCCGGGCCTGTTCGCCATGCAGGTACAGGCGATCGCCGAGGCCGCGGCCGAGCGGAAGAACGCCAAGGGCGACCCGCGCGCCGAGATCATGATCCCGCTCGTCGGAACGGTCCAGGAGCTGGAGATCGTCCGCGAGGAGGCCGACCGGGTCATCGCCGAGGTCGAGGCCGCCACCGGCACCCGGCTGAAGCTGACCATCGGCACGATGATCGAGCTGCCGCGTGCCGCGCTGACCGCCGGCCAGATCGCCGAGGCCGCGCAGTTCTTCTCCTTCGGCACCAACGACCTGACCCAGACGGTGTGGGGCTTCTCCCGCGACGACGTGGAGGCCTCCTTCTTCACCGCGTACCTGGAGAAGGGCATCTTCGGGGTGTCGCCGTTCGAGACGATCGACAAGGACGGCGTCGGTTCGCTGGTCCGCAGCGCGGTCGCGGCAGGCCGGGCCACCCGCCCGGACCTGAAGCTCGGTGTCTGCGGTGAGCACGGTGGTGACCCGGAGTCGGTGCACTTCTTCCACGAGGCGGGGCTGGACTACGTGTCCTGCTCCCCGTTCCGCATCCCCGTAGCCCGGCTCGAAGCGGGGCGCGCGGCGGCGGGCTCCACCGGAAGCGACAGCCGCTGACGCGGTGCGTCCGCTGACCGGGGCCATCCACTGCCCCGGTACAGAACACTCTGATCCATCGCCCGGAGACGGCGGCGCCCTGTGCGGGGGCGCCGCCGTCTCGTTTTGTCCTGGGCAAAACGCGTGTTCGACATTGTTCTTTTTCTTCGTTAAGAAGTCAGGCTCCCCCGTTTAATACGCAAAGAAGGGAGTGAAAACGGACCGGGGCGCGGCCCCTGGATCCCCATCCACGAGCCACGCCCCGGGTTACCCCGTCGGGAACGGTGCCGCACCGTCGTCCACCGCCGCCGAGCACGCGAAACCCCCCACGGCCTTCGCTCGCCCTTCCGGTGGCGTCGGATTCGTGCCCGACGTCGTACAGCTTTTCGGGTGACGGCGGCTCGGGGCGAGGCGTTTCACCTGTGGCTGAAACCCCGTGGTGACGTGCTGTTACGGATCACCTACCCTGGGATGGGGGCAATTGCAGGTGCAACAAGTGGGGGACAGGTGCTGCGTATCCATATGTCCGGGGTGGACCTGTCCAAGGTCCGGATGGCCGCCCGGCCGGACCCGCTGTGGGAAACCGCGCTGAGTTTCCACCGGCTGAGGGACCGGCGCGGTTCCGCGGTGTTCGGGAAATGGCGTACGGAAACCCGTGCCCGGTTGAATGGTGAAGCACGTCTGCTGTCCGCCGTGATTCCGACCCGCGGCTATTTCCCGGATTTTCTGACGCCTTCTCAGGAAAGCGGCGAGCCGTACGGCATCGACGCCGGAATGGAGGCCCTGCGCGCCACCCCGCCCGGCCGGGTCCTCGCCGAGCTGGCCCTGCTCGGCGCCGAACGCCGCGACACGGCCCGCTTACCGGACGTCCGCGCCGAACCGCTCGGCCGGATCGCCGACGCCCTGCGCCGCTACCACCGCGCGGCCGTCGAGCCGTACTGGCCGCACATCCGGGCCAGTGTCGAGGCCGACCGGGCGGTCCGCGGCCGCGCCCTCCTGGACGGCGGGGCGGACGAACTGCTCGCCTCCCTCCCGCCCATGATCCGCTGGCGGGCCCCGGTGCTGGAGGCGGACTACCCCGTCGACCGCGACGTCCGGCTCGGCGGGCGGGGGCTGTTGCTCCAGCCGTCCTTCTTCTGCCGCGTCACCGCCGTCGTCTACCGCGACCCGGAGCTCCCGCCGGTGCTCGTCTACCCGGTCACCCACTCCCGCGCCCCGGTGTTCGCCGAGCCGGGCCCCTGGCTCGGCCGGCTCCTCGGCAACACCCGCTCCACGGTCCTGCGCGCCATAGGGAACGGCTGCACGACCAGCGAGCTCGCGCTGCGGGCCGGGGTCTCCCTCGCCTCGGCGAGCCAGCACGCCTGTGTGCTCCGGGAGGCGGGGCTGATCCACACCCTGCGGCACGGCGGTTCGGTCCTGCACACTCTGACGCCGCTGGGCGGCTCGTTGCTCCGGGGCGGTGCGCCGCTCGCCCTGTCCTGAGCCCCGGTGGCGGGCCTGTCCGGATTCGGCGAAAGTTTTTTCGAGACGGGCGATGAGTTCTCCGAGGCCCCGCCGTCTACCTGTCGTACACGTTCGGACAACGAGAGAGCGAAGCGGCCATGCCTCAGATGATCTTCGTCAACCTGCCGGTCAAGGACCTGGAGACGTCCAAGAACTTCTTCGGCAAGCTGGGCTTCTCCAGCAACCCGCAGTTCACCGACGACAACACCGCCTGTGTCGTCCTCAGCGAGACCATCTTCGTGATGCTGCTGACCGAGCCGCGTTTCAAGCAGTTCACCAAGAAGGAGATCGCCGACTCCTCGACGCACACCGAGGCCATCCTCGCGCTCGCCGTCGAGAGCCGTCAGAAGGTGGACGAGATGGCTGACGCCGCCCTCGCCGCCGGTGGTTCGCCCGCCAACGACCCGATGGACTTCGGGCACATGTACGGCCGCTCCTTCCAGGACCCCGACGGCCACATCTGGGAGGCCACGTGGATGGACCCGGCCGTCATCGAGGGCGGGGCCCAGGACAGCTGAGCGCGGCCGGTCAGGCCGGACCCAGCTCCGGGTACGTCACGCCGGTGAGCTGCTCGGACGCCACCCAGAGCCGCTCGCTGCGCACATCGTCGCGGGTACGGCCGGCCCGCCAGGACGGGGCCGGGGCGCCGCGCCAGCCCAGCGGTCCCGGCCCGGTGAACGAGTCGGGGCGTACGCCGGGCGCGGTGGCCGCGTACAGCGAGGGCAGCGCACCGGCCGAGGCGGGCTGGGCGACGATCCGGTTGCCCAGCTCGAAGAACCGCTCGGCCGCCCGGCGGTTCTCCATCCGGGCGGCGGCGGACTGAAGGTTGGTCGCCGCGTATCCCGGGTGCGCGGCGGCGGCCACCAGCCGGGAACCTGCCCGGGTGAGCCGCCGCGCCAGCTCGTGGACGAAGAGCAGATTGGCGGTCTTCGAGCGGCCGTAGGCGATCCAGCGGCGGTAGTTCCGCTCGCTGTTGAGATCGCCCATGTCGAGGTCGGCCAGTGCGTGCAGTCCGCTGGAGACGGTCACCACCCGGGCTTCGGGGGCGGCGAGGAGCCGGGGGAGCAGCAGCCCGGTCAGGGCGAAGTGCCCCAGGTGGTTCACGCCGAACTGCCGCTCGAAGCCGTCCGCCGTCGTCCCGTACGGCAGGGCCATCACGCCCGCGTTGTTGATCAGCAGATCGATCCGGTCGGGGGCGTGCGTGGCGGCGAAGTCCCTCACCGAACGCAGATCGGCCAGATCGAGCGGTACGAACGCCACGTCCGCGCCGGTCACCGCCTTGCGAAGGAGGCTCTCGGCCGCCCGGCCGCGGGCCTCGTCGCGGCAGGCCAGCAGCACCCGCGCACCGTGCCGGGCCAGTTCCCGTGCGGTGTTCAGGCCGATTCCGCTGTTGGCCCCGGTGATCACGGCCGTGCGGCCGCTCTGGTCCGGGATGTCGTTCGCGTTCCAGCCGTGGGTCATGCGCCCCAGCGTACGGCCGCGGAGACCGGCCCAGGAGGGCCCGTTCGGCCCAGCCCGGGAAGCTCAGTTTTGGCTCAATGCAATGGACGGGGCGGGGATCGCGTCCCTAGGGTCGCGATCATGCCCGACATAGCCATCACCACCCTGGTCATCCTGTGTATCGCCGCGGCCGCGGCTGGCTGGATCGACGCGGTGGTGGGAGGGGGCGGACTGCTGCTGCTGCCCGCGCTGCTGCTGGGGCTGCCGCACGTCCCGGCCGCGCACGTGCTGGGGACGAACAAGGCGGTCGCGATTGTCGGCACCTCCGGCGCCGCCGTGGCGTATGTGCGCAGGGCGCCGGTGCGGCTGGCGACCGGGCTGCGGATCGGGCTCGCCGCGCTGGCCGGCTCGATGGCCGGGGCGTTCTTCGCCGCCGGGCTCAGCAGCGAGGTGCTCCGGCCGGTGATCATGGTCGTGCTGCTGGCCGTCGCGGCGTTCGTGATGCTGCGGCCCTCCTTCGGCAAGGAGACCGGCGACGGAACGCGCAAGCAGGTCACCCGGGCCCGCACAGTGACCGCGATCGTGCTGGTCGGCGGTGGCATCGGTTTCTACGACGGTCTGTTCGGCCCCGGCACCGGGACGTTTCTGGTGCTGGCGCTGACCGCGGTGCTCCATCTGGACCTGGTGACGGCCTCCGCCACCGCCAAGATCGTGAACGTCTGCACCAACGCCGGTGCGCTGGCCATGTTCGCCTACCAGGGCAGCGTGCTGTGGCAGCTGGCGGCGCTGATGGCGGTGTTCAACCTGGCGGGCGCGGTCGTCGGGGCGCGGATGGCGCTCAGCCGCGGCAGCGGCTTCGTCCGCGGTGTGCTGCTGGTCGTGGTGTTCTCGCTGGTCGCGAAGCTGGCCTTCGACCAGTGGACGGCCTGAGCGGCAGGCGCCGCGGCGAGGTTCCCGCCCGGTTCACCGGACGGCGGTCAGATGCGCGTACGCCACCACGTTGCCCTGGTAGCCCGTCGCTTTCGAGAAGCCGCCGCCGCAGGTGATCAGCCGCAGTGAGGCGAAGGGCGCGGCGCCGTACACCCGCTTGTCGGGGAAGGCGTCGTTCTCGTAGACCTCGACCGCGTCGAGCGAGAAGACGGCGGTGCGGCCGTCCTGGCGGACCACCTCGACCGTGCTGCCCTTGCGCAGGGCGCCCAGGTCGTAGAAGACCGAGCGGCCCTCCGCGTTGTCCACATGACCGGCCATGATGGCGCTGCCCTCGGAGCCCGGGGGCGTGCCGTCGCGGTACCAGCCGACGACATTGCGGTTCCCGGCCGGGGGTACGTCGAGTCTGCCGCCGGGCCCGAGGCCGAGCCGCATGACCGGGGCGTCCACCCGGATGCCCGGGATGCGCAGGCGGACGGGGGCGGACGGTTTCAGCGGGGCGGCCAGCGGGGAGCCCGGCTGCGGTACGGGGCCGTCGGCGAAGGCCTGGGCGGCGGTGGGGCCGGGCGGGACCAGCTGGGTGCCGACGCCGTTGCGGATCAGCCAGACACCGGCCAGCGCCGCGATGACGAGCAGCCAGCCCTTGGCCTTCTGGGACACGGTCGTCCTCCGGTCGGCGGTAGGGAACGGTCCCGTCCCGGTGGCACGTGGCCACCGGGACGGAAACCGGGCGGTACGGAGACGTGAATCCGGCTCCGTCAGCCGGCTCCCTGCGTGCCGCTCGCCCGGCGACGCAGGAGCCAGGCTCCGCCGACGGCGGCCACGGCGAGTACGCCGGCGCCCGCCGCGATCTGGGTGGTGTCGGAGTGGACACTGCCGCCGACACCGGTTCCGACATGCCCGGTGGGGCCGGTGGGGCGATGCCCGGACGGCGCGTCCTCACGGCCCGGGGTCTCGCGCCCGCCCGAGCCGCTGTCGTTCCGGCCCGGTTCCTCCCTGTCGCCGTTGCCGGACGGGCTCCAGCCCTCCTGCCCGTCCGGGGAACCCCGGCCGGAGGACTCCTTGTGCGAGGAGTCCCGGCCGCCCTGGGGCTCACGCCCGTCCGGGCCGCTGCCGTACCCCGACGAGGTGTCGCCGCGACCGGAGGAGTCCCCCCGGTCACCGCCGCGGTCCCCGCTCCGGTCGCCGTCGCCGCCTCCCTCTTCGCCGCCGTCCCCGGAAGCGTCGCCGAAGCCGGAGAGGACACCGCCCCCGCTCGCCGCGTCGAGCAGCGAGGGCGCCTGGCGCCCGGAGAAGACGTCCAGCGGGAACAGCTCGTCCCCGCCGCCCCCGGATTCGTCGTCCGGAGGGCTGTCGTCGGTACGCGACACGGCCTGGGACGGGCCGGTCCGCGGTGCGCCGGGGCCGTCCGCGTGCGCGGCCGGTCCGGCGGTGAGGAGGCCGAGCGCGGCTATGGTGACCGCGGTTGCGGCACCGGTCACTATGCGGACAGGGCGCATGAGGGTTCCTCCGGCGATGGTCACGAGGTGGTGTGTCCTGACCACGAGCTAACGGGCGACACGCCGTGCATGCCTGCTGACACCAAGTCAGCTTTCACCCGTACGGACCGGCGCGCCCTCCTTGCCGCGGTGTGATCGTGCAGGTCAGGGCGGTGATCGAAGGAGGTGGGGCCGCCTCTTCGGCGCCCGGTGCCGATCGGGTGACGCACGATGCGGGCGATGTGGCGCAGGTCACATGCATGGTCGGGCGGGTGCCGGGAACACGCTCCTCACCCCCCACGGGACGGTTCGACAGGCCGCCCCCGGCCGCCGCCCCCGCCGAGCCCGCCCCCCTGGGCCCGGCGGGGGCGGATCCGCGCCGGAGTGTGCCCGGCCCCAGGTGTTCCGTCACGCACGGCGACCGAATGCTTCGGCAGTGTGTAGATCTCATGGCGGGGGCGGCGAAACGGTGGTGCTTGCGCGCGGGCGCACGCCAGGCTGGCGCTCGCACGTTCGTGCCCCTGATCCGTCCGTAGAAAGTCCACGCCGCAGATGTACACGCGCCTTCGACCCGGCATCCCCGAGATGCGCCTTCCGCGCGCGGGGAGGAGGTGGCGCGCGTGGTCCGCTATGTGATCCGCAAGGCGGCCGGCTGGCTCCTGATGATTGTGGTCGCCACCAACGCCACCTACTTCCTGGCCAGTTGGTTCCTGGACCCGCGGTCGAACTTCAGGGAGCTGCGCCCGGTCCGTACCGAGGAGCAGATCGACCGGGCGCTCGCGCCGTACAACCTGAGCTCGCAGGAGCCGCTGCTGCACCGCTGGTGGGACTGGCTCACCTCGGTGGTCCTCCACTTCGACTGGGGCAGGTCGCCCACCGGTGTCTCCGTCAACGGCGAGATCGGCTACCGGGCCCTGATCAGCGGGGAGCTGGTCATCATCGCGACCGTCCTGTCCGTGGTCATCGGCGTCGGGCTGGCCGTGTACACCGCCTCGCGGCAGTACGGCTGGGCCGACCGGATCGCACAGGCGGTGTCCATCGCGGTGTTCAACATCCCGACCGCCGTCGCCGCGCTCGCGGTGGTCTTCGCGGCCATCTGGCTGAACCAGCACGCCGGGTTGGGCTTCCTCTACGTCGCCGGGGAGAACTCCCCAGGCGTGGAAGGGGTGTTCGCGACGGTCGGCGACCGGTTGCTGCACCTGATCCTGCCGACCGTGAGCCTGACGCTCATGGGCTACGTCGGCTACCACCTGACGCAGCGTTCCCTGCTGCTCGACACGATCAACGCGGACTTCGTCCGTACCGCCCAGGCCACCGGACTGACCCGGTCCCAGGCGATCCGCAGGCACGCCCTGCGCGCCGCGCTCATCCCCACCGCGACCTCCGTGGCGTTCAGCATCCCGGCCATGTTCACCGGCGCCGTCATCACCGAGACGGTCTTCGGCTGGAACGGGATGGGCCGCTACTTCATCCAGACCATCAGCAAGAACGACGTACACGGCACGGTCGCGACGGCGGCCTTCGCCGCCGTCCTCACTGCGATCGGCGCGATCCTCGCGGATGTCGCCACCGTCTTCCTCGACCCCCGAGTGAGGGTGAACTGACGTGGCGACAGACATGAACGCCGACGTCCCGAACGCCGGCGTGCCGACGGCCGACACCCCGCGGCCCGCGGCGAAGGACACGCCCCACCTCGGTCTCGGCCGTCTCTACCTGCGGCGCTTCCTGCGCAACCGGCTCGCCGTCGCCGGTGTCGTGATCTTCCTGCTGCTGGTGCTGTTCAGCGCCTTCGGCGGGCTGCTCACCCCGTACACGTACTCCGACGCCGACTTCGCCGCGCTCACTCAGCCGCCGAGCGCCACCCACTGGTTCGGCACCAACCAGGGCGGCAACGATGTCTACGCCTCCGCCGTGCACGGGCTCCAGCGCTCCCTGGCGATCGCGGTGAGCGTCTCCGTGCTGACCATCGTCGTCGCCGCGGTCATCGGCTCCAGCGCCGCGTACTTCGGCGGCCGGGTGGAGAAGGCGACCCTCGCCGTCATCCACTTCCTGCTGGTCGTCCCCTCGTTCCTGATCCTCGCCCTGGTCTCCCACCGGCTCGCCGGGGACTGGCGGGTCCTCATCGTCGTCCTCACCGTGTTCGGCTGGATGTCGACCGCGCGGGTCATCTGGTCCGTCTCGACCTCGCTGCGGGAACGGGACTACGTCACGGCCGCCGAGTTCATGGGGGTCAGCGCACCGCGCATCATCCTGCGCCACATCATCCCCAACCTCGGCTCGCTGCTGATCGTCAACCTGACGCTCGGCGTCGTCGCGACCGTGCTCAGCGAGACCGCCCTGTCCTTCCTCGGCTTCGGCGTCCAGACCCCGGACGTCTCCCTCGGCACGATGCTGGCCGACGGCGCGGGCACCATCACGAGCGCCCCGTGGCTCTTCGCCTTCCCCGCCGGGCTGGTCGTGCTGCTCACCGTGTCGATGACCTTCGTCGGCGACGGGCTGCGCGACGCCCTCGACCCCACGTCCGTGACCGGTGCGGCAGGAGGCCGACGATGACCCTCACGACCCTGGCCGAGGCCCAGGACCCCGTCGCCGCCGAGCCGGTGCTCTCGGTACGGGACCTGCGCGTCACCTTCCCCTCGGAGGCCGGGCCCGTCGAGGCCGTGCGCGGCGTCGGCTTCGACCTGCTGCCCGGCCGGACCCTCGGCATCGTCGGCGAGTCCGGCTCCGGCAAGTCGGCCACCGCGATGGCCGTGATGGGCCTGCTGCCGCCCTCCGCCGAGGTGAGCGGACAGGTGCTGCTCGGCGGCCGCGACCTGGTCGGCCTCGGCGACAGGGAGATCTCCGCGATCCGCGGCAACTCCATCGGCATGGTCTTCCAGGACCCGCTGTCCGCGCTCACCCCGATCTTCTCCGTGGGCCGGCTGCTCTCCGACGCCCTGCGCGTCCACCAGGACCTCACGAAGCAGGCCGCCTGGGAGCAGGCCGTCGAACTCCTCGACCTCGTCGGCATCCCCGACCCCCGGGGCCGGGCCAAGTCCTTCCCGCACGAGTTCTCCGGCGGCATGCGCCAGCGCGTCGTCATCGCGATGGCGATCGCCAACCGGCCCTCGGTGCTCGTCGCGGACGAACCCACCACCGCCCTCGACGTCACCGTGCAGGCGCAGATCCTCGACGTGCTGCGGCTCGCCCAGCGGGAGACCGGCGCCGGACTCGTCCTCATCACCCACGACCTCGGTGTGGTGGCCGGTCACACCGACGACGTCGCCGTGATGTACGCGGGCCGGATCGTGGAACGGGCCGGTGTCGACGAGCTGTTCCGCCGCCCCGCGATGCCCTACACCGCCCGGCTGCTCGCCGCCGTCCCCACCGTGGACAGCGGTGTCCACCGGCCCCTGGTCCCGATCGGCGGAGAACCGCCCGCACTCGTCGGCCTCCCGGCGGGCTGCCCCTTCGCGAGCCGCTGCGCCGTCGTCCAGGACGCCTGCCGGGACGGCGAACCCGCCCTGCGCGAGATCACCGGGCACGGACACGCGGCCTGCCTGCGCGCCGGCGAGATCGCCGCCGGAACCCTGGACCCCGCCGGGGACCACGTACCGGACGCGCTGCCCGGCGGACCCGGCGGGACGGCCACCGGGGAGGTGGTGCTCCGGGTCGAGGACCTGGTCAAGACCTTCCCGGTCACCAAGGGCGCCCTCCTCAAGCGCCGGGTCGGCACCCTGCACGCCGTCAGCCGGGTGAGCTTCGAGCTGCGCGCCGGGGAAACCCTGGGACTGGTCGGCGAGTCGGGGAGCGGCAAGACCACCACCCTCCTGGAGGTCCTCCGGCTGAAGCGGCCCGAGAGCGGCCGGATCGAGGTCTCCGGCACCGACATCGGCACGGTCGAATCCGCCGCCCGGATACGGGAGCTGCGGCAGGACGTCCAGATCGTCATGCAGGACCCGCTCGGCGCCCTGAACCCGCGGCTGCCCGTCTTCCAGCTGCTCGCCGAACCGCTCCGGGCCGCCGGGAGGGACCGCGGGGCCATCGACGCCCGGGTCCGCGAACTCCTCACGCTGGTCGGCCTGGACGCCACGGTGAGCGGTCGCTTCCCGGCCGCGCTCTCCGGCGGACAGCGCCAGCGGATCGGCATCGCCAGGGCCCTGGCCACCGAGCCGAAACTGCTCGCGCTCGACGAGCCGCTGTCGGCGCTGGACGTATCGGTGCAGGCCGGAGTGATCAACCTGCTGGCCCGGCTCAAACGCGAACTCGGCCTCGCCTACCTGGTGGTCGCCCACGACCTGGCCGTGGTCCGCCACATCTCCGACCGGATCGCGGTGATGTACCTGGGACACATCGTCGAGACCGGGGAGACCGAGGCGATCTTCTCCGACCCCAGGCACCCCTACACCCGGGCGCTGCTGTCGGCGATCCCGGTCCCCGACCCGCGGCGGGAACGCGCCCGCGAACGCATCGTGCTCCAGGGCGAGCAGCCCAGCGCCACCCGCCCGCCCGCGGGCTGCGTCTTCGTCGACCGCTGCCCGCTGTACCGCCTCGCCGACGAGGACGTGCGCGCCCGCTGCCGCACGGAGCGCCCCGAACCCACGGCGGTGGCCGTCCGTCCCGGTCACCGGTACGCCTGCCACGCCGTCTGAGCCCGCTCGCGTACGTCCCGCTCACCCCACGGACACGCCCCCTCCTGTCACCGAACCAGTAAGGAGCCCTTCCGCCATGCGCGCAAGACTGGCCCTGCCCCTCGCCCTCGTCGCCGCCGTCTCCGTCGCCGCCACCGCGTGCGACGCCCCGTCCGGGAAGGACGGGGGCGGCGGGGACAAGGGCGCCCCCAAGGCCGCCTCGTCCGTGACCGACTACAACCCGGTCCCGTACGACAAGGTCAGGGACGGCGGCACGTACACCACCGCCGGGACCTTCGACGACCAGGGCAACCCGTTCAACGTCAACGCCACCCTGACCGCGTCCCGGGTCTGGTCCTGGTACAACGCCGACGCGATCACCTACTCGCCCACCGGCGAGGTGCAGTACAACCCGGACTACTACAGCGATGTGAAGGTCTCCGTCGAGGGCGGCAGCCAGAAGGTCGTCCTGACCATCAACGAGAAGGCGGCCTTCAACGACGGCACCCCGATCGACTGGACCGCGATCGAGGCCACCTGGAAGGCCAACAACGGCTCGGACAAGGCGTTCGACGCCTCCACCACCGACGGCTACAGCCAGATCACCTCGGTGACCAGGGGCGAGAACGCCAAGCAGGCCGTCATCACGTTCAAGGGCGTCAACTCCGCCTGGTCGACCCTGTTCAGCACCTTCCTGCACCCCAAGGCGGCCACCGTCGCCAACTTCAACAAGGCGTACGTCAAGAAGGCCCACCCGGAGTGGGGCGCGGGCCCGTACACCGTCGGCGAGTGGAACACCCACTCCGGCGGCATCACCTTCGTCCGCAACGCGAAGTGGTGGGGCAAGAAGGGCAAGCTCGACAAGCGCGTCTACGTCAACCTGGAGTCCACCGCCGCGGTCAACGCCTTCAAGAACGGCCAGCTCGACTACACCTCGGCCGTCGACGCCGAGAGCCTCAAGCAGGTCAAGGGGCTGAAGGGCACGGAGATCCGCAGCGGCGGCAGTCCCTTCGAGTACGCGCTCTACTTCAACACCAAGTCCGCGAACCTCGCCGACACGGCCGTCCGCAAGGCCATCCAGCAGGGCATCGACCGCTCCCAGATCGCCAGGATCCAGTTCCAGGGGCTCGACTACAAGGAGCCGCTGCCCGGCTCGGCCGTGCTGTACAGCTTCCAGAAGGGCTACGAGGACAACGTCTCGAAGGTGCTGGCCTACGCGCCGGACGAGGCGAAGAAGACGCTCGACGGGGCCGGCTGGAAGCCCGGCTCCGACGGCATCCGCGCCAAGGACGGCAAGAAGCTGTCGATCGGCTACACCATGGTCGGCGAGGACCCGCTGGACAAGGCCGTCGCCGGTGCCTTCGCCGCGATGCTCAAGCCGATCGGCGTCGAACTGGTCATCAAGAAGGCCGACGAGGCGGACTTCGCGAAGGTCATCAGCGAGCGCAGGTTCGACCTCTTCCTGTCCGGGAACCGCTCCATGGACCCGTTCGGTGCCCGCTACCTGTGCGACTTCTACTGCTCCGACCGTGACTCCAACATCACCGGCGCCGGAAACCCGGACCTGGACAAGAAGATCCGCGACGTCCTCGACATCGCCGACCTCGACCAGCAGGCCGCGGCCGCCAACGAGGTCGAGCGCGAGGCGCTTCAGCAGCACGCCTTCCTCCCGCTGTTCAGCGGCCCGTCGACGTACAGCGTGAAGAAGGGCCTGGCCAACGTCGGCGCCACCATCTTCTACAGCCCGCTCCCCGAGACGGTCGGCTGGGAGAAGTAACCCCGCCCGCGTACGCGCGCAGCAGCGTTCCCGCGTTCCCGCCCCGGTGCCGCCGTCCGGCCGCACCGGGGCGCGGTGCGTGCGGGGGCGCCTGCGGGCGGGGCCGGGAGGAGTCCGGGAGCGTGTCCGTGAACGGGCTTGACCTCAACCGAGGTTGATGAACGAACCTCGTCATATGGACCTCACCACCGCACCCACGACCCCCGCCACCGCACCCCTGAAGGTCGCGGTCATCCTCGCCAGCAACCGCGAGGGCCGGTTCGCGCCCGTCATCGCCGACTGGCTGCTCGCCCACACCGAAGCCCACCCCGGCATCGTGACCGATCTGATCGACGTCGCGGAGGCCGACCTCCCGACCGCCCTCTCCTTCCGGCCCGGACCCGGCGCGCAGGCCCGGCTCGGCGCCCTCGCGCCCCGGCTGGCGGAGGCCGACGCCTTCGTCGTCGTCACGCCCGAGTACAACCACTCCTACCCGGCCCCGCTGAAGAACCTCATCGACTGGTACCGCGACGAATGGCAGGCCAAGCCCGTCGGCTTCGTCTCGTACGGCGGGGTCTCCGGCGGACTGCGCGCCGTGGAGCACCTGCGGCAGGTCTTCGCGGAGCAGCACGCCGTCGGCATCCGCGAGACCGTCTCCTTCCACAACGCGGGCGCCCTCTTCGACGAGCAGGGCAGGCACCGCGACCCGGAGGGCTGCGACGCGGCGGCCAAGGTGCTGCTCGACCAGCTGCTCTGGTGGGGGCGGGCCCTGCGCGAGGCCAGGGCGGCGCGCCCCTACAGCGGCTGACCCCGCAGCCCCGGGGCGCAGCGGCCGGATCCGGGGCCCAGGGGCCCTACTCGGGCGCCGCCAGCGCCTCCACGATCCCGGTCTCCCGCGGACCCAGGAAGTGCGGATCGGGCCTGAAGAGCGCGTCCAGCGCAGCCTTCCCCGCCGCGAACACCTCCCGCGTCCCGCCGTAGTACCAGGTCGCGTCGTGCACCGCGTCCACCCCGACCCCGTAGGAGTCGATCCCGGCGCTCCGGCACAGGGCGACCGCCCGGCGTATGTGGAAGCCCTGGCTCACCAGCACCGCGCGGTCGACCCCGAAGATCTTCTTGGCCCGCACACAGGAGTCCCAGGTGTCGAAACCGGCGAAGTCACTCACGATGCGCCGGTCCGGCACCCCGTGCTCCCTGAGGTAGGTGCGCATGGCGTCCGGCTCGTCGTACTCCTCGCGGCTGTTGTCCCCGGTCACCAGCACGACCCGCACCTTCCCGTCCCGGTACAGCCGGGCGGCGGTGTTCAGCCGGTTGGCGAGGTACGGGGTCGGCCTGCCCTCCCACAGACCGGCCCCGAACACCACCGCCACCTGGCGCGCGGGCGCGTCCGCCGCCGTCCCGACCCGGGCGTCGGCGGCCGCGTACGTCCAGGTCACGGGCGCCAGCCCGAGCACACACGCGGCCATCACCCCCTGCACGGCCCGCCGCTGCCCGCGCCGCGTCCGCGGCCACCTCGGCCGCAGCCGTCCGAGCCACCCCCGCCTCGGCCATGTCACCCGCATACGAACCCCCTCATCGCCTGCCGTACCGTGCCGTTCCCATTGATCAGACGATCAACAGGTGGAAAGGGTTCGCGGACCGGCGGACGAGTACGCCGCCGCACGGCGGCGGAGCGCCCGGAGCGTGGCTGTCGGCACGGCCGTCTACTGTCGGGACCATGGACGGTACGCACGGCACCCACAGCACGTCCCCCTACGGCACGGCGGACACCGAGCGCTGGGACACCGAGCCGGACAAGCGGCCGGGCCGCACCGCGTTCCAGCGTGACCGCGCCCGGGTGCTGCACTCCGCCGCGCTGCGACGGCTCGCCGGAAAGACCCAGGTGCTCGCCCCGGGCACCCGCGGCCGGTCCTGGGACGCCAGCCCGCGCACCCGGCTCACCCACTCCCTCGAATGCGCCCAGGTCGGCCGTGAACTCGGCGCGGCGCTCGGCTGCGACCCCGACCTGGTCGAGACGGCCTGCCTCGCGCACGACCTGGGCCACCCGCCCTTCGGGCACAACGGGGAGCAGGCCCTCAACGACTTCGCCTCCGACTGCGGGGGCTTCGAGGGCAACGCCCAGTCGCTGCGCCTGCTGACCCGGATCGAGCCGAAACGCTTCGTCCCCGACACCCGCACCGGCCAGCCGGTCAGCGTCGGCCTCAACCTGACCCGTGCCGCCCTGGACGCCGCCACCAAGTACCCCTGGCCGCGCGGCGGACACCCCACCGACCCCGGCTCCCCGAAATTCGGGGTGTACGAGGACGACCTCCCGGTCTTCACCTGGGCCCGCACGGGCACCCCCGGGCACCGCACCTGCTTCGAGGCCCAGGTCATGGACTGGTCCGACGATGTCGCCTACTCCGTGCACGACTTCGAGGACGGGCTGCACGCCGGGCACATCGACCCCGACCGGCTCTGCGCCGTACCCGAGCGCGACGGGATCTGGACGGTCGCCGTCGGCCGCTACGTACCGGCCGACACCGACCCCGCCGAGCTCGCCGCGGCACTGGACCGGCTCACCGCCCAGGAGTGGTGGCCGCGCGGCTACGACGGGACGGCCGTCGCCCAGGCCCGGCTGAAGGACGCCACCAGCCAGCTGATCGGCCGGTTCTGTCTCGCCGCCGAGCGCGGCACCCGCCAGGCGTACGGGACCGGCCGCCTCGGCCGCTACTCCGCCGGTCTGGTCGTCCCCCGCGAGGCCCGGCTGGAGTGCGCGGTGCTCAAGGCGGTCGCCGACCGGTACGTGATGCGCCGCGCCGAGCAGGAGGCGATCCGCGCCGAGCAGCGGATCGTCATCGCCGAACTCGCCGCCGCCCTGACCGCCCGCGCCCCCGAAGGGCTGGAGCCGCAGTTCCGCGCCCTGTTCGACGCCGCCCGCGACGACACGGCCCGCAAACGCGTCCTGGTCGACCAGATCGCCTCCCTGACCGACGCCTCCGCCCTCTCCCTGCACGCCGCCCTCGCCTAGGGTCTTCTGTCCGGATCGGGCCGGATCGGGCTGGATCGGGCCGGATCAGGCCGGATCAGGCCGGATCGGGCCGGGCTCGCGTGCCGTGCCCCGTCCGGCGGGCCGCGCCCAGCAGACTGGTGGCCGGGTACACCTCTTCCGCCATCACGCCGCGTGCGGGACGCTCGCAGGTGGCGGCGGAGCGCAGCAAGCACCGAGGAGGCATCACGTGGTCGACGCACACCAGACGTTCGTCATCGTCGGAGGAGGACTGGCCGGGGCCAAGGCGGCCGAGACACTCCGGACGGAGGGATTCAGCGGCCGGGTGATCCTGCTCGGCGACGAACGCGACCATCCCTACGAACGGCCCCCGCTCTCCAAGGGCTACCTGGCGGGCAAGGAGGACCGCGGCGGTGTCTTCGTCCACGAGCCCGCCTGGTACGCGGGCGCCGAGATCGAACTGCACCTGGGCCAGCCGGTCACCTCCCTCGACCGCAAGGCCCACGCCGTCGGGCTGGGCGACGGCACCGTCGTCCACTACGACAAGCTGCTGCTCGCCACCGGGGCCGAGCCGCGCCGCCTGCCGATCCCCGGCACGGACCTGGCGGGCGTCCACCACCTGCGCCGCCTCGCCCACGCCGACCGGCTGCGCAACGTACTGGCATCACTGGGCCGCGACAACGGACACCTGGTGATCGCCGGGGCCGGGTGGATCGGCCTGGAGGTCGCGGCGGCGGCACGCGGATACGGCGCCGAGGTCACGGTCATGGAGCCCGAACCGACCCCGCTGCACCGGGTCCTCGGCCCCGAACTCGGCCAGCTCTTCACCGACCTCCACAGCGATCACGGGGTCCGCTTCCACTTCGGCGTCCGCCTCACCGAGATCATCGGCCAGGACGGCCTGGTCCTCGCCGTCCGCACCGACGACGGCGAGGAGCACCCCGCCCACGACGTGCTCGCCGCGATCGGCGCCGCCCCCCGTACCGCGCTGGCCGAGACCGCCGGGCTGGCCATGGCCCCGCGCGCGGACGGCGGCGGCATCGCCGTGGACGCCTCGCTGCGCACCAGCGACCCGCACATCTTCGCCGCCGGGGACGTCGCCAACGTGGCCCATCCGCTGATCGGCACCCGGCTGCGGGTGGAGCACTGGGCCAACGCGCTGAACAGCGGCCCGGCCGCGGCCCGCGCCATGCTCGGCCAGGAGGTCTCCTACGACCGGGTGCCGTACTTCTTCTCCGACCAGTACGACCTCGGCCTTGAGTACTCCGGCTGGGCGCCGCCCGGCAGCTACGACCAGGTGGTGATCCGGGGCGACGCGGGCAAGCGGGAGTTCATCGCCTTCTGGCTGAAGGACCAGAAGGTGCTGGCCGGGATGAACGTCAATGTGTGGGACGTCACCGAGACCGTGCAGGGGCTGATCCGGTCCGGCCGCCCCCTGGACCCGGAGGCCCTGGGAGACCCGTCCGTACCGCTGGAATCCCTGGGCTGAGCCGCACCCGGCGGGCCCGTACGCGCGCGGGGCACGGCGGGCGGTCCTGCTTGTCGTACCCCACCCGTAGAATTCACACGTGGCAGGCAGGATCAATGACGACGACGTGAAGGCGGTACGGGACGCGGTCCCGATCGACGCCGTCGTTTCCGAGTACCTCCAGCTGCGCAACGCGGGCGGTGGCAACCTCAAGGGCCTCTGCCCCTTCCACGACGAGAAATCACCGTCCTTCCAGGTCAGTCCGAGCAAGGGGCTCTTCCACTGCTTCGGCTGCCAGGAGGGCGGCGACACGATCGCCTTCGTGATGAAGATCGACCATCTCTCCTTCTCCGAGACGGTCGAGCGCCTCGCCGCCAAGGCGGGCATCACCCTGCGGTACGAGGAGGGCGGCTACAACCCCTCCCACCAGCGCGGCGAGCGCATCCGGCTGGTCGAGGCGCACAAGGCCGCCGCCCAGTTCTACAGCCAGCAGCTGGACGGGCCCGAGGCCGAGATCGGCCGGAAGTTCCTCGCCGAGCGCGGCTTCGACCAGGCCGCCGCCGCCCACTTCGGTGTCGGCTACAGCCCGGCGGGCTGGGACCACCTCACCCGCTATCTGCGCGGCAAGGGCTTCAGTGACAAGGAGCTGATCACCTCCGGCCTCTCCCAGGACGGCCGCCGCGGTCCCATCGACCGCTTCCGCGGCCGGCTGATGTGGCCCATCAGCGACACCTCCGGCGACATCGTCGGCTTCGGCGCCCGCAAGCTCCGCGAGGACGACAACGGTCCCAAGTACCTGAACACCCCCGAGACCGTGATCTACAAGAAGTCCCAGGTGCTGTACGGCATCGACCTCGCGAAGAAGGACATCGCGAAGGCCAGCCGGGCCGTGGTCGTCGAGGGCTACACCGACGTCATGGCCTGCCACCTCGCCGGGATCACCACCGCCATCGCCACCTGCGGCACCGCCTTCGGCGGCGACCACATCAAGATCCTGCGCCGCCTCCTGATGGACAACGGCAGCGCCCGGGTGATCTTCACCTTCGACGGCGACGCGGCTGGCCAGAAGGCCGCCCTCCGCGCCTTCGAGGACGACCAGAAGTTCGCCGCGGAGACGTACATCGCGATCGCCCCGGACGGCATGGACCCCTGCGACCTGCGCCTGGTCAAGGGCGAGGAGGCGGTCCGCGAGCTGGTCGAGCCCCGGACCCCGCTCTTCGAGTTCGCGCTGCGCCAGATCGTCGCCCGGTACGACCTGGAGACCCCGGCCGGCCGGGCCGCCGCGCTCGACGAGGCGGCACCCGTCGTCGCCAAGATCAAGACGCAGAGCGTCCAGCGGGAGGTCGCCGTCCAGCTCGCCGGTCTCGTCGGCATCCTCGACCAGGAGTTCGTCGTCCACCGCGTCGCCCAGTTCGCCCGCTGGGCCCGCGACCGCGGGGAGCGGGGCGACCGAGGCCGCGCCCCGGACCGTCGCGAGCAGCAATCCGCCCCACCGGCACCCCGGGGCCCCGCCGGGCCCGCGCTCCACCTCCGCAGCCCCGTCTTCCACACCGAGCGGGAGCTGCTGAAGCTCGCCCTCCAGCGCCCCGAGCTGGTCTCCCCGGCCTTCGACGCCTACGGCGAGGACGAGTTCACCGCCCCGCCCTACGCGGCGGTGCGCCGGTGCATCGAGGAGGCGGGCGGCGCGGAGCGCGGCCTGGCCGAGGCCCGCGAATACCTGGCCGCCGTGCTGGACGTGGCCCCCGACGACTCCGTGCGCAGCCTGGTCACCGAGCTCGCCGTCGAGGTGTTCCGCGGCAAGTCCATCGACGAGACCTACGCGGGCATCCAGCTCGTCCAGGTCCGGCTGCGCGCCGTCGACCGCCGCATCGGCGACGTCCAGGGCAGCCTCGCCCGCCTCGGCAGCAACGTCGCCCCCGACCACCTGGCCGCCGCGCAGAACGAGGTCTGGGTCCTCCAGCAGTACGCCCAGTCCCTGCGCAGCCACGGGGCCGCCGCGCTCTGACCGCCGTCGCAGGCGCCAGAGAGCGGAAGCCTTTCACGCAGGCGCGATGGCCGCGGGCCCCGCGCTTTCGGGCGCCCCCGCGTAACCGGCCGGTCACGGTACGGACTCAGAAAGTCGCCGCACGCCCCTCGTGGCGGCGATGCGTCTTCCCCCACACTGGTGGCGGTGCCTGAGACATCGGAGCGCGGACGGCCCACCAAGCGGTGCGCCTTGCTTCCCGCGGTCCGGCAGCGATCACCTGGAGGTCGCCCCCGTGCAGACCCGGACCCTGACCAAGACCGAGCACGTCTCGGCCGTTCCCGCGCAGAACCGGGCCGTGCGCCATCCGGAGACGGCGGTGGAGCCGCCGGAGGCACCCGAGCCGCCGGAGCCGCGTGAGGAGTCCGGGGCCGCCGGGCGGCCCCGGCGCGGGAGCAGGCCGGAAACCGCCGGTCCGTCCTCCGACCTCTTCCGCCAGTACCTGCGGGAGATCGGCCGGATTCCCCTGCTCAGCGCCGAGGACGAGGTGGAGCTGGCCCGCCGGGTCGAGGCCGGGCTCTTCGCCGAGGAACGGCTCGCGAGCGCCCCCGACCCGGACACCCGGCTCGCCGTCGACCTGGACCGGCTGGTGGTCATGGGGCGCACGGCCAAGCGCCGCCTCATCGAGGCCAACCTCCGGCTCGTCGTCTCCGTCGCCAAACGCTACGTGGGCCGCGGGCTGACCATGCTCGACCTGGTCCAGGAGGGCAATCTCGGGCTGATCAGGGCCGTGGAGAAGTTCGACTACGCCCGGGGCTACAAGTTCTCGACGTACGCGACCTGGTGGATCCGGCAGGCCATGTCCCGCGCCCTCGCCGACCAGGCGCGGACCATCCGGGTTCCGGTCCACGTGGTCGAGCTGATCAACCGCGTCGTACGCGTACAGCGCCGGATGCTCCAGGAACGCGGCTACGAGCCGACCCCCGAGGAGGTCGCCGACCAGCTCGACCTCACGCCGGAACGGGTCGGCGAGATCCTCGTCCTCTCCCGGGAGCCGATCTCGCTGCACGCCCCGGTCGGAGAGGAGGACGACGTCGCCCTCGGCGACCTCATCGAGGACGGCGACGCCGCGTCCCCGGCCGAGTCCGCCGCGTTCCTGCTGCTGCGCGAACACCTGGAGGCGGTGCTCTCCACCCTGGGTGAACGCGAACGCAAGGTGGTCCAGCTGCGCTACGGACTGGACGACGGGCGGCCCCGCACTCTGGAGGAGATCGGCCGGATCTTCGGCGTGACCCGCGAACGCATCCGCCAGATCGAGTCCAAGACCCTCGGCAAACTCCGCGACCACGCCTTCGCCGACCAGCTCCGCGGCTACCTCGACTGACGACTCCGGACACGCCCGGGGCCCGCCCCGCCACCACGGCGGAACGGGCCCCGGACTCCGGCGGGCGGTGTGGCTAGTCGACCTCGGCGACCGCCTGGGCGAACTGCGCCGAGTACAGCCGGGCGTACGCGCCCTCGGCCGCCAGCAGCTCGTCGTGCGTACCCTGCTCGACGATCGAGCCGTTCTCCATCACCAGGATGACGTCGGCGTCCCGGATGGTGGAGAGCCGGTGCGCGATCACGAAGCTGGTGCGGCCGTGGGCCAGCCGCGCCATCGCCTTCTGGATCAGCACCTCCGTACGGGTGTCGACGGAGCTGGTCGCCTCGTCGAGGACCAGGATCACCGGGTCGGACAGGAACGCCCGCGCGATGGTGATCAGTTGCTTCTCGCCCGCGCTGACCCCGGAGCCCTCGTCGTCGATCACGGTGTCGTAGCCGTCCGGCAGCGTCCGGATGAACCGGTCGGCGTGGGCCGCCCGCGCCGCCTCCTCGATCTCCTCGCGGGTGACCTCGCGGGAGGCCCCGTACGCGATGTTGTCCGCGATCGAGCCGCCGAACAGCCAGGTGTCCTGGAGGACCATGCCGATGCCCTGCCGCAGCTCGTCGCGCGACATCCTCGCCACGTCGACGCCGTCCAGCGTGATCCGGCCGCCCGTCACCTCGTAGAACCGCATCAGCAGATTGACCAGCGTGGTCTTCCCCGCGCCGGTCGGGCCGACGATCGCGACCGTGTGGCCGGGCTCGACGTTCAGCGACAGGCTCTCGATGAGCGGCTTCTCCGGCTCGTAGCGGAACGACACCTTCTCCAGCGAGACGCTGCCCCGCAGTTCCCCGGGCCGCTCGCGCTCCTCGGGCGACGGGTCGGCACCCTGCTCCTCGGCGTCCAGCAGATCGAAGATCCGCTCGGCCGAGGCGACCCCCGACTGCACCAGGTTCGCCATCGAGGCGACCTGGGTCAGCGGCATCGAGAACTGCCGCGAGTACTGGATGAACGCCTGTACGTCACCGATCGACAGCGCACCCGAGGCGACCCGCAGACCACCCACGACGGCGATCAGCACGTAGTTCAGGTTGGAGACGAACATCATCAGCGGCTGCATGATCCCGCTGTTGAACTGCGCCCTGAACCCGGCCTCGTACAGCGCCTCGTTCTGCTCGGCGAAGTCCTTCGCGGACTCCGCCTGACGGCCGAAGACCTTGACCAGGGCGTGCCCGGTGTACATCTCCTCGATGTGGGCGTTGAGCTTGCCCGTCACCTGCCACTGCTGCACGAACTGCGGCTGCGAGCGCTTGCCGACCTTCGCCGCCACGACCGCCGACAGCGGCACCGTCACCAGCGCGACGACCGCCAGCAGCGGCGAGACCCAGAACATCATGATCAGCACGCCGACGATGGTCAGCAGGGAGTTGATGAGCTGGCCCATCGTCTGCTGCATCGTCTGCGAGATGTTGTCGATGTCGTTCGTCGCCCGGCTGAGCACCTCGCCGCGCTTGGCCTGGTCGAAGTACGACAGCGGCAGCCGCGACAGCTTCGTCTGGATGTCCTCGCGCAGCTGGAAGATGACCTCGTTGATGATCCGGATCGACAGCCGCGTCGCCACCAGCATCAGCAGACCGGCGCCGACGTACACCGCCAGCGCCACCAGCAGGACATCGCCCACCGCCGCGAAGTCGATGCCGTGACCAGGGACGAAGTCCACCCCGGCGAGCATGTCGGCCAGCTTGCTGTTGCCCTCGCGCAGACCCGTGACGGCCTGCTCCTTGGTCGCCCCCGCGGGCATCTCGCGGCCGATGACCCCGGCGAAGATCAGGTCGGTCGCCCGGCCGAGGATCTTCGGCCCGACCACCGACAGGGCGACGCTCAGCGCGCAGGTCACCAGCATCACGTACAGCGAGGTCTTCTCCGTCGCGAAGCGCTTCAGCAGCCGCTTCGAGGACCCCTTGAAGTCCATGGACCGGTCGGTCGGCGCCCCGCCCGCCATCATGCGTCCGCCAGGCCCGGCCATTACGCGGCCTCCGCTTCCGTCAGCTGGGAGAGCACGATCTCCCGGTATGTTTCGTTGCCGTCCATCAGCTCGTGGTGGGTGCCGGAGCCCACGACCCGGCCCTCGTCGAGCACCAGGATGCGGTCCGCGTCCCGGATGGTGGAGACCCGCTGGGCCACGATCACCACGGTCGCCTCGGACGTCTCCCGCGTCAGCGCGCCGCGCAGCGCGGCGTCGGTGGCGTAGTCGAGCGCGGAGAACGAGTCGTCGAAGAGGTAGATCTCCGGCCGCTGCACCAGCGTCCGGGCGATCGCCAGCCGCTGCCGCTGCCCGCCCGAGACATTGGTGCCGCCCTGGGCGATCGGCGCGTCCAGGCCGTGCTCCAGCGCCGCGACGAACTCCTTGGCCTGCGCGACCTCCAGCGCGTGCCACAGCTCCTCGTCGGTCGCGTCCGGGTTCCCGTAGCGCAGGTTCGTCGCCACCGTCCCGGAGAACAGGTACGGCTTCTGCGGTACGAGGCTCACGGTCCGCGCCAGCAGCGCCGGGTCCACCGTCCGCACGTCCGTCCCGTCGACCAGCACCTGGCCGTCCGTCACGTCGAACAGGCGGGGTACGAGGCCGAGCAGCGTCGACTTCCCGCTGCCGGTCGAACCGATGATCGCGGTGGTCTCGCCGGGGCGGGCCACCAGATCCACGGCCCGCAGCACCGGCTCCTCGGCGCCGGGGTACCGGAAGTCCGCGCCGCGCACCTCCAGATGACCGCGGGCGCTCAGCTCGTGGACCGGCTTGACCGGCGGAACCACGCTGGACTCGGTCTCCAGGACCTCCTGGATGCGCTCGGCGCACACCTCGGCACGCGGCACCATCATGAACATGAAGGTGGCCATCATCACCGACATGACGATCTGCATCAGATAGGCGAGGAAGGCGGTCAGCGCGCCGATCTCCATGCCGCCGTTGTCGATGCGGTGGGCACCGAGCCAGAGCACGGCGATCGACGAGACGTTGACCACCGTCATCACGGTCGGGAACATCAGCGCCATCAGCCGGCCCGTGGACAGCGCCACATCGGTCAGCTCGGTGTTGGAGCCGCGGAAGCGCTCCTCCTCGTAGGAGTCCCGGACGAAGGCGCGGATGACGCGGTTTCCGGTGATCTGCTCGCGCAGCACCCGGTTCACCGTGTCGAGCCGCTCCTGCATCGTGCGGAACAGCGGACGCATCCGCTTCACGATCAGGCTCACCGCGATGCCGAGCACCGGCACCACCGCCAGCAGCACCGCCGACAGCGGCACGTCCTGGCCGAGCGCCATGATGATGCCGCCGACACACATGATCGGCGCCGACACCATCAGCGTGAACGTCATCAGCACCAGCATCTGTACCTGCTGGACGTCGTTGGTGGTACGGGTGATCAGCGAAGGCGCTCCGAAGCGCCCGACCTCACGCGCCGAGAACGACTGCACCCGGTCGAAGACCGCCGCCCGGACGTCGCGGCCGAGCGCGGAAGCGGTACGGGCGCCGTAGAAGACGGCCCCCATGTTGCAGACCACCTGGCCGATGCTGACGGCGATCATGATGCCGCCGAACTCGAGGATGTAGTTCGTGTCACCCTTCACGACACCGTTGTCGATGATGTCGGCGTTCAGGGTGGGCAGATAGAGGCTGGCGCAGGTCTGGAGCAGCTGCAGGATGACCAGCAGCGCGATCGGCTTTCTGTACGGACCGAGATGGGCCCGCAGGAGTTTTATGAGCACGCGTGTCTCTCGGAGTCGGCAGAGGTCGGGAGTTCATCCATTTTCCGGCACCGGTGACGGAGGCCGCGACCGATTTTACTCAAGACCAGGTCAAAAAACAGACCGAGTACACAAGTGGAGGGAGTCGCCCCGCCGGTGTACCCGGCCCTGCCGCACGGACCCGCTGCTCAGGCCGTCTCCGCCCTAGGGCCTCTCGTTTGGATCATGCCGGGCTCGCGGGGGCTGGTGCGCACATCTGCCGCGTTGTCGTCAGTCACCGACGCTCCGCGTCGGCTCCTTCCTCCGCCTTGCAGCTGCACGCACCAGCCCCCGCTCCCTGATCCAGCCTGATCCAAACGAAAGACCCTAGTTCGCGGGGTCGAACGCCCCCGGATGGATCTGGTCCCGCGTCGCCGCGTACTGCTGGCGCACCGCCTTCCCGACCGCCAGTTCCTCACCCGGCTCCAGCACCTGCGCGGCGGCCCCCTGCCAGGCCGGGGGGACGAGCGGATCGGCGGTGCCCCGCGAGACCCCCAGCGCCCAGGCCGCCTGCCGGGCCGCGCCCAGCGCCGCGTACTCCGCGGGCTGCGGAACGACCACCTGCGTCCCCAGGAGCGCCGGGGCGATCGTCTGCACGGCGTGCAGCGCCGCCGCCGCCCCCAGCAGGAACACCCGCCGGACCTCCACGCCCCGGCCGCGCAGCACGTCGAGCGCGTCGGCCAGCGAGCAGAGCATCCCCTCGAAGGCGGCCCGCGCCAGGTGCTCCGGCTTCATCGACTCGCGCCGCAGCCCGCACAGCGTCCCGGCGGCGTGCGGCAGCCGCGGCGTCCGCTCGCCCTCCAGGTACGGCAGCAGCACCAGCCCGGACGCGCCCGGCGTGGATTTCAGCGCCAGCGCGGAGAGCTCGTCGAGGTCCTCGACACCGAGCATCTCGGCACTGCCGCGCAGCGCCCGCACCGCGTTGGAGGTGTGCACCACCGGCAGGTGCTGCCCGGTCGCGTCGGCGAACGAGGTGATCATCCCGGTCGGGTCGGAGAGTGCCTCCCGGTGCACCGCCATGACCGAGCCCGAGGCCCCCAGCGACACCACCGCGTCACCAGGCCCGACCCCGAGCCCGAGCGCCGCAGCCATCGTCTCGCCCGTCCCCGCGGAGATCAGCAGCCCCTCGGGTGTCGTACCGGCCGCGTCAGAGGGGCCGAGCACCTCGGGCAGCGCGGCCTGGTGCCCGAGCGCGAGCTCCACCAGATCGGGGCGGTAGGTCCCGGTGTGCGCCGACCAGTAGCCGGTACCGGACGCGGCGCCCCGGTCGGTGGTCCGCCGGGAGGGGCGCCCGAGCAGCTGCCACACCAGCCAGTCGTGCGGCTGGAGCACCGTGGCCACCCGCCGGGCCGCCTCCGGCTCGCTCCGCGCCATCCAGCGCAGCTTCGCCACCGGCTGTGCGGCCTGCGGCACCGAGCCGACCGCCTCGGCCCAGGCCTGTCGCCCGCCGAGCCCGTCGATCAGGTCGGCCGCCGCGGCCTGTGCCCGCTTGTCGTTGCCGAGCAGCGCCGGATGGACGGGGCTGCCCTGATGGTCCAGGGGCACCAGGCCGTGCTGCTGGGCGGAGACGCCGATGGCCTCCACCCCTTCGAGCAGCCCGCCGCTGGCGGCCTCGCCGAGCGAGAGCAGCCAGGCCTGCGGGTCCACCTCGGTGGCCTTCGCCTCGACGGGATGCGCGGCGAACCCCTGGCGCAGCACGGCGCCCGTGTCCGCGTCGCAGACGACGATGTGTGTGAAGGCGGAAGAACTGTCCAGACCGGCGACTATGCCCATGCGCAAGATTCTGCCGCACCGCGGGAGCTTTTCCGTACCCGTGGCGCGGCAGGGGCGAGACACCCTCCGGGGGCGCGTCTACGTATTGCTGGTGCCCCAGTCGTCCTCCCCGTTCCCGTTGCGGTCCCGGCGCGGGCGCAGCCGGGAGGCCACCGAGGCGGGCACCTTGTCGCCGACCTTCTCGCCGACCTTCTCACTCACCGCCTGGTACGCCTTTCCGGCCAGGTCGCGGCCGCTCTGGGCGGCGGATTCGGCGGTGTTGCGGACGGCCGGGTTCCGGGCGATCCGGCGCGCGGAGTCCTTCAGCTGCTCGTAGCGCTCCCGCCCGGCCCGTGTCCCGATCACGTATCCGAGGGCCAGTCCGGCGATGAACGTGAGCCGGTACCGCATGGGTGCCACCCTTCCTTGTGACGTGTGCTGCCCGCGCGTCTGCGGGCACCGGAGATCACCCCGGGGGATACCGATTGGCAAAGCACCCCCCTGCTTGCGCTAATGTATGTGTCGCAGCGAGCACGCGCCGCCCGGCAGCAGCCAGGAGGGGCGGGTTCGGTGCACACGCAGCAATCCCCTGTAGCTCAATTGGCAGAGCAGCCGGCTGTTAACCGGCAGGTTACTGGTTCGAGTCCAGTCGGGGGAGCGCGATCCCCTGTAGCTCAATTGGCAGAGCATTCGGCTGTTAACCGGAGGGTTACTGGTTCGAGTCCAGTCGGGGGAGCAGATCGGAAGAGGACCCTACGGGGTCCTTTTTCCTATGCCCGCACACGGCCGCCACGGTGGTACGGAGGGGATGCGTGTGACTCTTTCGCATGTACTTCGCTCCGTCCGGAACCACGCGGAGCACGGCGAGGTCTTCATGGTCATGCGAAGCCGACCACCCGGAGCGGGAGATCGTATGACCGGCTATGCTGCGGCAGACGGCGCGCACACATGTACGCGCCACGCCGAAAAGGGGCGGTAGCTCAGCCGGTTAGAGCAGCGGACTCATAATCCGTCGGCCGTGGGTTCGAGTCCCACCCGCCCCACCAGAAGTACCCAGGCAGAATCGTTCTGACCTGGGAGAAGGCAAAGGCCTCCGTGTCGGCGGGGGCCTTTCTGCGTCTCCCGTGATCGCTGGCTCGCCCGTTGCTCGCCCGAAGCGTCTGAGGCGTCGGAGCGGGGGTGGATCGGCTGTCGAACAGCGGGTTGTGCGCCTTGGGGGAGCAGGGTTCCAGGAGTGGCGAGAGGCTGATTCCCAGGCCGTCACAGGTGTCAGGCTTCAGCGGGGCCGTGAGTGTGGGTGAGCTTGCCGGTGACGCGGGCTTCGTGGTTGGGGTGGGCGGCCTGGGCGTCGTGGACGGCGACTGGCCAGGCGGAGGCGGCGAGTTGGGCGCGGTGGGTGCGGGAGCATCAGCAGGTTCGCCCGGCATGGAGATGCTGGCAGAGCGCTCGTCTTCGGAGTTCGCGGAGATGGGGTCGCCCGTCCTCTGCGCGAGAGGGGCCAGCACGTCAGGCTCGGATGTGCGCCGGATTCTTCCGCGGCGCTTCCTTTGCCGGCCGGGTTCTCTTCCGTAGTTCGGATGGTTCAGGGTGCTGTCGCCGCTGGAGTCAGGAGCGGTTGCCGCCACAGCGCGCCTGGCCGGGCGCGCTGTCACGGCATTGCTCGTGTGCGCGTAGTGGGCAGCCGCGGTGCTCGCGACGGTGATCGATGTGGTGGCGGCGGCGACGGCGGTAGCGGTCCGGTGTCGGCACCGGAGTGCACGGAGGAAGCCGCCGAGCGATGCGAAGAAGCGCGGTTGTCATAGGCGGTCAAAGACTGTGACCATGGTGTTACGCATGGTGATATTTTGGTGGCTGGCTGACGCGGGCCATGAGGCTGGTGACGCTGCTCGTCGGTGTTGACCTTCGAGCTGGTTGAAGCTTGATGATGGCGCGGTGCCAGATGATGAGCTGATGCCGATCGGGGCCTTCGCCCAACGCAGTGGTCTGACCTCCAGCGCGTTGCGGTTCTATGCCGACTCCGGGCTGCTGCCCCCTGCCGAGGTCGACCCGGTCTCGGGCTACCGCTACTACGGCACCGACCAGTTGGACCGGGCGACCGCGCTGCGTCAGCTTCGCGAGCTCGCTATGCCCCTGGCCGCTGTCGAGGCGGTACTCGGTTCCGGGGCCGACGAGGCTTCCCGGCTACTCGATGAGCATGTGGCCAAGGTCGTGGGGAACGCGGCGGCCGTGCAGCAGAAGGCTGCTGTCATCAAGTCCGCGTTCGGCAATGCGCCAGGTCTCCCCATCGCGGTGGTGAAGGGGCCCGTGCTGGCGGATGCGGTCGAGCAGGTCCTGACCGCGGCCGCGTATGAGCCCGGGATGCCAGCACTCGCCGGTCTGCGCATCGAGGCAGGTCATGAGGCGGTTTCCCTGACCGCGACGGACCGGTACCGGCTCTCCACCCGAACCCTGGTGCCGACTGAGCCGCCGAGCCAGACGTGGGCCGGCACGGTCAATGGCGACGAGCTGCGGGCTGCGGTCGCGGCGAGCCGCAGCAGCCCGCTGGTGCGACTGGAAGCGGTCTCGCACGGGATCTGGTTCCGCGTGGCTGACCGGGAGGACCGGCACTGCCGGTTGCTGCCCGAGGAGTTTCCCGACTACCGGCTGATGCTCGCGTCACTGGGCGAGGTCACGACTCGCGCGACCGTCTCGAAGGATCTGCTCCTGCGAGCCCTGGAAGAGCACCCCGGCGAGCACATCGGGCTGCATGTCGCTGACCACGGAGTGAGTGTCATGTCAGCGGACGACGGACACCCCGACACCCCGCTCCCGGCTACCGCGGCGGGCCGGGCCCTCCAGATCTGGTTCGAGCTGACCACGCTCTACCCCGCCGTGAGCACGGCGATCGGTCCCGACGTACTGCTCGACCTAAGGGGACACGACCAGCCCGTGACGATCCGCTCTGCCGACCGCGGCGATCTCACCACCCTGGCCATGCCCGTCAAGTCCGGCCACTCCGCCTGAGAAAGACAACGAGGAACAGCCCATGACCACCACACCCGCCAGCCCCGACCCGGCCATGGAAGCAATAGGCCACGCCGTCGCCGAGGGCCGAGCCGGCAACAGCGCCTCCGCCCGCCGGAAACTGCTGGCTCTGTGGTCTGCGATCGGTGTCACCGGTGACCCGCTGCACCGCTGCTCGCTTGCCCACTACCTGGCAGATCTCTACGAAGACCCCGCCCAGGCCCTCGCCTGGGACATCCGGGCCCTGGACGCTGCCGACGCCGTGACCGAGCAGCGCGTCCAGGAGCACCACGCCGGCCTCCACATCGCCGGCTTCTACCCCTCCCTGCACCTCAACCTCGCCGACAACTACCGCCGACTCGGCTCCTTCGAAGCCGCCGCCGAGCACATCAACGCGGCCGGAACGCACGCCCCCAGCCTTCCTCAGGATCCCTACGGTGACCTCCTTCGCGGCGCCATCCAAGAGGTCGCCGAGGCTATTGCCAGGCGGGACCGGTCACGGCGAGCCTTCGCGCCTGGTTCCGCTGCGTGACGCACAGGGACGCACCCCTCACCGTGGAAGGGCGGCGTCGGCTCGTCGAGTGATGCCGTACGAGACCATCGCCCACGGTGCGGCCGAGAGGGGGATTTCACGGGCACGTGCATCGAAGCAGGTCAATCGATACCGGCGACACGGCGAACCCGGGCGTGAAGGCCGCTCTTCCACGCCGCGCCACCAGCCCACCGCGACAGCGTCCGAGATCCTCGACCTCACCGAAGAACCGCGCCGCACCCACAAGTGGTCCGAGGCCAGGATCGCCTCCGAGCTGTACCGGGCCGGCATGCGGATCGGCCGAAGGGCCGTGAGCGGGCACCTGGCCGAGAATCGGCCTCAACCGACGCCGATTCATCGACCCCGACGGTGAAGCCAGCCGACAGCCGCGGGAAGCCCACGCCCGATGGCCCGGCCACACGATCCACGTCGATGGGAAGAAGGCAGGCCGCATCCCCGACGGCGGAGGCTGGCGCGCGCACGGACGCGGCAGCGACCAGGCGGAAGCCGCGGACCGGCGGACGAAGAAGACCGACCTGCGGTTGGCCCGGGATCAGGGTCAAGACGCAGGGAGGAGGCGGCGGCTCGGCCGATGCCGTCCGCTTCGGCGCATCAGTTGACTGCGCGTCATGGCGCGTCTGGCGGCGGATACGGTGAGTCCCTGATCGAGGCCGGACACTGGGCGGCGTCGAGACCATCGTGGTCGGGGCAGGCGGGACCGGCAACAACCCAGGGCGGCGCAGGCGGCGCGCCGAGCTTCGGTGGGGTGGTCACCGCGGCTGGCGGGCATCCCGGTACGGACGGGATGGACTCCGGCGCGAGCAGCACGGTTTCGAACGGTGTTGCCGCGCCTTCCAGCAGGTCGGGGCAGATGACCGGCGGCGGCGGAGGCGCGGGGGAGGTGGCGCTGCGCGGGATGTCCGGCCGGGGAGAGGACTCCCGCATGGGGCACGGCGGTTACGGGCGCACGGCATCCGGTCGGGGCAGGGCTGGGCGCGGCTACGTACGGGGGGACCGGGCACCCGCCCTCTCCTCCCGAGGGCGCGGTGGAGATCACCGAGGCCGAGTGCAACGAGGGTGTGGCCGCGATTGAGGCGGCGAACGCCCGGAAGGCCGCAGAGGAGGAGGCCGCTGCGCAGGAGCGCGCCCGCCAGGGCTACGAGGCTCTGATCGCAGTCGGCATCCCGCCGGAGGCCGCAGCCCGTGTGTCCGGGTACAACCCGCCCCACCCGGGCAGTCGATATCCCGCCGGAGACCGCAGCCCGCAGCCCGTGTGTCCGGGTACAACCCGCCCCACCCGGCCTATGTGGTGATGTGGTGGTGGGAGAGCAGGGCTGCGGTTCCTGCCGACCGCTGGGCGAGCGGACCGTTTCTGCCGAGGGCCTGCCCGGCACCGGCCGGGGCCGGAACGCGGGGGCTCAGGACGGGGTGCACGCCTCGGCGATCGACACGCTGTTCTCGTAGAGGTGATGCCGGGTGATCCGGCCCTCCTCGACGGTGAGGCGCAGCGCGAAGGGGCCCTCGAAGGACTTCCCCGTCGCGCGCACGGTCCCCGAGACGTACCCCATCAGGACGGCGTCGGTGCCGTCGACGAGGAACGTGTCGACGGAGGCCCGGGTGTCCTCGGCCACCGTGTGCGCGGCCAGTTCCGTGAACTGGGCGGCGCATTCGGCTCCGGTGGAGCGCGGCCGGATCCACGGGACGACGGGGTTCTCGGCGAGCAGCCAGTCGACGTCGTCCGCGAAGAGCGTGACGAGCCGCTCGACGTCCCCGGCGATCCGGGCGGCGAGGAACTCCTGGACGACCTGGCGAGTGGTCTCGGCGACGGAACTCGCGGTGGTGCCAGCTGACGTGACGGGCATGGTCGCTCCTTGGGACGGGGTGCCGGACCCCTCGGCCGGGATCTCGTTGACGTGCACCACGCTGCCTCAGCAGGCGAGCGTGGTCGATTACGCCAGAGGTAATGACCGGGTGGGGGACCGCCGCTGTGCGCCGGTCCGGGCGGGGGCGGATCCTCGTCGGTTTCTCCGGCAGCGCCTCCCTGGCTCGGTGGCACCCCCCGCCGTCATCCGCGCGGCAGGGGAACTCCGTCTGCACCGTCGTGCCGGGCCCGGCGGCGGGGAACGGGTCAGGTGATGGGGGTGGTCAGGGTGCCGATGCCGCTGATGCTCACCTCGACCACGTCGCCGGTCTTCAGGTACCAGCGTGGGGTGCGGGCGCGGCCCACGCCGCCGGGGGTGCCGGTGAGGATGAGGTCGCCGGGGCGGAGGGGAAGCATGGTGGAGATGTACGCGATCAGCCGGGCAGGGGCGAACAGGAGGTCGTCGACCGCGTGTTCCTGGACCGTTGTGCCGTTGACGGTGGTGCGCAGCGTCGCGGTGGCGGGGTCGAAGGAGTCGGGTGTGGTGAGGACGGGGCCCACCGGGGTGGAGCGGGCCCAGATCTTGCCCTGGAGCCATTCCGTGGTGCGGTACTGCCAGCCGCGCATCGAGATGTCGTTGGCGACGGTGTATCCGGCGATGCAACCGGCCGCCTCGTCCTCGGTCACCCGGTACGCGGTGCGGCCGATGACGACGGCGAGTTCGCCCTCCCAGTCCATCTCGGGGTCCTCCGGCACGGCTGACACGGGGTCGGCCGGGCCGGTCAGGGTGTCGGCGAACTTCGCGAAGAGCGTGGGGTGGGCGGGAAGTCCCCGGCCCATCTCCTCGATGTGCCCGGTGTAGTTGAGGCCGGTGCACAGCACCTTCGAGGGGTTCGGTACGACCGTGCCGAGTTCGGCCCCGGCGGCCGGGATGCGGCGCCCGTCGGCGTGGGCCGCGAGCCGGTGCCAGTTCTCGTCGCGCAGCAGGGCACCGAGGTCGGCGTGGCCGCGGATCTCGGTGAACGCGTCGCCGTCCAGCCGGGCCGCGACTGTTCCGTCGGCGGTGCGCACGGTTGCCAGTTTCATGTCTTTGTCCTCCTGGTTCCGCGGGGCGTGCTCAGGCGTCGGCGGCGGGGTGCCCGGGGACGACCAGGTCGAAGAATCCCCAGTGCGCACCGGCGGGCAGGGTGCCCGAGAGCATGCGTCCGCACTTCTGCGTCACGATGTGTGAGGAGCCCCGGTGCTGGCTCCCGGCGTGGCTGTCGCGGAAGAAGCGCTGCAGCACGCCGTCCCGCATGACCCGCGCTCCGGCGAACCGGTGCACGAGCTGGCTGATCTCCACCGCGGTCCGGCCGGAGAGACTGCACGCGAGGCGCGACATCGTCTCCTGCTCGTCGCTGAGGCGCGCCCCGGTCGAGAGCGTCGACTCGTTCTCGTGCCAGGTCTCGCGGAGCAGCGCCATCGTGCCGCGCACGTGCGAGAAGTGGCGGGCGAACTCGCCGAAGAACTCGTCGCTGGTGACCGGGGACTCCTGCGCCGGGTCCTTGCGCAGGGTCAGTTCGCGCAGTTCGTCGAGCATGCGGCGGCCGACGCCCTGGGACCAGGCGGCCTGGTGCAGACCGGCGCAGAGGGCGGGGCTCAGCCGGTTCGCGGGGTGACCCCGGCGGACGTGGTCCGGGCCGATGCCGTACACGTACGCGTCCTCGACCGGTACGTCCTCGGCCCGGTAGTCCAGGCTGGCGGTCGCGCGCAGTCCCAGCACGTTCCAGTTGTCGCTGATCCGTACGGCGGACCGGGGGACGAGGCAGACCACCCGTTCCCCGGTTCCCTCGACCGTGGCGGCGAGGTTGAGGTGTGTGGCCATGGACGCGCCGGGGGCGAACTGCCATACGCCGCTGACCTGGTAGCCGCCCGCGACGCGCACGGCCCGGCCGGTGAACGAAGCGGACTGTCCCGCCACCAGTGGGTCCGCGCCGTCGGCGAACAGTGCGGCCACGGCCTCGTCTCCCAGGTGGGCGGCGGCCGTCGCGGTCTCGCTCGTCAGGGCCCGGACGAGCCAGCCCAGCGAGGCGTCCGCGTGGGACAGCTTCTCCATGACCTCCAGGACCTGGAGCGGGGAGGCGTCCAGGCCGCCGAGTTCGGCGGGCACGGTCAGCCTGAGGATTCCGCTGTCGCGCAGGGCGTCCTGGACGGCGGGCGTCGGGCGGCGCAGCCGCTCGCTGTCGGAGGCCTCCCTCAGCAGGAGGGGGCGGATGGCTTCCAGCCGTGCCAGGAGGGCGGCGAAGTCGCGGGGCGTGCCGGTGGCGGGGCGGGTCACGGTCGGGTCCTTTCGGGCCGGGCGCCGTTCGCGGTGCCGTCCTCGGATTCCTGGGCCAGTGCGCTCCACTGGCCGCGGTAGAAGAGCAGGGGGCGGGCGTCGTCCTGTTGCCCGTAGGCCGTCACACGGCCGAGCACCAGGACGTGGTCGCCACCGTCGTATCCGGCCCAGGGAGTGCACTGGAAGTAGGCGGGCGAGCCGCCGATGCGGGGCGCCGGGCCGTCCGTGATCCAGTCGACGGGCCGGTCCTGGGGCTTGCCCGCGAAGTGGAGCGCGGTGCCGAGCTGGTTGTCACCGAGGACGTTGACCGCGAAGGGGCGCTCCAGCAGGTGGGTGAGGGCTCGCGAGGTGCGTTGCATGGACACCAGCACCAGCGGCGGGTCCAGGGACACCGAGGTGAAGGAGTTCACGGTGACGCCGTAGTGGTCATGGCCCGACCGGTAGGTGAGGACGACGACGCCGGTCGCGAAGTTGCCCAGGGTGTTGCGGAGTTGGCGGGGATCGGGGAGCGGAGGGTACGTGGCGTGCGACGGGGCCGCTGTGGTGTCGGCAGCCTTCTCGTAGATCTCGGCGTCCCACATGATGTCGGTCATGGGCGAACCTTCTGGATGAGTCGCGGGGCCCGTGTGCGGGGCCGGAGCGGGGAGGGGGGAGGGGGAGGCGGAAGAGGAGGAGCGGGTGAGGACCTCAAGGGGTCAGAGGGCTTCGTCGACGGCGTCCTCGGCCGCGGCGAAGGAGGTGCCCGTCCCCTCGGGCAGCCAGGTCCGCAGCAGCGGGTACAGCAGGAGCGCCGAGACGAACGACACCAGGAAGCCGAGGGCGAAGACGTCGGTGGCCATCAGGACCATGCCGAGGGAGGCGGACACGACCAGCGTGAGGACTCCGGCCCAGTCCCACTTCTCCACCCGGTGGGTGCGGCTGTCGTAGCGCGCCCGGCGCACCAGGTAGTAGTCGGCGATCATCACGCCGCACATGCCGAGCGTCATGGCGCCCAGGTAGGCGAGGTAGGTGGAGAACTTCTCCAGGATCCCGGCGCCGATCATCACCAGGGCGATGACGTTTCCGACGACCACCATCGCCGCCCGGCCCGGTTTCCTGTCGGTGAGGGCGTTGACCAGGTTGACCAGGGAGAGCGAGCCGGAGTAGGCGTTGATGGCCTGCGCCTTGGCCTGTGCCGCGTAGATGGTGACGAAGCCCATCCAGGCGGCGAAGATCACGAAGAAGGCGCCGGTGTTCTGCATGACGAGGTCGCCGCCGGCCGCGCCCGCCGCCTGCGCGCTCATGTTCTTGTCGTGGTCCATGAGGTACGTGACGACATCGGGCATGCCGCCGATGACGACGAGTGAACCCAGGACGGTCATCAGGACGTTCTGGGTGATCGGACCGGCTGCGGCCAGGACCGTGACGTCGCGGCGGGTACGGCAGTAGCGGGCGAAGTCCGTGGTGACGAGGGCGATGGTCCCGGCTGTCGCGCCCATGAGCGATATCGCGGCCTCGAACTTCGGCCACAGCCCCCGGGGACGACGCCCGCGTAGCGGAACACGTCCATCGGGTCGGCGCCCTCGATCACGTAGATGTGAATGATCATGTAGATCGTGACGAGGAGGGTGACCGCCGTCAGGACTCCGGAGGCGCGCAGCGCGAGCTTGAGCCCGAAGACGGCGAGCCCGATCCACAGCAGGGTCATGAGGCCGTAGAGCAGGACGCGCGTCGTCCAGGAGTCGGGCAGGCCGAACATCAGCAGGGTGCCCTGGTAGAGCAGGGCCGATTCCATGGCCAGGAAGCCGAGGATCATGAATGCGAAGATCGCCGAGCCGATCGAGGATCCCCGCAGGCCGAACCCGAAGAACCGGGAGGTGATCGTGCTGGACATGCCGGTCTCGAAGGCCATCCGGCCGAGTGCCTTGCCGAGGAAGACCCCGAAGGCCGCGACGAGGACACCGACGATCAGCCCCACGGTGAAACCGGCGAGGACGACGGTGAAGCCCGCGATGGCGAAGACGACGAGCGCGGTGGCGACACTGACCGGGCTGAGGGCGAGCTGGTAGCCGCTGCGGCGCTCGGCCGCCGGGACGCGGGCCAGGGAGTGGTCCTCAGCCGCGGCGGCCAGCGTCGAGTCGGTGGATCTCGGCAGATTCGTTGGTGATGACGACACAGTTCCTACCCATCGAAGGAGAGGGGGCGCCCGCGGCGCGTTCCGCGGGGGAACGCGCCGGGTACCGCCGGATTCGGTCAGTCCGTGCTGCAGCCCGCGATGGCGATGGCTTCGATCTCGACGAGGATGTCCGGCTTGGCCAGGGCGGCGACCTGGACCAGCGAGCAGGCCGGGAAGTCGCCGGTGAAGAACTCCTCGCGGGCCTTCCACACCTGGGCGTTGTCGCTCATGTGCGTGACGAAGATGGTCATCTTGACGACGTCGTCCATGGCGCCGCCCGCCGCCTCGACCAGGTCCTTGATCTTCTGGAAGACGACCCTGGACTGCTCGTAGGCGGTGCCGCCGAGGAGGGTCTCGCCGTCCTGGCCGCGCGCGGTCATGCCGGAGACCAGGATCAGGTCGTCGACGCGGAGGCAGTTCGACCAGGTCCGGTCCGCCGGTTCACGGACGGCGGTGGAGAAGAAACGTTCCTTCTTCATGGTTGCTGTGGTCCTCACAGGTCGATTCGGCTGTCCCAGGCGGATGTTCCGCCCCAGTTCACGCAGACGCTCTGGCGCCGCATGAATCCCTGCCAGGCGGTGGAACCGGCCGTGCGCCCGCCGCCGGTCTCCTTCTCGCCGCCGAAGGCGGCGCCGACGTCGGCACCCGTGGTGCCCATGTTCACGCGCACGATGCCGCAGTCGCTGCCCCGGGCGGACAGGAAGGTCTCGATGTGGTTCAGGTTGGTGCTGTGCATGCCCGAGGCCAGGCCCTGGGCCACGCCGTTGTGGATCTCGATGGCCTCGTCGAGGTCGTCGTAGACCAGTACGGAGACGATCGGGACGAAGGTCTCGGACTGGGCGATCTCGAAGTGCGGCTCCACACCGGTGACGATCGCGGGCTCCACGAAGAGCCCCGGACGGTCCATCACCTTGCCGCCGTACGCCACGGTGGCTCCGTCGAGCTCGGCGCGGGCGAGGACGTCGCGGTAGTCCGCCACCGCCTGGGCGTCGATCAGCGGGCCGACGACGGTCTCCGGATCCCTCGGATCGCCGATGGTGATCTGGTCGAAGGCCTTCTTCATCAGCTCGACGAGCCGGTCGGCGACGCTGCGGTGCGCGATGACCCGGCGGGTGCTGGTGCAGCGCTGGCCGGTGGTGCCGACCACGCCGAACGTCAGTGCCTTCGCCGCGAGTTCGAGATCGGCGGTCTCATCGACGATGCAGCCGTTGTTGCCCGAGCACTCCAGCTGGTACCGGCGCCCGAGCGTCGAACCGACGATCTCGGCGACCTTGCGTCCGACGCCCGTGGAGCCGGTGAAGGAGATCATCGCGACCCGGGTGTCGGCGATCAGCCGCTCGGCGACGGTGTTGTCGGCGGGGATGAACAGCGAGAAGACGCCCTCGCATCCCATCTCCGCCGCGGCCTGGTTGACCAGCTTCTGCACCGCGATGGCGGTGAGCGGCACCTTGGGGCTCGGCTTCCAGACCACGGTGTTGCCCGCGATCGCGGAGAGGAACCCGTTCTGCGCCCAGACGGCGGCCGGGAAGTTGTACGCGCTGATCAGGCCGATCACGCCCAGCGGCAGCCACTGGTCGTACATGCGGTGCTCGGCGCGCTGCGACTGCTGGGTGAAGCCGTACAGCATCCGCGCCTGGCCCGCGGCCAGCGTGGACATGTCGACGGCCTCGCGCAGTTCGCCCCTGGCCTCCATCGTCGACTTGCCGGTGTCGAGGGAGACGACGGCTGCCAGCTGGTCGATGTTCTCCTCGATCAGCTGGCCGATCCGGCGGACGAACTCACCGCGACGCGGCGCCGGAACCATCCGCCACTTCTTCTGTGTCTCGACGGCCGCGGCGACGACGCGCTCGTAGTCCCCGGCGTCGGAGGCGGCGATCTGTCCCACGGTCGTGCCGTCGGCGGGGCAGACGGCCTCGATGAGCGGGCGGTCCTCGACGGGGCCCCAGCCGAGGGAGTCCGTGTAGGTGCCGGAATGCACCTGGTCCAGGCCGAACGCGGCCCGTACCCTCTCGGTGTCGAACAGGGCCACGGCCTCACCGGTCGTGCCGTGCGTGCGGGTGGTCTCGGTCATCGTCACTCTCCTCGCTTCCCGCCGGGGCCGGGGGTCCGGCGCGTGCCTGGTTCCTGGCTGTGCCTCAGCACCTCAGTCCTTCGCAAGGAAGTCCCCGATCGTCTCGTCGGTGTGGTACTCGGGCTTCTCGTAGTAGTGCGGGCCGTCGTAGATCTCGATCAGCACGCTGCGCTCGTGGGCGAGCGTCGGGCCGTGGGGGTGGTCCTTCGGGTTCATGTAGAACGAACCGGGGCGCAGCCGCAGGCCGGAGTCGGTGTACTCGTAGTCGCCTTCGAGGCAGTACATGAACTGGTTCGAGGCGTGGGTGTGCCGGGTCGGGATCGTGCCGCCCTTCTCGTACTCCAGGAGGGCGATGCTGGCGCCGGTCTTGGGGTTCTTGAAGAGGAAGTACTGGCGGAACCCGTAGTCGGGGTAGTCGATCCAGCTCGCGTCGTCGAGATCGGCGGCGTGGACCAGGACCTCAAGGGACTTCGTGTCCGCGGGGTCGATGTTCACTGTCTCACTCCCAGTCCGGGCGGCCCGATGCCACCCATGTGTCGTATTCCTGACGGCTTTCCGGCGTGCCGGGGAACAGCCCGAACAGGGACCGCCCGCGCCGGATCCCCAGGGCCGCGAACTCCTCGTACGCGGCGGCGTCGGCGGCCTGGGCCGCGACCTCGGCGGCCAGATGGCGGGGGATCACCGCGACCCCGTCGTCGTCGCCCAGCACCACGTCGCCGGGGTAGACCGCCACTCCGCCGCAGCCGACCGGCTCGTCGAGCGCGACCGGGTGCAGGGCGAGAGGCGTCGCCGCGGGCGCGTTGCCCCGGTGGAAGCAGGGCAGCCCGGTCCCGGCGATGGCGCCGGAGTCCCGGTATCCGCCGTCCGTGACCACACCGGACACACCGCGCCGCCTCAGCCGCGCCGCCATCATGTCGCCCATGGACGCCCCCGCCCTGGAGCCGAACGCGTCGATCACGAGCACCGCGCCGGACGGGCACTCCTCGATCGCGCGCCGGTGCAGATGCGCACTGCTCGCGTAGGCGGCGAGGCTGTCCAGGTCCTCGCGGGCCGGGATGAACCTCAGCGTGCTGGCGGGCCCCACCATCGGCGCCCCGCCTCTGGTCAGGGGACGGACCCCGGCCATCAGGACGTTGCGCAGGCCGTGCCGGAGCAGCATGTTGGCGACGGTGGACGAGCCGGCCCGCGCCAGTTGCTCGCGGACGGTCGATGACAGGGGTTCGTGGACCGGCCCCGGCAGTGGCTCACCGGACGTCGTCGGCAGGGGTTCATGGACGGGCCCTGGCAGTGGCTCACCGGACGTCGTCGGCAGGGGTTCGGCGCGCTCCGCGCGCTGTTCGGCGCTCACTGGAAGAACTCCAGCGGCGGACGGTTCCCCCACTGCGTGGTGTCGCTGGCGGTGCCGTTGAATCTTCCGGGCCGGTGGCTTCCGTCCACGGTGTCGCCGTCGGTGTAGTGCTCGATGCGGAAGCCGAACGGGTCCTTCCAGTAGTCGAAGATCTGACTGCCGAGCAGATGGCGGCCGACCCCGACGTCCAGGCTGTAGCCCTGCTGGAGGAGGTAGTCGTGCGAGGACATGACCGCGTCCATGTCGGTGACTTCGAACGCGCTGTGGTGCACACCCACCCAGTCCGACTGGAGTACGAGCATGAAGTGGTGGTCCACCAGCTGCTCGCCCAGGTCGAGCCGGACGAAGGTGCCGACGACGGGGCCGTCCTGTCCCGGCGGCAGGAAGTAGTCGGAGGGCAGGAAGTTGAAGCGTTCGTTCAGCCAGGCCATGGACGCGTCGTGGTCCTTCACATGGAGCACGAAGTGGCCGAGCCGGGCGATGGTGCAGGGCGCGACGGGCTGGCGGACGAAGGAGTTCACCCGGTTCTTGTCCCGGATGTTGTTCATGACGAACGGTTCCCGGTCCACGACCGGCTCCGCCTTGTCCCGGTTCCAGATCGCCCGGATCTCGATGCCGTCCGGCATGGTCATCGAGACCGCCCGGCCGCCGCCGGGCTCCGTCGACTCGGTGATCGGGGAGGATCCCGGCCTGGCGGCGAGCTCGACCAGGTCCTGATAGGTGGCGACTTCGATCGCGGCGCCGATGAAGCGCTGCTTGGCGGCCTTGCGGGTGACGTGGATGTGGTGCTGGGTTCCGGTTCCCCGCATGTACAGCGTCCGGTCGTCGCTGCCCTCGGCCCTGGTCATGCCGAACGCGGTGAGGAACTTCTCCATCACCTGGAGATCAGGCGCCTCGTAGGTGACGTGGGCAGCATCGATTGCCGTGGCCACGGGTCCTCCTGGGGTGGGTGGGAGCGCGGTGGCGCGCTCGGTTCGTCGCCGGTGAAGGGGCCGTGCCGTCCGGCTGCCGTCCGCGGTGCGTCGTACGGCATCCGAGCCGGGTGCCCCGCTTCGAAGCCGGACGGCGTCGGCGTGACGGTGGTGTGAGGGGTACGGCACGGTCCCTGGCGGGCTCCTTTGACCGGGAGCCCGCGGGAGGTCAGCGCTTCCTGAGGATGCTGACGTCGTCCGGTGCGACCAGGTCGGGCACGGTCCAGCCGTCCAGGTCGTACTCGTCCATGGCGCTCTGCGCGAAGTCCTTGCAGTAGTCGAGGAGGCCGCTGCCTCGCGCGCCGAAGAGGTTGGTCTGCCGGGTCACGTCGTTGCTGCCGATGTAGTTGATCTCGTACAGCTCGTGGCGGGCCCCGAACTCGGTGCCGATGGAGTCCCACAGCATCTTCATGACCTTGACGCGCTCCTCCGCGTCGATGCCGCCGGTCCCTCGCACGTAGGTGTCCAGATAGCCGCGGATCTCGGGGGTCTTGAAGTCGTCGGCGTGCGAGTTGAGGTAGATCAGCCCGCTGGCCACGACCTGCTCGATGATGTTCTTGACCTTCGGCATGGCCAGCTGGTTCATCACCCGGTACGCACCGGCGAAGTGCGGGTCGGGCTGGATCATGCCGCCCTTCCACGGCACCGCGCTCTTCGCCATCGCGTCCGACAGCGCCCAGAACGTGTTGCGCCAGGCGATGACCTCGCCGAGCTGCGACATGACGCCGTGGAACTGGCCCGCGCCGGTGACGTCCAGGGCACGGGACAGCATGCCGACCAGGAAGTCCATCTTGACGGCGAAGCGGGTGCAGCCGTGCAGGGAGGCGCGCTCCAGGTATCCGGAGTGGATGTTGTACTTGTTGGCCTGCTCCAGGTCGTTGTAGATGAACGCGTTCTCCCAGGGGATGAACACGTCGTCGAGGACCAGGATGGCGTCGTTCTCGTCCAGCCGGCTGGACAGCGGATAGTCGAACGGGCTGCCCAGCACGGCGGCCCGGTACTCGTTGGACGTGCGGCACAGCAGCTTCACGCCGGGGGAGTTCGTCGGCATGATGAACACCGGCGAGAAGGCCGGGTCCTGCACGGCGACCTGGCCGACATGGCCGACGAAGGTGTAGTGGGTCAGGGCCGAGCCCGTGGCCACCACCTTGGCGCCGGTGACGTAGAAGCCCGCGTCGGTCTCCCGGGTGACCCGGACGAACACGTCCTTGCCCGCGTCGGCGCCGAGGCCGCGGTCGACCGGCGGGTTCATGATCGCGTGGTTGATGTACCAGGTCTTCTGCTGGGCCTTGCGGTACCAGTGGCGTGCGTTGTCCTCGAAGCCGCGGTAGAACTCCGCGTTGGCGCCCAGTGTGCCGAGGAAGCAGCCCTTGTAGTCGGGTGAGCGGCCCATCCAGCCCCAGGCGATCTTCTGCCACTCGGCGATCGCGTCACGCGAGGCCACCTGCTCCTCGACGGTCTTCGGAGCCTGGTAGAAGCGGTGGGTGAAACCGCCGTCCTCGGTGGGCGAGGTGAGGACGTCCTTGCGTGCCGGGTCGTGCAGCGCGTCGTACATGCGGGCGATCATGCGGGCCGAGTTGCGGAACGCGGGGTGCTCCGCGACGTTCTCGACACGCTCACCGTAGATCCAGACCTCGCGCCCGTCGTCCAGGCTCTCCAGATACTCGGTGCCGGTAAAGGGGATGCTTTCACGGCCGGTGCGGCCGGAAGGCGACTGATTTGCATTTTCCGTGTTCATGGAACGAAAACCCCATCTTCTCCCCGACGGAAATGGATCACACCGGATTCAGGTCATGCGTGATCAGCTGCCCGCGAAAAGGGATGTGATGTGCCGATCCGTAGTTGCCTGCGGCGTCGAATTGCCGGAAGGCTTCCACGGGGGTTAGGGCCGGGCAATAGCTCCGTGAGCGGGCAAGGGGCGCGAGAGGGGCGGCGGAGAAGGCGGCCGTTGCTCGGTGAACGGCAGGCGTATGGCCTCTGAACAGGCACTTCTTGCGAAGGGGGGCCAGACAAGGGCCGACTGGGCCAGCCAGGGAGTGAGGCAGGTCACAGTGGATGCATCTCGTTGTGCGAGATGTTCCCCCGATTTCTTCCACGCACTCCATACCGGGCGCAATGGAGGGGGCCATAGTTTTGTGTATGGCGGCCTTTCGGCGGGGCTCTCACCCCGTCCGGCTCACGGCCTGAGCGCGCGCCGGTGTTCGGCGACGACGCGGGTCGCCTCCAGCCAGTGCCGCATCAGCGGGCTGATCTCGGCGTCCCGCCGCCACAGCAGCGTGGCCTGCATCGGGGTGAGCCAGTGTGGGGGGTCGAGCAGGGCCACCGCGTCCGTCCGGCCCGCGATCCGCTGGGTCACGGGGGCCACGCCGAGCCCGGCGGCCACGAAGGCGACGGCGGTCTGCGGCGTGGAGACCTCCAGCACCTCGAAGGTCTCGTCACCCACGAGTGCGTTCTCGACGACCTCGGGCATTCCTGTGAACGCGGGAATGCGATAGGGGATGATCCAGCGCCCCCATCCCTTTCCGCCGGAGTGGTCCTCGCGGGCGCGGGACCGGGGGACGGCGAGCTTGATATCAATTCCCAGGACGGGATAGGAGTCGCAGAAATCGGTGACGAATCCGGCGAACTGGCTGGGGCCGAAGGGGATGCACCCCATATCCAGTCGGCCGTCCCGGATTCCCTGCACGATGAGGTCGGGGGTGACGTCGGTCAGGCTGACGCGGGCGCCCGGGACCTGGTCGAGGAACTCGGCCAGTACGTCGGCGACGATCTCGTTGATGACCATGGGCTCCACACCGATGCGCAGGTCCCCGACCGCACCCTCGCCCATCAGCTTCAGCGTCTCCACGGCGCGGTCCCGGTCGGCCACCAGGCGCTCGCCCTTGGACAGCAGGTAGAGCCCGGCCTGGGTGGGGTGGACCCCCTTCGCCGTACGCTCCAGGAGGCGCACGCCGAGCTCGCCCTCCAGCTTCGCGATGGCATGGCTGACCGGTGGCTGCGTCATGTTCAGGTTCTTGGCGGCCTGCGAGACCGAACCGGCCTCCACGACGGCCCTGAAGTACTGGATCTGACGAAAGTCCATGCGCACTGACCTTCCACGGCCCCCGAAATCTCCCGGCACGCAGAGATTAACCGCGCCGTTCCGCGCGGGCCGGGGGCCCGGTCCGTTCCCGCGGCCGGGAATCCGGAATCCGGGAGGGCGCGACTCCCTGCCGGGCCGGTCAGCCGCTCCGGTGATGGTGCGACGCGCTTCGGCCGCGGGGCATCCCCGCCCGGCCAGGCCCTGGGCGAAGTCAGCCAGCACGGTCGGCGGGGAGCTCGCCTGGCTCCATCCGGCGGTTCGCCGCGGGTGCCGCTTCCTTCATTCCCGGCGCTACCGGAGTGCCCGGCGTTCCCCGAGTGCCCAGGGCACCCGGAGCGCCCGGAGTGCCCGGAGTGCCCGCCCTGGCCCTGATTCGGCCACGGGCGGCGGCAGATGGCGAGGCCCGGGGCCTTGTGTCCGGCCCCTCCGGGGCGTGTGACCAGGGCTTTGGCCGCCCGGCGGCCGAAGCGTTCCCCAATCGTTTCCTTGCGCCGTACAACCATTTTGCGCATGTGGCGAAGGTCACTTCCGCCTCGGTTCGCGTAGCCGGATTGTCTGGTTCCGTCTGTTGACGCACCGCCCTGACCTGGCGTTATTTCAATGCGAATCATTTGAGAACCATGTGGGTGGGCTGTGGAGAGAATGTGGACCCGGCGCAGAGCCGGGAGTGGGGCCCTAGCGGCCCTGTTGGGCGCGGGGCTGACCGTGGGGATGCTCCCGCTGGCGGGTGCGGCGGTCGCGCAGGCGCCGCGGTCCGTGAAGAGCGCGGCGGCCACGGGCGGCAGCGCTCCGCTGAGCGAGGCCGATGCTCTGGCGAAGGCCGAACGCACCGGTGCAGCGGTCGAGGTGGTCTCGATGCGCCGGGAGAGCAGCGAGGTGTTCGCGACCCCGGACGGGGGCCTGGAAGCGCGCGAGTACCTGCGGCCGGTATGGGTGCGCAGCGGCGATGCGTGGAAGCGCGTGGACACGGACCTGGTGGCGACCGGGGCGGGCATGGTCGCTCCCAAGTCGGTGTCCATGGGCGTGGAGTTCTCGGGCGGAGGTGACAGGAGTCCGCTGGTACGCATCGCGCGTGCCGGGCGGACGCTGAGCCTGTCCTGGCCCGCGCCCCTGCCCGAGCCGGAGCTGGCCGGGGCCGTCGCCACGTATCCGTCCGTGCTCCCGGACGTCGATCTGCGTATGACCGCTCAGGAGGACGGGTTCACCCAGCTGTTGGTGGTGAAGACGGCCGAGGCGGCGAAGAGCCCGGAGCTCGCGGAACTGCGGCTGAAGCTCGCCACGGACGGCGTCGAGGTCAAGGAGACGGCCGGGGGCGGACTGCAGGCGGTCGACGCCGGTGCGAAGGGTGCTGTCTTCGAGGCCCCGAAGCCGATGATGTGGGACTCCAGCACGGGTGCGTCCACGGCTGCTGCCCGTGGCGTGCGAGCGGCCGCGCAGGGCGAGGACCGCGAGCCCGGAGCGGCGGAGTCCGGCAAGCTGGGGGACGTCGGCGTCGACATCCCCGCCGGGCAGAAGGAACTGGTGCTGACCCCGGACGCGGATGTGCTGAAGGGCGCGGACACCACGTACCCCGTGTACATCGATCCGCAGTGGTACTCGCCGCGGGCCAGCGCGTGGACGATGGCGTCGAAGTACTGGGCGTCCTCGCCGCAATGGAAGTTCAACGGTGACCCGGACGCCGGAATGGGCTACTGCGACTGGTCGTACTGCCAGCCCAACGACACCAAGCGGCTGTTCTACCGGATACCGGTGTCGAAGTTCGCGGGGAAGTCGATCCTGTCCGCGGAGTTCGTGGTCCGCAACACGTGGTCGGCTTCGTGCTCGGCCCGGAGCGTGGAGCTGTGGCAGACGAAGGACATCTCGTCCTCCACGACGTGGAATGCGCAGAACGCTTCCGGCTTCTGGATGAAGAAGCTCGCTTCCGACTCCTTCGCCTACGGCTACTCGGGCTGCGCGGCGAAGGACGCCGAGTTCGACGTGAAGGCGGCTGTTCAGTCCGCGGCGACCAGCAAGGCGTCCACGATGACGTTCGGGCTGCAGGCGGCCAGCGAGACCGACGGGTACGCCTGGAAGCGGTTCTCGGACAAGGCGTTCCTGCGGGTGAAGTACAACCGCCCTCCGGCGCAGATCAAGATGTCGCAGCTGACCATGCAGTACGGCGGGGTCTGCAAGGCTCCCTCCAGCGCGCCGCGGGTCCGCTCCCTGGGCCTCATCTATGCCAACGGGGTCACGGACCCGGACGGCGACAGCGTGTCCGTGCAGTTCCAGGCCAAGTGGGACGGCGGATCGTGGAGCCCGGCGCGCACGACGTCGAAGAAGTCCGGTGACAACTTCTCGATCAGCCTGCCGACGTCGATTCCGAAGGACAAGCAGGTGAGCTGGTACGCGCGTGCCTACGACGGGGCGCAGTACTCGCCCTGGTCGCACGCCGGTGACGCGACCGCCTGCTACTTCTTCTACGACACCACGGCGCCGAAGTCGCCGGCCATCGCCTCGAACGAGTACCCCGCCTCCGACCCCGCGGATCCCAGCGATCCCTGGTACGACGGACTGGGGCAGTACGGCACCTTCACCATGACGGCCGGTGAGAGCCAGGTGACGAAGTACTGGTACGACTTCAACGTCGAGCCGACCGGCAAGAACGTGCTCAGCACGACCGGCGGGGCGGCGAAGAGCATCAGCGCGCTGCCGCCGCGCATCGGGCTCAACACCCTGTACGTGTCGTCCCTGGACGCGGCGGGCAACCGCTCCGCGCCCACCGGATACCGCTTCCGGGTCACCTCGGGGCAGCTCGAACGTGCTTCGTGGCAATTCGACGAGAGCGCCGGCGCGGCCCAGGCGCAGGGCTCGACCCCGGCCCGGGAAGCGGTGCTGTACGGCGGGGTGACGGCCGGTGAGCAGGGCGCCTCCGACGGAACCGCCCTGCATTTCAACGGCACCGACGGATACGCCGCCACCGGTGTCCCCACGGTCAACACGGCCAATGGCTTCTCCGTGTCGACCTGGGTGAAGCTGGACGCCATTCCCGACGGGGCGGCTGTCGTGGCCACCCAGCCCGGGAACTACAGCCCCGGATTCGAGATGTACTACTCGAAGGGCTACAACCGGTGGGTCTTCAACCAGTACACCGCGGACACCGCTGACGCCGGTATCGCCCGTGCCATGGCTCCCGCCGCCGGTGACGCGGTCGCCGGCAAGTGGACCCACCTGGTGGGCGTGTACTCCGGCAGCGTGAAGGAACTGCGCCTGTACGTGGACGGTGTGCTCGCGGGCTCCACCCCGTACACCACGGCGTGGAACGCGCGGCGAGGTCTCCAGATCGGTGCGGCCAACCTGCGGGGCACGGTCACCAACTTCTTCCCCGGAAGCATCGACGACCTGCGGATCTTCGACAAGCCGGTCAGCGCCACCGAGGTGACCCGGCTGTATCAGCACCAGCCGATCGGGAACGGCCGCACCGCACGCATGGTGTTCCCCCTGGACGAGCCCGCCGGAGCCACCAAGGTCTCGGGCTACTCCGACACCCAGCCCCTCACCTTCCAGGGCGGGGCCACGACCGGCAACCGGGGGATCAGCGGCAACGCCCTGACCCTGGACGGTGTGGACGACTACGGCAAGACCGCCGCTCCCCACACCGACACCGAGCGCAGCTTCTCCGTGTCCGCCTGGGCGAAGATGCCCGACACCAAGCCGGACCACGCGGCGATCATCGCGGCGCAGGCCGGTACGGAGAAGCCCGGGTTCGAGCTCTACTACTCCTCGGCCTACGACCGGTGGGCGTTCAACCAGTACTCCGCCGACAGCGCGGACGCGACCCCGGTCCGGGCCATGCAGGCTGACGGCGTGAAGGCCCAGCCAGGTCAGTGGGTCCACCTGGTCGGTGTCCACGACAAGGTCGCCGACACGCTCACGCTCTACGTCAACGGCACCAAGGCCGGTTCGGTCAAGCTCGGCGGCGCCTGGTACGCGGGCGGCCCCGTGCAGGTGGGGGCGGGCCGGTACGGCACCAACGTGACCAGCTACTTCCCCGGCCAGATCGATGACGTCCGGATCTTCGACCGGCCGCTGGCGGCCGAGGAAGTGCTCCAGATGGGCAAGCAGCGCCCCGAGCTGAAGAACCGCTGGATGTTCGAGGCCGCCGGTACCACGTCCCCGGTCACCACACCGGACGACGCCGCGGGCAAGAAGCCGCTGACCCTGTACGGAGGGGCCGGGATCGGTTCGGGATGGATCGACTTCGGCGGTCTGGAGCTCAACGGCACCGGCGCCTACGCGGCCACCGATTCCCTGTCCGTCGACACCAGCGGCAGTTTCACCGTGACCGCCTGGGCGCAGGCCGCGGCGAGCCCCGGCCGCCCGATCACCCTGCTCAGCGCGGAGGGGGCCAAGCGCAGCGCCTTCGACGTGACCTTCCAGCCCGATGCCGCCAACCCCGAAGGTCTGGGACGCTGGGAACTGACCCTGGCGGACAAGGACGCGACGGACGCCAGCGTCGTCCGGGTCAGCAGCACCGACTTCGACGACGTGCGGGACTGGAACCACCTCGCGGTGGTCTATGACGGCCTCAACAAGGAAGCCCGTCTCTACGTCAACGGCAATCTGCAGGAAGTGGCGTGCGGCGACACCGACGGCAATGGTGAGTCGGACGACACCGCATGCCAGGACCTGATCGCCTGGGCCGAGAACGTCCTGACCTTCAAGGCGGGCGGAGCCCTTCAGGTGGGCCGGGCGGGCAGCAACGCGCAGACGTATTTCGCCGGTGCGGTCGATGATGTCTGGACGTTCCAGGGTGCCTTGAACGACAGCCAGATCAGCGAGATGGCCGGTGCGCTCTTCGGCCTCCCCACGGATGTGCCCGCGGGCGGCTGATACACCAGGGGTGCCCGGCGACCTGCCGGGCACCCCTGTTCCGGTACCTGTCCGTACGCCCCGTCCGCGCACCGCCGCGTTCCTCGCCACGTCGGCGCTTCAGCCCTGACCGAGCGCCCCTGTCCGGCCCGTAGCGCCGGCTGCGAGACCGCCGCGGGGAGAAACCGGACACCGCGTCCCTGTGTCTCTCAGAAGACGAAGAGGCTCTTGCGCGCCAGCTGTTCGGCCTCCATCGCCGCGATCGCCTCGCGGCAGGCACCGGCGAACTTCCAGAAGTCGGCATTGGCGGTGGACGCACGGTTGCCCGCGCCGGAGAAGTTGCCGAAGAAGCTCTGGCGGAGTTCGGTGGTGATCTCCAGCTGGCCACCGCCTTCGCCCGTCAGGGTGCGGTTGCAGATGTTCTCCGGCAGGTCGCCGTTGATGGTGTCCGGGCCACCGGTGACCACCTGGAAGCCCGCGCCCTTCAGCTTCGCGGACAGCAGCTGGCGGAAACGGGGGTTGAGGCCGCCGACCACGACCGCCTCGGGCTGGCCCGTGGGCGTGCCGGCCTGGGCCGCGGTGCAGCCGTGCAGGCTGAGGACGTTGGCGCTGCCCGCGGCCATGGACCGCGCGACCGGGTCGTCGCAGTGTGACGCGGTGACGTGCAGCTCACCGTTGTTCGAGGTGCGCAGGCCTTCGAGCATCCAGTAGTCGTACACCGGGGAGCCCGCCGTGACGGGGGCGAGGGTGTCGGGCCGGTATCCCGCTATGCCCAGACAGAGCTCGGAGGTGCCCATCTCGATGCCGCCGCCGTGTATGGCCAGCACGCTGGTCAGACGGGGAAGCGGGGTGGCGGTCCTGTCGTTGTCGACCGCCTCGTGCCGCCTGAACCGGCGGGCGAAGTCCTGGCCCTCGACCGCCTTCGTGTAGAGGTCCGAGTTCGAGGCGTAGAGGTCACCTCCGGCAGCGGCGGCCGGAGTTGTGGCGAGACCGGTCAGGAGCGGGCCGCCCGCGGCCGCGCCCACGAGGGAGGCGAGGACGGTCCTGCGACTTGCATGAGACGGAGACATGGTTGTTCCTTGAGTGCGGTGCGGTGCGGTGCGGTGCGGTGCGGTGCGGTGCGGTGCGGTGCGGTGCGGTGCGGTGCGGGCCGGTGCGGTGCGGGCCGGGCTGGGCCGGTCCGCGCACGCGTGAGCCGAGGTCCCGGTGCGGAGGAAGGAAGGGCAGTGCATGCCGCGCGAGGGCGCGACCGAGCGAACGGACCCCCTTACGGTGGCCGGAATTGTATCGGCCGACGGGGAGAGTCAGGGGCCTCGGCCACCGTGGATTCATCGCCCGCACGACCGGTGACCGCTGGGCCGGGTGATCGATCGGGCGCCCCGTCGGACATGACCGGCCGAGCTCCCGTCGGACAGGTGGCGCACCCTCCCCGAAGAGGTGTGCCACCGGGTGCCGCACACCAACTGGCGTTCTCCACGATCGATCGCACGGCGGAAGCCGGTGCGACGGAGGGCGGAGGCATGACGCGTCCCCTGGCCGGGATCGCTCCGAGGGCTCAGCGGGACGGGCCTCCGGCCGCCGCCACCGGTGCGGGCCGCGTCATGGAACCGGCGGTCGTGGACGAACCGGCCGTCGTGGACGTCTGGACACACGCCTGATCCGGCCACGGACGGCGGCAGGCGGTGATCACGCCGGTCTCCGCTACGGAACGTGACCCACAGCAACGCTTCGGAGGATTATGGTGATTCGTCACTATTAATCCCTAATTACGGCTTCTACGACTTGTTGGCCGCAGAGGGCGGACGTACTGTCGGAAGTGCCGCAGTTAGGAACAAGGAGCGGCGCAATCCATACCTCCGGAGGAGGCGAAGATGAAGGTTCGTAGCATCTTCGACCGCAGAGACAGGGGCGGCCACGGTGGCGGCTACGGCGGCGGACGCGGCGGTGGACGCGGCGGACGGGGTCGCGGCGGCTATGGCGGCTACGGCGGCTACGGCGGCTACGGTGACTACGGCTACGGCAGGTTCGGCCGTGGGCGTCGCTGGGGTTGCTGACCCTTCACCCTGAACCCGAATCGAGGCAGGCTCGCGCAGTTCGCGCGGGTCCGCCTCAATTTTTGGGCCCATTTCCGTGACGACGGCCCCTCCGTGACGACGGCCCCTCCGTGGTGATGCCCATGCGTTTGCGCAGCCCGCTCTCAAGTTCCGACGGTTCCGAGGAACCGGCCAACCCGGTGACCGATGTCCCGATCCGCACCGATCCGGTCAGCATCCTGGCCTCCTTCCGGCGTTTCTGGCCGCTGACCAGAGGCGACCGGCGCTGGCTCGTCATCATCCTCATCTGCGCGATCCTGGCCGCGCTGGCCGAGACCGCCACCGTCCTGCTCTTCGCCGAACTCACGGACAAAGCACTGACGAGCGGAGATGTCAGCGCCTTCTGGCGGCCCGCCGGGCAGTGGCTCGCCGTCGCGATCGCGGGTGCCGTGGTGGGGTATCTGGGCAGTTCGCTGGCGGCCTGGACCGCCGAGCGCTTCGTGCTCCGGCTGCGGGCCCGGGTGTTCAGCCACCTCCAGACGCTTCCGCCCCACTTCTTCCAGCGCAACCGCCGCGGCGACCTGGTGGAACGGCTGACGGGCGACGTGGAGGCCATCGAGGCACTCGTGGTCTCCGGCATCGTCGGGGCGGCCTCGGCGCTCTTCGGCACCGTCTTCTACGCGGCTGCGGCCCTGTGGCTGCGCTGGGACCTGGCCCTCGCCACCTTCGTCATGGTCCCGATCCTCCTGTTCGTCACCCGCCGGTTCGCCGGACCGCTGCGCGCGGTCTCCCGGCGGGGCCGCGCCGCGGACGGAGCCATCACGGCGGTGGTCGAGGAGACGCTGGTCAACGTCGTCATGACCCAGGCGTACAACCGGCAGCGGGACGAGGAGGAGCGGCTGCGGGGCAAGGCGCGGACGCGGTTGCGGACCGCGGTGAAGGCGGTCCGTCTCACCGAGTTCTACGCCCAGTTCATCGAGGTCCTCGAAACGGTGTGCGTGCTCGCCATCATCGGCCTCGGGGCGTGGGAGATCGCGGCTGGCCGGATGACCCTCGGGCAGCTGCTGGCCTTCGCCGCCTTCATCGGCTACCTCTACCCGCCGATCCGCCAGCTCGGCACCCTCGGCCTGACGGCCACCGCCGCGACCGCGGGCGCCGAACGTCTGCTGGAGATCCTGGACGCCCGGCCCGCCGTCACCGACCCGGCGGGCACCGTGCCCGAACCGCCCCACGACCGGGCGTCCGGCGAGGTGGAGGCCCGCAAGGTGTTCTTCCACTACCCCGGCAGCGACGAGCAGGTGCTCCAGGACCTGTCGTTCACCGCCAGCCCCGGGGAACTGCTGGTCCTCACCGGCCCCAGCGGCGCGGGCAAGTCGACCCTGGCGGCCCTGCTGCTGCGCTTCTACGATCCGGACACCGGCAGCGTACGGCTGGACGGGGTTCCCCTCGACCAGCTGCCGCTGACGTATCTGCGCCAGAACGTCACGCTGCTGCCGCAGGACACACTCGTCCTGCACGACACCATCGAGGAGAACATCGGGTGCGGCAGGCCCGGCGCCACCCACGACGACGTGGTGCGGGCCGCTCGGGCGGCCGACGCGCACAGATTCGTCGAGACTCTTCCAGAGGGGTATGCGACTGTCATATCCACCGGCACCTCCCGGCTCTCCGGCGGCCAGTTGCAGCGCATCGCCATCGCCCGTGCCATGCTGCGCGACGCCCCCGTCCTCATCCTCGACGAGCCCACCACCGGGCTGGACCGGCTGGCCGCCGAGCGCATCCTCGAACCCCTGCGCCGACTGGCCGAGGGCCGCACCACCATCGTGATCACCCACGACCTGGCCCTGGCCGCCGACGCCGACCGCATTCTCGTCCTGGACGAAGGGCGGCTCGTGGAGTCCGGTACGCACATCCAACTCCTGGGCCACAGCGGCCTCTACACCACCCTCTTCGAGCGCCGTGGCCAAGCGCAGCACAACGGAGCGGTCCACAAGTCCGTGCGGACGACCGGAATCGACCGGTCCTAGGGCCTCTCGTTTGGATCATGCCGGGCTCGCGGGGGCTGGCACGCACATCTGCCGCGTTGTCGTCAGTCACCGACGCTCCGCGTCGGCTCCTTCCTCCGCCTTGCAGCTGCACGCACCAGCCCCCGCTCCCTGATCCAGCCTGATCCAAACGAAAGACCCTAGAGCTCTCCCGCGGGACATCCGCCCGGCCCGGCCCGAGCCGGTCGTTACCATCCGCTGTGACCGAAACGACCGAAGAACCCGCCGCCCGGCGCCGCGTATTCGCCGATCTGACCCCCTTGCGGAGCTCTCCCGACTACCGGCGCCTCTGGTTCGGGAACACGGTCTCCTGGATCGGCCAGGGGATGACCTCCCTCGCCGTGTCGCTCCAGGTCTACGACATCACCGGCTCCGCCTTCTCGGTCGGGCTCATCGGCTTCTGCTCGTTCCTGCCGCTGGTGGTCTTCGGCTTGTACGGAGGGGCCGTCGCCGACACCCTCGACCGGCGCAAACTGGGCCTGGCCAGCGCATCCGGCTCGTTCCTGCTCTCCATAGCCCTGGTCGTCCTCAGCCTCGCCGGGGTGCGGCAGGTGGGGCCGCTGTACGCCGTCGTCGCCCTCCAGGCGGCCTGCTTCGCGGTCAACTCACCGGCCCGCAGCTCGATGATCGCCCGGCTGCTGCCCGCCGAGCAGCTGCCCGCCGCCAACGCGCTCTCCTCCATGACCAGCACCACCGGAAGCCTGGCCGGGCCGATGCTCGGCGGGCTCGCCGTCGGCTGGTGGGGCTACCGGGCCGCGTACACCGTGGACGCCGTCACCTTCACCGCCGCCCTCTACGCGATGTGGCGGCTGCCCGCCATGCTGCCCGAGCGGGGCGAGGAGAGCGGGTCCGGCAAGCGGGCGTCCGTCGCGGACGGGCTGCGCTTCCTGGCCCACCGCTCCAACCTCCGGATGACCTTCATCACCGACCTGTGCGCCATGGTCCTGGCCCAGCCCCGCGCCCTGTTCCCCGTCGTCGCCGTCCTCTGGTACGGAGGCGACGCGAAGACCACCGGGCTGCTGGTCGCCGCCCCGGCGCTCGGCGCGCTGCTCGCGGGGGTGTTCTCCGGCTGGCTGGGGCGCGTCCGGCGGCACGGGCTGGCCGTCCTGATCGCCGTCGCCTGCTGGGGCACCGCCATCGCGGTCTTCGGGCTGACCCGGCAGCTCTGGCCCGGGCTGCTCTTCCTGGCGCTCGCCGGGTACGCGGACACCGTCTCGATGGTCTTCCGCAACACCATGCTCCAGGCGGCCGTACCCGACGAGATGCGCGGGCGGCTCCAGGGCGTGTTCATCGTCGTCGTGGCGGGCGGGCCGCGACTCGGTGAGTTCCTGTCGGGCTCGGCCGCCGACCTGTTCTCACCCGGGGTGGCGGTGACCGGGGGAGGAATCGCCTGCGTCGTCGCCGTCACCCTGCTGGCGCTGCGGTGGCGCGGCTTCGCCCGGTACGACGCCCGCGACCCGCAGCCCTGACCCCCCGCGACCCACCGTGATCACGGCTGCGTTCCGGCCTGCTCCGGGCCCACGACCGACCGGGCGAAGCCCAGCTCCACCAGGTCCTGCGGGCGCAGCCGCAGCTGGTCGGCGGTGGCCCGCACCTGGTCCGGGGCGCGCTTCAGGATGGCCGCCGCCAGTTCCGGGGCGATCACCGAGAAGTAGCTGTCCGGGGTGACATGGGTGTTCCCGGGCGCCGCGAGGGCCAGCGCGCCGCCCGAGCCGCCCTCACCGATCACCAGGGTGGTGAGCGGCACCCGGGCCGCCGCCACCGCCGCGAAGGCGTCGGCGATCGCGGCGCCCGCACCCGCCCGTTCCGCCTCCGCGTCGTTCGCCGCGCCCGGCGTGTCGACCAGGGTCAGCACGGGCAGCCCGAGCCGGTCCGCGAGCCGGATCACCCGGGCCGCCGTGCGGTACCCGGCCGGGCGGGTCGCGGTGCCGCACTGGGCGACGTACGCGACCGACCGGCCCTCCCGCCACCCGAAACCGGCGAGCAGCCCCGGGTCCGTACCCCCGCAGCGGTCACCGACGAGCGGCAGCCGGTAGGAGAAGTAGGCGTCCAGATACGCCGCGGCGCGTGGCCGCGACGGCGAGCGGGCCTGGCGCACCGCGTCCCAGCCGGTCTCCGCGGGGCCCACCGCCGACAGTGCCCGCGGCACCGGGGCGGGCGGCGGCGGGGCGTCTGGCACCCGCAGCGCCTCCAGCCAGCGGCCCACCGTCCCCGGCAGCTCGCCCGGCGGTACGACCGCGTCGATCTGCCCCGCCGCCAGCTGGCCCTCGGCGGTGTACGCCGCCGGGTCCGCGTCCGGCGGACGCACCCGGGAACCGGCGAACCCGACCTGGGCGCCCGGCAGCGCCAGCACCACATCGGCGCCCGCCCCCAGGGTGGCCCAGCCGCCGCCCGTCGTCGGGTCGCGCAGAACGGCGATCTGCGCCGGGCCCGCCGCCCGCAGCCGCGCCGAGGCGTGGGCCACCCGCTGGAGCTGGGTCAGCGCGATCATGCCTTCCTGCATCCGGCTGCCGCCCGTCGCGATCAGCGAGACCAGCGGCAGCCCCCGCCGCCCGGCGGCCTCGTACGCGGCCACCAGCCGGTCCCCGGTGCGCTGCCCCAGCGACCCGCCCAGGAACCCGAACTCGAACGCGACCAGCACACAGCTCCGGCCGCCGACCGAGGCCAGGCCGTGCACGACGGACTCCCGCTCGCCGGTACGGGCGGTGGCGCGGGCCCGGGAGTCCGCGTACCCGGCCCAGGACAGCGGCCCGTCCCCGGCCGGAGTCCGTGACGAGGTGTCGGTGAGTTCCTCGAACTCCGTGGTGAGGGCCGCGATCACCGCTCGTGCGCTCAGCCGGTCAGCCATGGAGCGCCCGCTTCATGATCTTGCCGAGGTCGTTGCGCGGCAGCGCCTCCAGGTAGCGGACCGCGCGCGGGCGCTTGTGCGGGGAGAGCTGGGCGGCCACATGGCTGGCCAGCTCCTGTTCGGAGGGCGGCGCGGCCGGGTCGGCGGGCACCACCCAGGCGACGATCCGCTCGCCCAGATCAGGGTCCGGCTCGCCCGTGACGGCGGCCTCCCGGACCCCGGGGTGGTCCAGCAGCGCGTTCTCGATCTCCCCGGCGCCGATCTTGTAACCGCCGCTCTTGATCAGGTCGGTGGCCTTGCGGCCGACGATCCGTACGTAGCCGTCGGGGTCGCGGGTCGCCATGTCGCCGGTACGGAACCAGCCGTCCTCGGTGAGCGCGGCGGCGGTGGCGTCGGGGCGGTTCAGATAGCCGGTGAAGAGGTTCGGCCCGCGCACCTGGATCTCGCCGATGTCCTCGGGGCCGGTGAGGAGGGTGCCGTCCTCCTCGACCAGCCGGAGCTCCACCCCGCGCAGCGGGGCGCCGACGGTGCCGGGGCGCGGCTCGCCGTCCGCGCGTACGCCGGTGTTCATCAGGGTCTCCGTCATGCCGTACCGCTCGATGACCCGGCGGCCCGTCGCCGCCGCGATCCGCTCGTGGTCATGGACCGGCAGCGCCGCCGAGCCGGACACCAGCAGCCGGGCCCCGGCCAGTGCCTTCGCCAGCCCGGCCGCCCCGGGGCCCGAACCGTCCAGGACCTCCGCGAGCCGGTGGTACATCGTCGGCACGCCGAACAGCATCGTGCCGCCGGACGACAGCTCCCGGGCCACACCCTCGGCGGAGAACCGGCCCAGGTGGCGCACTGAGCCGCCCCGGCGCAGCGGCCCGAGCACCCCGAGGATCAGGCCGTGCACATGGAACAGCGGCAGCGCGTGGACGAGTACGTCCTGCCCGGTCCACTGCCAGGCGTCCTCCAGCGCGTCGAGCGAGGCGGCGATCGCCCGCCGCGGCAGCACCGCGCCCTTCGGCGGGCCCGTGGTGCCCGAGGTGTAGACGATCAGGGCGGGGGACTCGGGGGAGGGCTCGGGGAACGCGGCGGGGACGCCCCCGGCGGCCGGATCGACATCGATCCGGTCCAGCGCGTCCAGCGGCGGCGGGAGGGTGTCGCCCGCCGAGGCCAGCACCACGGCCGGTTCGCTGTCCGCCAGGATGTGGGCGAGCTCGCGCGTCCCCGTGCGCGGGTTGATCGGCACCGCGGGCACCCCGGCCAGCAGCGCGGCCACCACGGCGATGACCGTCCCGGGGGTCGGGGCGGCCCAGACGGCGACCCGCCCGGCGCCGGTGAGACGGGCGGCGAGCGCGGCGGCGGCGGAGGCCAGCGCGTCGTAGGTCAGGCTGTGTTCGCCGAACCGGATGGCTTCCCGGCGCGAACCGTCATCCGGTACGAACAGAAGAGGAGTCGTCACTCTCCGCACTCTAAGGGCTGGCCCGTCATCCCTGGCGGGCGTGCGACGACAGCCACGGCACCTCGCCGCGTTGCCGGAACGCCCGGATACATCCGGTACTCGGGCGTCCCTCCGCCGTGCGACGCACCGCGTCTGACGCCGCACGCTGGTCCACCAGGGACGACGGGCCAGCCCTCAGGGCTTGTCCCGGCGGAAGGCTCTACTCCCTTCGAAGGCCCCGCATGCGCCCGTACGCGTACACGCAGCCCGCGAGCGCCAGGTCCGACAGCAGCATGAAGCCGATCGAGTACGAGCCCTGCGCGCTGTAGATCGCCCCCATCACCAGCGGCGGCACGAAGCCGCCCAGCCCGCCCATCGCACCGACGATGCCGGTCACGCTGCCCACCTGCGCCTGCGGTGTCACCTGCGAGACAAGGGCGAAGATGCTGCCGCTGGAGGTGCCCAGGCCCGCCGCCATGCAGAGCAGCGCGATCGTGCCGCCCGGAGCCAGCGGCGGGTCGAAGGCCTGGACGATCGCCATCAGGGCGGCCAGACCGAGTGCCGCCGCCGTGACCACGGCCGGGTGGACGCGGTCCGAGAGCCAGCCGCCGATCGGCCGGAAGATGACGGTGACCAGGGCGAAGCCCGCGGCCTTCGTGCCGGCGTCGGTGGGCGTCAGGTCGTACCAGGTCTTCAGATATGTGGGCAAGTACACGCCGAACGCGACGATCCCGCCGAAGCCGATCGCGTACAGCGCGGACAGCTCCCAGGTGACCCGCAGCCGCCCGGCGCGGCCCAGCCGGCGGGTCAGTGACTCGGCCGGCACCGGGCGGCCCGGCCGGTCGGTGACCAGGAAGGCGGCGAGCGCCGCGTACACCACGAGCGCCGCCGCGACCACCAGGTACGGCAGGTTCTTCCCGTGCTCCGCGATCCGCGGGGTGAAGTACCCCGACAGTGCCACACCGCCCATGCCCATACCGAACACACCGAGCGCCAGACCGCGTTTGGCTGGCGGGAACCACGAGTTGACCAGCGGGATGCCGATCGCGAACGTGGTGCCGCCCAGGCCCAGCAGAAAGCCCACGGCGAGCATCGCGCCGTACGAGTCCCGTGCCGGGATCAGCAGCAGCACCGGAACGATGGTGAGCGCCGAGACCAGCGGGAACATCAGCCGGGCGCCGTACTTGTCGGTGAACGCGCCCGCCGCGATGCGGCCCAGCGAACCGACCAGCACCGGCACCGCCACCAGCAGTGACTGCTCGAACGAGGTCAGCCCCAGCCGCTCCTTGTAGTCGCCCGACAGCGGTGCGATCAGGTTCCAGGCCCAGAAGGTGAGCCCGAAGCCGATCGTGGCCATCACGAGATTGCGGTACGCGGCCGGGGACGGCGTCTCGACCGCGGCGGGGGACTGCTTGGCAGCTGTATCCACGCCTCAAGTCAAGGTCGGCCCCGCACCGTCGGCCCGCCGGAGTACGCCGAGCGGGCTACGGGCGACCGCGGCACCCGCACCGGGCTCGAACCTTCACATCCCGGACAAAGCTGCGACAATCGCAGTATGGACCGTCTGGACAGGGACATCCTCGGCATCCTCCAGGAGGACGCCCGGATCTCGTACCGCGATCTGGGCGAGCGGGTCGGGCTCAGCGCCAACGCGGCGGCCGACCGGGTGCGCCGGCTGCGCCGCGACGGAGTGATCCGGGGCTTCACCGTGATCATCGACCCGGCCGCGGACACCCGCACCGGGCTCGTCGTGTTCATCGACGTGTCGCTGCGGATCGACACGGCCAACGAGACCTTCGAACGGGCGGTGCTCGCCCTGCCCGGCATCACCGAGGTGGTCCATGTGACCGGCGCCCACGACTACCTCGTACGGGCCGCCGTCGCCGACACCGCGGCCCTGGACGGGCTGCTGCGCCGTCTCAAGCGGGAGGCGGGGGTGGCCCACTCCAACACCAGGGTCGCGCTCAGAGCGGCGCCTGCCAGATGACGTCCGGGGCGCGCGAGCCGTCCTCGGCGCGCCCGTCGTCGGTGACCCTCAGCCGGACCGCCGCCCGTCCGTCCGGCGCCACCGCCGTGGCGTCCACCTCCACCTCGATCGCCGACACCCCGGCCCGCCGGTGCGCGGCCGCCAGGGCCCCGCGCAGCCGGTCCAGCAGCCGTTGGTCCACCGGAGCCCGCACCAGCGCGTCGACCGCCCCGACGAACCGCACGGAGGGCCGGAAGCCCAGCACCTCGGCAGCGCCCGCGGCCTCCCGCAGCACCCGGCCCCGGAAGGTGGCGGGGGCGTCGGCGGGCGGCTGCTGCAGGGCGAAGATCGCCGTCCGTACCTCCTGGATGGTGGAGTCCAGCTCGTCCACCGCCCGGCCGAGCAGTTCGCCGGTCTCCGGGGCGGCCCACCGGCGCCGGGTCGACTCCAGCATCATCTCCGTCGCGAACAGCCGCTGGACGACCAGATCGTGCAGATCGCGGGCGATCCGGTCCCGGTCCTCGTACACCGCGAGCCGCTCCCGGTCGTGCCCGGCGTCCGCCAGCACCAGCGCCAGCGCGGCCTGCGAGGCGAACTGGGTGGCCAGCAGCCGGTCCACGGCCGTGTACGGGCGGTCGCCGCGCCGCCGGGGCAGGGCGAGCGTGCCGATCAGCCGGCCGCCGCTGCGCAGCGGCAGCATCATGCTGGGGCCGAACCGCGACCGCACATGCGTCGTCATCCGCGGATCGGTCGCCGAGTCCTCGATGAACACCGGTTCCCCGCCCAGCAGCTGGACCAGGACCGGGGAGCCGGGTTCGATGACCGTGCCGACGATTCCGGCCGGGTCGTCGGGGGCGGACGCGGTGACGATCCTCATGCCGCCCGCCGCGTCCGGCTGGAGGATCACCCCGGCGCTGGCGTCGGCGAGCGTCCTGGCCTGTTCGGCGACGGTCATCAGCGCGTCGGCCGGGCTTCCCCCGGCCAGCAGCGCGGTGGTGACGGCGGCGGCCCCCTCGATCCAGCGCTCCCGCTGCCGGGCCGCCGCGTACAGCCGTGCGCTCGCGATCGCGAAACCGGCCAGTGAGGCCAGTGCCGTCAGCACCGCGGTGTCCGCCTCGGTGAAGGGCTCACCGCCGTTCGTCCCGGTGAGGCGGAGGTGGCCGAGGACTCGGCCGTGGACCCGGATCGGCACCTCGGTGGAGGGGGTTGGCTCCCCGGTGTCCCCGGTGTCCCCGGACCCCGATACGTACCGCTCGCCGATGGTGCCGTGCTCCGGGTCGAGCAGGCCGAGCGTGCTGTTCCGGGCCCCGGTCAGCGTGGTGGCGGTGTCCGCCAGCCGCTGGAGCATCGCCCGGAGTTCGCGGTCGGAGCCGAGACCGAGCACCGCTTCCAGCAGCATCGGCAGCGCGGGCCCGTCCGCGGCCCCGAGGCCGCCGGAGGCGCCGGCCGAGGAGGCGCCGGCCGGGACACCGGCGGCCGGGCCGTCGGTCATCCGCCGCACCGCGCGGGGCTCAGCAGCCGAGCGGGTCGAGGACCATCGGCTCGATCTGCCCGTCCAGCATGGCGCCGAGCCCCAGGACCGCGCAGGTGTCCGGCCGCTCCGCGATGTGCACCGGCAGTCCTGTCGCGTTCCGCAGCATCTGGTCGAGGCCCGGCAGCAGCGCGCTGCCGCCGACCATCATGATCCCGCAGTCCACCAGGTCGGCCACCAGATCGGGCGGGCACTCGCGCAGGATCTTGCCGAGCCCGTCCAGCACGTTGGTGAGCGGCGCGTGGATGGCCTGCCGCACGGCGGCGGTGTCCACCCGCACCGAGCGGGCCAGGCCGGTCGCCACGTCCCGGCCGTGGATCTCGGTGGTGGCGGGCCCCCGCGCGGTCAGCCCGCTGTCGTTGAGGGCCAGTTGGAGCGGGCGCACGGACTGGCTCGGCAGCATCAGTTCGTGGTGCTGGCGCAGGTGCTGGATGACCGCGTGGTCGATGGCGTCGCCGCCGACCGGAACGCGTACGGCACTCACGATCGAGCCGAGCGAGAGCACCGCGATCTGGGTGGTCGCCGCTCCGCACACCATGATCATGGTGGCGGTCGGCTGCTCGACCGGCAGCCCGCAGCCGACCGCCGCGGCGATCAGGGTGTCGACCAGCTCGACCCGGCGGGCGCCGATCCCGACCATCGTCTCCACGGTGGCCCGCTGGGCGAGCGGATCGCTGCCGTGCGGGGTGCAGGCGGCGGCCCGCAGCCGGGGCTTGCGGCGCAACTGGCGGCGGAGCTTGTCGCCGAGCAGGTGGCGCAGCATGCGCTGGGCCATCTCGATGTCGATGACGGTCCCGCCGGAGACCGGCCGGGTCACCTTGATGTAGTCGGGGGTCCGGCCCGTCATCTGCTCGGCGAACGTGCCGACGGCGATGAGCGAGCCGGTACGGGTGTTCACCGCGGCGGCGCTCGGCTCGTCGACGACCAGTCCGAGCCCCTTGACGTACACCCGGGTCCGGGCCGCCCCGAGGTCGACGGCGACATGGCAACGGCGCAGCTGCTCAAGACTGACGGTCACGGCAGATCTCCCGGGAGCGCGGACGGTGGCACCGGCGACAGCCGGTTCCTACGCATCGTGCGCCGCCCGGCGACGCGCCGCGCGCTGGGCTGAGCCGTAGGAGGGGGTTCCCGCCGCGTCCGTACGGGCCCTATCCGGCCCCGGCCGGGTAGCCCTCGCCCAGCATCCGGCGCAGCAGGTCGCGCAGCACCGTCCGCTCCGCGTCCGACAGTTCGGCCAGCGGCTCCCGGGCGAAGGTCAGCGAATCGCGCAGCTCCCGCGCCGTCCGCGCGCCCAGCTCCGTCGGCGCGGCCAGCTTCACCCGCCGGTCGGACGGATCGGGCCGCCGCTCCACCAGGCCGCGCACCTCAAGACGGTCGACGATGCCGGTGACGTTCGACGGCTCGCACTTCAGCTTCCGGGCGATCCGGCGCATCGGCATCGGCTCCAGGGCGAGCAGCCCGAGGACCCTGGCCTGCGCGCCGGTGAGCGAGTGGGCGGCGGCCGCCTGGTCGTACTCCTCGTAGTAGCGCGCCACGACGGTGCCGATGAGCTCGACGACTTCGAGGGTCAGCGAGTCTGTACGGGGGAGTGCCATGACACCCAGGATAGCCGGTTGCTTGACAAGGTGAAATATTCAGGCGCATGGTTGTTTCACCATCTTAAGTAACTACGCCGAAGGGATTTCCCGCGAAGGGATTCCCCGCTCCGCAGGACATCGAGGAGAACCCGAGCCCATGTCAGCAGCACTTCCCACGTCCGGCCGCGAATGGCACCTCGTCGCCCGCCCCCACGGATGGCCGAAGGCCGAGGACTTCGCGCTGCGTGAGGCCCCGGTCACCGCCCCCGGCGAGGGCCGGGTCCTGGTCCGCAACCTGTACTTCTCGGTCGACCCGTACATGCGGGGCCGGATGAACGACGTGAAGTCGTACACCCCGCCGTTCCGGCTCGATCACCCGATGGACGGCGGAGCGGTCGGCGAGGTCATCGCCTCGGACGCCGAGGGCATCGCGGTCGGCGACCACGTCCTGCACGGCCTCGGCTGGCGGGAGTACGCCGAGGTCCCCGCCCGGCACGCGGTGAAGGTCGACCCGTCCGTGGCCCCGCTCTCCGCCTATCTCGGGGTGCTCGGGATGACCGGGCTCACCGCCTACGCGGGCCTCTTCGACGTGGCCTCCTTCAAGGAGGGCGACGCCGTCTTCGTCTCCGGCGCGGCCGGTGCGGTCGGCAGCCAGGTCGGCCAGATGGCCCGGATCAAGGGCGCCTCACGGGTCATCGGTTCGGCCGGTTCCGACGAGAAGGTCAGGCTCCTCGTCGAGGAGTACGGCTTCGACGCGGCCTTCAACTACCACGACGGCCCGGTCGTCGAGCAGCTGCGCGCAGCCGCCCCCGGCGGCATCGACGTCTACTTCGACAACGTCGGCGGCGAGCACCTCGAAGCGGCCATCTCCACACTCAACGTGCACGGCCGGGTCACCGTCTGCGGAATGATCGCCCAGTACAACGCGACCGAGCCGACCCCCGGGCCGCGTAACCTCGCGCTCGTCATCGGCAAGCGGCTGCGCATCCAGGGCATGCTCGTCAGCGACCACGCCGCGCTCCAGCCGCAGTTCGTGAAGGACGTGGCGGGCTGGCTGGCCTCGGGCGAGCTGAAGTACCGCGAGACCCTCGTCGAGGGCATCGAGAACGGCTTCGACGCCTTCCTCGGCCTGCTGCGCGGCGAGAACACCGGAAAGATGATCGTCTCCCTCGCCTGACGCGGGCGTACGCGCCGGTGCATAGGCCCGGCGCGTACACCCGGCGCAAGCACTATTCTCATCCCGGGCCGCCGCGACCGTGGGCGCGAGTCGCGGCGCACAGCAGGAGGAATCCTCAGCATGAGCATGCAGGACATCAACGTCCTCTACACCGCCGTCGCCACCGCCGAGAACGGCCGTGACGGCCGGGTCTCGTCCGACGACGGCACCCTTGACGTGGTCGTGAACCCGCCGAAGAGCATGGGCGGAAGCGGCGCGGGCACCAACCCGGAGCAGCTCTTCGCCGCCGGTTACAGCGCCTGCTTCCAGGGCGCGCTGGGCGTGGTGGCCCGCCAGGAGAAGGCGGACGTCTCCGGCTCCACGGTGACCGCCGAGGTCTCCATCGGCAAGACCGCCGAGGGTGGATTCGGCCTCGCGGTGACGATCCGCGCCGCCATACCGAACGTGGACACCGCCACCGCGCGGGCGCTCGTCGAGAAGGCCCACCAGGTGTGCCCGTACTCGAACGCCACCCGGGGCAACATCAAGGTCGAGCTGTCGGTCGCTTCCTGACCGCCCGCTCGTCACGTTCCGGGGGCCGCACTCCACAGGGGTGCGGCCCCCGGGGCTTCCCGGCACCGCAAGTACGCTGACGTCATGCGTGATCTAGGGGCGGGCTTCGGCTACTTGATAAAGGGACAGCGCTGGGTCGGCCGGAACGGCCGGTGGTTCGGCTTCGGGCTGCTGCCCGGTCTGGTCACCCTCGTGCTGTACGCGGCGGCCCTCGTCGGCCTCGGCTACGGCGCCGACGACCTGGCGGACTGGGCGACGCCGTTCGCCGACGGCTGGTCCTCGCCGTGGCTCGGCCTGCTCCGCACCACCCTGACCGTGCTGGTGTTCGGCCTCGGCCTCTTCCTCGCGGTGATCACCTTCACCGCCGTGACGCTCCTGGTCGGCCAGCCCTTCTACGAATCGCTCTCCGAGCAGGTCGACCGCACGGAGGGCGGCGAGGTCCCCGAGTCGGGGCTGCCGCTCTGGCGGGAGCTGTGGATCTCCGCCCGCGACAGCGTCCGCGTCCTGGTGAGGGTGGGGCTCTACTCGCTGCTGCTCTTCGCCCTCGGCTTCGTCCCGGTGCTCGGCCAGACGGTGGTTCCCGTGCTCGGCTTCTGCGTCACCGGCTACTTCCTCGCCGAGGAACTGACCGCCGTCGCGCTCCAGCGCCGCGGCATGGTGCTGCGGGACCGGCTCGCGCTGCTGCGCGGCCGGCGGCTGCTGACCCTCGGCTTCGGCGTGCCGCTGGGGCTCGCCTTCCTGGTCCCGTTCGTCGCCGTGTTCCTGATGCCGGGCGCCGTCGCCGGGGCCACCCTGCTGGCCCGCGACCTGGTGCCCCCGGCGGCCGGGGACGGCGCCGGGGAGGGGGACGACGAGGCCCCCGCCCCGTACCGGCTCGACAAGGACTGAGGGACGGCCCGCCCGTGACCGAGCTCATCGCCGTCGCCGTCATCACCGTCCTCGCCGTGATCAGTCCGGGCGCGGACTTCGCGATGGTCGTCCGCAACAGCTACCTCTACGGCCGTACGACCGGACTCATGGCCGCCGTCGGGGTCGCCGCGGGCGTCCTCGTCCACGTCACGTACACGATGCTCGGCGTCGGGCTGCTGATCGCCTCGTCGACCGCCCTGTTCACCGCGATCAAGCTGGTCGGCGCCGCCTATCTCGTCTACATCGGGGTGCGGACCTTCCTCGCCCGCGGGGACGTCGACGTCGACCTGGAGTCCCGTCCGGGACTGACCCGGCTCGGGGCCCTGCGCACCGGCTTCCTCACCAACGCGCTGAACCCCAAGACCACGCTCTTCGTCGTGTCGACCTTCACCCAGGTCGTCGGGCCCGGGACCGGGCTGTGGCAGCAGGCGGGGTACGGACTGTTCATGTCCGCCGCCCACTTCGGCTGGTTCGCCCTGGTCGCGCTGTTCTTCTCGAACGCGCGGCTGCGCACCGGGATGCTGAGGTGGCAGAAGGCGCTCAACCGGGGCATCGGATCGGTGCTCGTCGGTCTGGGCGTCACCCTGGGCCTGGCCCGCTGAGCGCGGCAGCCGGCCCCGGGCGACGCCCCCGTACCGGCCCGGTCAGCTGCTGTGCACCTCCAGTGCCGAGCGGACCGCCGACTCCAGCGCCCCCTCGATCCAGGCGGGCTTGACCGAGGTGTGGTCACCCGCGAAGTGCAGCGGACCCTCCACCGCGCGCACATCGGCCAGGAGTTCGGTGTGCTGGCCCGGCAGCAGCACCGACGCCTCTCCGTACGCGTACGGGTCGCGCATCCACGACTGGGTGGCGCCCACGCCGGTGTAGAAGACCTCGACCCGCTGCCCGTACACGTCCTGCACCCCGGCCAGGGTGAGCGGGTAGCGCTCGTCGTCGTCCAGCGAGTCCCACTTCAGGGCGTCGTCGGACCAGCTGTACGAGGCGAGCAGGACGCCGCCCGCGCAGCCCGCCACCGGGTGCGAGGGCTGGTACATGAAGCGGTTGGCGTTGTCGGTGACCGAGCCGCCGCCGATGACGCGGGCCGCCTCGGGCTGGCTGCGGGCGACGGCCCGGTGTGCCGCGTAATGCACCCGCTGGCCGTCCGGGAGGTGGCCGGACGGCACGGAGGGGTGGGCGCCCAGCAGGGTGCCGTCGGCCGGTGCCCTGCCCAGCCGGTAGGCGTCGTACAGACCGGGCCTGATCCGCTCCAGCTCCCGCTTCCAGTCCTTCTCCTCGAACTCCCACCAGCGGTGGCTGAATTCGAGCAGCACCTTGGTCGCCGCGTCGTAGTGGATCTCGGTGATCGCGCGCCGCTTGCCGTACGAGAGTGCGGGTGTGACGGGGATGTGGCGCAGCCCGGAGAACGGCACGGTGATGATCGCCCGGTCACCGCGGAAGGTCTGGCGCACCAGTGGCTTGCCGTCGCGGCCCTCGGAGACCGTCTCGACCTCGACGCCGTCCTCGCCGTGGCTGATGCGGGTGACCCGGCGGTCCAGCCTCACGAGGTCCTTGACCCGCTCGTACATCGCGTCGGCGAGGACCCCGGTGCCGCCGGGCAGCTCGAAGAAGGCGGTGTCCGGGCTGATCAGAGAGGCCCCGATGAAGCTGTGCACAAAGGCGAGAGGGAGCCGGGAGGTCAGGTTCTCGACCGTGCCGACCAGGTCGACGGTGCGCACGTCGAGCTTGGCCGCCTCGGTCAGGAAGCGGAACATCGACCAGTGCCCGTACCGCTGGATGACCCGGGCCCAGCCCTCGACGAGCTCCGTGCCCTCCTTGCCCTCGAACTCCTCGCGCACCGGTGCGAAGGCCTCCCGCACGATCTGCGCGGCGGGCTTGTTCTCGAACGCGGCGGGCACCCCGAAGGAGCGGTTCACCTTCCGGGGGTTCTTCGCGTAGTCCGCCTTGCGCACCCGGATGCCGTTCACGTGGAGCCAGGTGCGGTTGACGGGGTGGCCCTGGGCGTCGACGTCCACCAGGTGGAAGGGGCGGCGCTTCAGGCCGAGGCCGTCGATCAGCCCGGTGACCAGCGGGTGGCTGTCGGGGATGCGCATCGCACCCGCCTCGGCGTACTGCTTCGGGTCGGCGAACGGTGCCTTCGCCCGCTCGTGGCCGCCCGGACGGAAGGTCTTGATCCGGCCGCCGACGCGGTTGCCGTTGGCCTCGATGACGGTGACGGTGTGCCCGGCGCTGCGGAGCAGGTGGGCGGCGGTGAGCCCGGCCGGTCCCGCCCCGATGACCAGCACCTTCCTGGGGCTCTTGCGACCGCGCGGCAGCCCCTTGGAGAGCAGGATCTCGCGGTAGCGCGGCACCAGCGACTGGTCCTGCGCGTCGCGTACGAGGATGGCGCGGGCGACCGAGAGACAGGTCTCCCAGTCCGAACCGGTGGCCGCGGGCGCGGCGTTCGCCGCGGTGTCCGTGGCGGCGTGCGCGGTGGCGGGGCCGGTGGTCACGGCCAGCGCGGCGGCACCGGCGGTGACGCCCGAGAGCAGGGTGCGGCGGGAGGGCAGGCCGGCTGACGGGCCTGCGGGCGTGGAAGTCATGGGGTCAACCCTGGGGCGCCCGGCGGGGTGCCCGATGCCCGAACGCGCGTAGACAGTCCCGAAATCACCCGCAGGTGGTGAGGGCCGGGGCAACCCGCCCCGCGATGCCGTGCGGGGTGCCATGATGGGCGGTTCTCTGGAACTCCCCCTCAGGGAAGGGGCGTTGAGGTGTCCGGTGCCTCCGGCTCCGCGGTCGCCCCCGGCCCCCGCAGCAGCGTCAGGAAGTCCCCGAACGCCGACGGCATGTCCACCGCCTCGGGGTCCAGCAGCCACTGGTACTGGAGCCCGTCCAGCACCGCCACCAGCAGGGGGGCCGCGCGCTCCGGGCTCAGCCCGCCCGGCAGCCGCTCGCCGAACTCCGCGCGCAGGATCGCCGCCATGCTCGCCCGGACCTGGGTGTAGCGGCGGGTGAAGAACTCCCGCGCCGGGTGCCCCTCCGTCACGCTCTCGCCGAGCAGCGCCGAGAAGGTCTGGACGATGCCGGGCCGCATCGCGTTGTACTCCACCAGCGAGGCCAGCAGCGCGACCGGCCAGACGCCGTCGCTCCCGGCACAGCCCCCGGTGTCCCACTGGTCGCGCTCCTCCAGCACGGCGAGCAGCAGCGCCTCCTTGGTGGGGAAGTAGTGCAGCAGTCCCTGCTGGCTGAGGCCGACCCGCTCGGCGACGGCGCTCAGCGAGGCGCCCCGGTAGCCGCGCTCGGCGATCACTTCGAGCGCCGCCCGGACGATCTCCGCCCGCCGCTCCATTCCCCTGCCCCGTGCCATCGCCCCAGCCCCTCCCGGTGCCCGTCCGCCCCCGCACTGGGACCGTACGCCATCCCTGCACATAACAGAAGGGTAACGAAACCTACTGGCTTACCTGGTGCCGGGTCAGTATGGAGGTGTTCAGCACAGAATCCGACGCGGAGGTACGGCCGTGACAGACGCGCCCACACCCACTCACCCCGACGCGGTCCGCGAGGCCGCGGTCGAAGCGGCGCTCTCGGCGCTGGGCCTCGACGACAAGGCGCGGCTGCTGGCCGGACAGGACATGTGGTCGCTGCCCGCGCTGCCCGCCGCGGGGCTGGGGTCGCTGGTCATGTCCGACGGGCCGATCGGGGTCCGGGGCGTCGCCTGGAGCGCCGACGACCCGTCCGTGGCCCTGCCCTCCCCGACCGCGCTGGCCGCCGCCTGGGACGCGGACCTGGCCCGCCGCGCCGGGCACCTGCTGGCCCAGGAGGCCCGCCGCAAGGGGGTGCACGTCCTCCTCGCCCCGACCGTGAACCTCCACCGGTCCCCGCTCGGCGGGCGCCACTTCGAGACGTACAGCGAGGACCCTTACCTCACCGGTGAGATCGGTACCGGCTATGTGCGCGGGGTGCAGGACGGCGGGGTCGGCACCACCGTCAAGCACTACGCCGCCAACGACGCCGAGACCGACCGCTTCACCGTGAACAACGTCCTCGCCCCGCGCGCCCTGCGCGAGATCTACCTCGCGCCCTTCGAGCGGATCGTCGCGAACGCCCACCCGTGGGGCATCATGGCCGCCTACAACCGGGTCAACGGCACCACCATGACCGAGCACCACTACCTGCTGAACACGGTGCTGCGCGGCGAATGGGGCTTCGACGGCTGCGTCGTCTCCGACTGGCTGGCCGCCCGCTCGACCGCCGCCACCGTCAACGGCGGCCTCGACATCGCGATGCCCGGCCCGAAGACGGTGTACGGCAAGGCCCTCGCCGAGGCGGTCCGGGCCGGTGCGGTCGAGGAGTCCGTCGTCGACGGCGCCGTACGCAACGTGCTGCGGCTGGCCGCCCGCGTCGGCATCCTGGACGGCGCCCCGCCCGTCGTCGCCCCGGCCGACCGGCCCGCGGAGATCGACGGCGAGGCACTGGCCCGCGAGATCGCCCGCCGCTCCTTCGTCCTGGTCCGCAACGAAGCCCGCGACGGCGTGCGCCCCGCCCTCCCCGTCGACCCGGCGGACGTCCGCACCGTCGCGGTCAGCGGGGCGCTCGCCCGGGACGCCCGGGTCCTGGGCGGGGGCTCCGCCCAGGTCTTCCCGTCCCACGTCGTCACGCCGCTCGACGGACTGACCGCCGCCCTCCCCGAGGGCACCGTCGACTACCGCGTCGGCGCCGACCCCAACACCGAACTCACCCCCGCCGAGCAGGGCTTCGGCCTCCGGGCCGTCTGCTACGACGCGACCGGCGCCGTCCTCGGCTCCGCGCCCCTGCCCGGCGGCACCGTCCAGTGGATCGGCGACGGCCTTCCCGGGGGCGTCACCCGCTCCACCCTGCACAGTGTCGAGATCACCGGCACCTTCGTCCCGCGCGACAGCGGCGAGCACGTCTTCGGTACCCGGGGCACCGGCGCGCTCACCCTCACCGTCGCGGGCGAGACCCTGTACGACGGACTGCACCGGGTGGTCTCCGCCGACCCCGGCGAGGCCTTCTTCGGCAACCCGCTGGAGCGCGGCCGGATCACCCTCACCGCGGGGGAGCCCGTCGAGGTCTCGCTGCGGCAGATCCCCGAGACCCTCGGCGACGACGCGCCCGTCCTGGGCGTCTCGTTCGCCCTCTGCCACCTCGGCCCGCGCCGCGATCCGGCCGAACTGATCGCCGAGGCCGCGGAGTCGGCCCGCGCGGCGGACATCGCGGTCGTCGTCGTCGGCACCACCGAACGCGTCGAGTCCGAGGGCTTCGACCGCACCGACCTGCGCCTCCCCGGCCACCAGGACGCACTGGTGAGCGCCGTCGCCGCCGCCAACCCGAACACCGTGGTGATCGTCAACTCCGGCTCCCCGGTGGAGCTTCCGTGGCGGGAGGAGGTCGCCGCGGTGCTGCTCGCCTGGTTCCCGGGGCAGGAGGCCGGACACGCCCTCGCCGATGTGCTGCTCGGTGCGGCCGAGCCGGGCGGGCGGCTCCCCACCACCTGGCCGGCCGCCCTCGGTGACGTACCGGTCGCGAACACCACCCCCACCGACGGGGAACTCCGGTACGACGAGGGCGTCTTCGTCGGCTACCGGGCCTGGGAGAAGGCCGGTGCCACGCCCGCCTACCCCTTCGGCCACGGACTCGGCTACACCACCTGGGCGTACGAGAGCCTCACCGCCGACCCGCACACGGCCACCGTGCGCGTCCGCAACACCGGCACCCGGCCGGGCGCCGAGACCGTCCAGATCTACCTGGCGCCCCGCGAGGGCACCGCCGTACGCCCGGCCCGGACGCTCGTCGGCTTCGCCCGTGCCGAGGCGGCACCCGGCGAGAGCGCCGAGGTCACGATCGCCCTGGACCCGCGCGGCTACGAGATCTGGGACGAGGACGCGTACGGCTGGGTCCGGGTGCCCGGCGGCTACGAGGTCCAGGCGGCCCGCTCACTGGCCGACGTACGCCTGACGGCGGCCGTGGAGACCGGCGCGTAGCGGGCGCCCCGGGCTCAGCGCGCCGAGAAGCCGTACACCGTCGTCGAGACGAACTCCTCGCCCGGCCGGAGCACCGTGCTCGGGAACTCCGGCCGGTTCGGGGAGTCGGGGAAGTGCTGGGTCTCCAGCGCGACCCCGGCGCACGGGCCGAACGGCCGCCCGTCGAAGTGGTCCGCCGTGTACAGCTGGAGCCCCGGCTCCGTCGTGGTCACCGTCAGCACCCGTCCCGAGCCCGCGTCGTACAGCTCGGCCGCCGGGCCCGGGTCCGCCGCGTCCAGCACGAAGTTGTGGTCGTAGCCCTCGCCGACCGGCACCGGCGCGCGGAAGTCGAACCTGGTCCCGTCCACCGGCAGCAGCTCACCGGTCGGCAGCGACTCGGCGTCCACCGGGGTGATCCGCCCGGCCGCGATCCGCAGCACCTGCCCCAGCGCGCTGCCGCTGCCGGCGCCCGCGAGGTTCCAGTACGTGTGGTTGGTCAGGTTGAGCACCGTCGGCGCGCCGGTGCTCGCCCGGTACGTGATCCGCAGCGCCCCGCCCGCCTCCAGGGTGTACGCGGCACGCACCGCGAGGCGGCCGGGGAAGCCCTCCTCGCCGTCCTCGGAGACCAGCGACAGCTCGACACCGTCCGCCACCTCCCGGGCCCGCCACACGCGCTTGTCGAAGCCCCCGGACCCGCCGTGCACCTGATTGCGCCCCTCGTTCGGCGTCAACCGGTACGCGCGCCCGTCCAGCTCGAAGGCGGAGCCGCCGATCCGGTTCGCGTACCGCCCGACCAGGGCGCCGAAGTACGGCCCGGGGAACGCCTGGTAGCCGTCCAGGTCCGGCAGCCCGAGCGCGATGCCCGCCCGTACCCCGTCCCGGTCCGGCACCTCGACCGACTGCACGATCCCGCCGTACGTCAGCACCCGCACCCGCGTGCCGTCCCGCTCCAGCGTCCAGCGGTGCACCGGGGTGCCGTCCGTGAGGGTGCCGAAGTCGTCCGCCCGTACCGCCGTGCCCGAACTCGTGATCATGGTCATGATCGCGAGCCTATGCGGGGGGCCGGGCGGCGGTGACATTGCGGTAGGCGATCTCCGCCAGCCGGGCCTGCCCGTCGCGCCCCGGGTGGAACCAGTCCCACTGGCTGAGCTGCCTGCCGGTGAACGGGTAGTCGAAGACCGCGCCGCCGTCGTAGCGGCAGAGCCGGTCCTTCGCGCAGACGTCCCGCAGCACCCCGTTGTACGCCACCACCCGTTCGCGCACCTCCGCGCGCCGGGCCGTCGCGGCCGGGCCCAGGTCGTCGGCGTCGCCCAGCATCGACGGGCAGATGCCCAGCTTCCAGATCTGCTTGCCCAGCGCGTTGTCCCGCCCCGTCGACCAGAGCCGCTTGAGGTCCGGCACGCTCGACACGTACACCTGCGCCTTGGGCGCACCGGCCCGCAGCTGCCGCATCGACGCCTCGAACGAGCTACGGAAATCAGCCACCGGCGTCATGTACCGGGCGGAATCCCGGCAGGCGTCGTTGGCGCCGATCATCACCGTCACCAGATCGGGCTTCTCCTGGGCGGCCAGCCCCATCTGCTCCGGCAGCTGGGCCATCCGGGCCCCCGTCCGGGCGTGGTTCCAGCTGCGCGAGGCGGCCTTCACGTCGCCGAGCAGCCGCACCGCGAGGCTGCGCACCTCGCCGTCCGTGCCGGTCGCCCAGGACACCTCCGGGCAGTCCGCCAGCACCGAGCAGGCGTCGAAGCCCCGGGTGATGGAGTCGCCCACCGCGGCCACCGACCCCGGCTCCCGGTCCCAGACCGGTCCGGGCCGGGCGGAGGGCTGCGCGGCGGCCCCCTTCGTCGTACTGCCCGCGCCGGAGTCGCAACCGGTCAGGGCGGCCGTGCCGAGCAGACAGGCCGCCGCCAGAACCGCGGCACCGGTACGCGGGCGGGCGGCGGCGGTGCGCGGACGGCGGCGGGCAAAACGATCCTGCATACCGTGCTCCCCTCGGTTGTGCCCCGGCAGCCCCTGGCGGCACCGGTCGGAAGGCCCCGACGCCCTGGCGGGTGAAAGCTGAGCGAAGGAAAGGCCCAGGACCGACCGTACGTCACACCGGGGCCCCCGCCGCGCGGTAGCTTTTCCTCGTCGTACCAGCGGCGCTGTCCCCCACTCGGCTCCACTTGAGTGGCTTTCCGGAAATCACACCACGTCACATACTGTCCTTTTTCAGGAGCTTCACCCCGATGCTGTTTACTGATGACAACCTCGGGATCCGGCCGAGAATCGACGGTTCGGGCGCGAGGCCGCTGGAGAAGGCGAACTTCGTTCCACACTGGAGGTCCCGGTGACGACACGTGGAGTTCTGTACGTTCACTCCGCGCCGCGCGCGCTCTGCCCCCATGTCGAGTGGGCCGTGGGGGGTGTCCTCGGCGTCCGGGTCCAGCTCGACTGGATCAGACAGCCCGCCGCACCCGGCACCTGGCGGTCCGAATTCTCCTGGCAGGGCCGCGCCGGTACGGCGTCCAAACTGGCCTCCGCGCTGCGGGGCTGGGACATGCTGCGCTTCGAGGTGACGGCCGAGCCGAGCGCCACGGCGGAGGGCGAGCGCTACAGCTCCACGCCGGGCCTGGGCATCTTCCACGCCGTCACCGGCCTGCACGGCGACATCCTGGTGCCGGAGGACCGGCTGCGGGCGGCGCTGGCCCGTTCGAAGCGGGGCGAGAGCGACCTGGCGGCCGAGATCGCCAAGCTGCTCGGCAAGCCGTGGGACGACGAGCTGGAGTCCTTCCGCCACGCGGGCGAGGGAGCCCCGGTCCGCTGGCTGCACCAGGTGGTCTGACCGCGGGCGGTCCACGGCACGGCTGAGGCCCGCCTCCCCACGGCGGTTTCTAGGGGGAGACGGGCCTCAGCCCTGCCGGCACGCCGGCCGGTCCACGGGTCAGACGCTGCGGAAGGCCAGCACCACGTTGTGTCCGCCGAAGCCGAACGAGTTGTTGATCGCGGCGATCGAGCCCTCCGGCAGCGGGCGGGGGGTGTCGCGGACGATGTCCGCCTCCACGTCCCCGTCGAGCTGCTCCACGTTGATCGTCGGCGGAGCCGTCCGGTTGACCAGCGCCAGCACGGTCGCGACGGTCTCCACGCCACCGGCGCCGCCGAGGAGGTGACCGGTCATCGACTTCGTGGCGGAGATCGCCACGTGGTCGAGATCGTCGCCCAGGACCTTGCGCAGGGCCTTCAGCTCCGCGACGTCGCCCTGCGGGGTGGAGGTGGCGTGCGCGTTGAGGTGCACGACCTCGGACGGCTTGAGGTCCGAGTGCTCCAGCAGGTTCTCCAGCGCGGCGGCGATGCCGCGGCCGGTCGGCTCGGGCTGCGCGATGTGGTGGGCGTCGGCGGACAGGCCCTGGCCCAGCACCTCGCAGTAGACCTTGGCGCCGCGCGCGGCGGCGTGCTCCGCGGACTCCAGGACGACGATTCCGGCGCCCTCGCCGAGGACGAAGCCGTCGCGGCCGGTGTCGTACGGGCGAGAGGCCTTCTCGGGCTCCTCGTTGTTCTTGGACATCGCCATCATGTTGGCGAACGCGGCGATGGGCAGCGGGTGGATCGCCGCCTCGGTGCCACCGGCGAGGACCACATCGGCGCGGCCGGTGCGGATCATCTCGACGGCGTAGCCGATCGCCTCGGCGCCCGAGGCGCAGGCCGACACCGGCGTGTGCACACCGGCGCGGGCGTTGACCTCCAGACCGACGTTGGCCGCCGGGCTGTTGGGCATGAGCATGGGCACGGTGTGCGGGGAGACGCGGCGTACGCCCTTCTCCTTGAGCACGTCGTACTGGTCGAGCAGGGTGGTCACGCCGCCGATGCCGGAGGCGATGACCGCGCCCAGCCGCTCGGGACGGACCTTGTCGTCGTCGCCGGCCTTGCCGGTGTAACCGGCGTCGGCCCACGCCTCCCGGGCCGCGATCAGCGCGAACTGCGCCGAGCGGTCCAGCTTGCGGGCGAGCGGACGGGGCAGTACGTCGCCCGGATCGACGGCCGCGAGGGCGGCGATCCGGACGGGCAGCTCGGCGAAACGTTCGCCCTCGAGAGGCTTGACGCCGGAACGGCCGGCCATCAGACCTTCCCAGGTCGACGCCGAGTCGCCACCCAGCGGAGTGGTTGCGCCGATACCGGTGACGACCACGGTGCGATTGGTCGAGTTCACTGGAAAATCTTCTCCACGTGTAGAGGGTCGTGAATCAGCGGCGCCACCGCCGGGTGGCGACACAGGAGCAGACCGGATCAGGCCTGGTGCTTGAGGATGTAGTCGGCGGCGTCACCGACGGTCTTGAGGTTCTTGACGTCCTCGTCGGGGATCTTGACGTCGAAGCGCTCCTCGGCGGCGACGACGACCTCGACCATGGACAGCGAGTCGACGTCCAGGTCGTCGGTGAAGGACTTGTCCAGCTGGACGTCCTCGACCGGGATACCGGCGATCTCGTTGACGATGTCGCCGAGACCCTTGACGATCTCTTCCTGAGTGGCGGCCATTTTGGCGCTCCTTAGAGGTTTAGTTGCAGGTTGAGGCTGGCGGGGCTGAAGGGCCCGGTGTGCCTAGGGGAGAGTAACGACCGTCGCGGCGTAGACGAGACCCGCCCCGAAGCCGATGACGAGCGCGGTGTCGCCGCTCTTTGCCTGACCGGTCGCCAGGAGCCGCTCCATGGCGAGCGGAATCGAGGCGGCGGAGGTGTTGCCGGTGGTCTCCACGTCGCGGGCGACGGTGACGTTGTCCGGCAGCTTCAGGGTCTTCACCATCGAGTCGATGATCCGCATGTTGGCCTGGTGCGGAATGAAGACGTCCAGGTCTTGCGGGGCGATCCCCGCGGCGTCCAGCGCCTGCTGGGCGACCTTCGCCATCTCGAAGACGGCCCAGCGGAAGACCGCCTGGCCCTCCTGCGTGATGGCCGGGAACTTGACGTTCCCGTCGGCGTCCAGCGGCAGCTGGAGGACATCGCCGGAACGGAAGTCGTCCCAGGCGACGGTCTGCTTGATCGTCTCGGCCTTGTCGCCCTCGGAACCCCAGATGGTCGGACCGATGGCCGGTTCCTTGGAGGGGCCGACGATGACCGCTCCGGCGCCGTCACCGAACAGGAAGGCCGTCGCGCGGTCCGACTTGTCGGTGAGGTCGCTCAGCCGCTCCACGCCGATGACCAGCACGTACTCCGCCGAACCCTCGACGACCATGCCCTTGGCGAGGGTCAGCCCGTAGCCGAAGCCCGCACAGCCGGCCGAGATGTCGAAGGCGGCGGGCTTGCCCGCGCCGACCAGGTGGGCGATCTCGGTCGCGATGGCCGGGGTCTGCTTGAAGTGCGAGACGGTGGAGACGACCACGGCACCGATCTGCTCGGGCCTGATCCCGGCGTCCGCGATGGCCTTGCCGGACGCCTCCACGGACATCGCGGCCACGGTCTCCTCCTCGGAGGCCCAGTGGCGGGTGGCGATGCCCGAGCGCGAGCGGATCCACTCATCGGACGAGTCGATCGTTTCGAGGATCACCTCGTTGGGCACGACACGGGTCGGCCGGTAGCCGCCGACCCCCATGATCCGTGCGTACGGGGAGCCCTGGCTGGGCTTGATCTTCGACATGTCTCCGCTCCTTAGGCGCCCGCGTGCTCGGCGATGAGAGCACGGGCCGCGTCGAGGTCGTCGGGGGTCTTGAGCGCGAGCGTCTTCACGCCGGGCAGCGCGCGCTTGGCGAGACCGGTGAGCGTGCCGCCAGGGCACGCCTCGATGAGCGCCGTGACACCCAACTCCTTGAAAGTCTCCATGCACAGGTCCCAGCGGACCGGGTTGGCGACCTGCCCGACCAGCCGCGACAGGACCTCGTCGCCACTGGCGACGGCCTTCCCGTCGGCGTTCGAGAGGTACGTCACGGCCGGGTCGGCGGGCGTCAGCTTCGCGGCGGCCTCACGCAGCCGCTCCACGGCGGGCGCCATGTGGCGCGTGTGGAAGGCACCGGCGACCTTGAGCGGAACCACCCGGCGCACACCCTCCGGCGGAGACGCGACCAGCGCGGCGATCTCCTCGGCGGTGCCCGCGGCCACGATCTGACCGGCGCCGTTGACGTTCGCCGGGGTCAGCCCCAGCTTCTCCAGGTGCGCGACCGAGACGTCGGGGTCGCCGCCCAGCAGCGCCGCCATGCCGGTCTCGGTGACCGCGGCGGCCTCGGCCATCGCGAGCCCCCGGGCACGGACCAGGCGCAGCGCGTCCTCCTCGCCGATGACCCCGGCGAGGGCGGCGGCGGTGATCTCACCGACGCTGTGGCCCGCGACGACGGCCGGGGCCGCGCCGAGCGCGGCGGCGGACAGCAGACCCGCGGCGACCAGCAGCGGCTGCGCCACCGCGGTGTCACGGATCTCCTCCGCGTCGGCCTCGGTGCCGTAGTGGGCGAGGTCGAGCCCGATGGCCTTGGACCAGGCCGCGATGCGGTCGGCGGCACCGGGGAGGTCGAGCCAGGGAGTCAGGAAGCCGGGCGTCTGAGCGCCTTGGCCGGGAGCGACGAGTACGAGCACCCTCACACTCTCTCTTGTGAACGGTCCGGAAGACCCGTGGGGACAGGGACGAAGAACGGTAGGGGGAATTGTGGATGTCCAACAAAAGTCTAGGACTGCGGATCTCGGGCGGCCAAGCGCCCCAAGATCAGTGCGATCCGCAGCGTGAAGGCGGACCGGACATCCGACGGTGACCATCCGGTGACGTCCGTCACACGTCGGAGCCGGTAGCGCACGGTGTTCGGGTGGACGAAGAGCATTCTGGCCGCGCCCTCCAGGCTGCTCGCCTGCTCCAGGTAGACACTCAGTGTTTCGAGCAGTGCGGAACCCGCTTCTTCCAGCGGTCTGTAGATCTCCTCCACCAGCTGGTCCCGTGCGGCCGGGTCGCCCGCCATCGCCCGCTCCGGCAGCAGGTCGTCGGCGAGCACCGGCCGGGGGGCGTCCTGCCAGGCCCCGGACGCCTTGAGCCCGGCCGCCGCCGCCTGCGCGGACCGGGTGGCCGCCAGCAGGTCCGGCACCACCGGACCGGCCACGACCGCCCCCGCCGCGTACGGGCCGATCAGGGCCTTCGCCACGTGCAACGGGTTGTTGCTGCCGCCCGCGATGACCACCAGCCGGTTCCCCAGCACCCCGGTCAGGACCTGGAGCTTCGCGTGCCGGGCGGCCCGCCGGATCGCCTCCACGGTCAGTTCGCTGTCCCCGTCCGGGGCGGTGCCGAGCACCACGCACACGTGCTCGGGGGAGTTCCAGCCGAGCGCCGCCGCCCGGGACACCGCGCCCTCGTCGGCCTCGCCGGACAGCACCGCGTTGACGACGAGCGACTCCAGCCGGGCGTCCCAGGCGCCGCGCGCCTCGGCGGCCTGCGCGTACACCTGGGCGGTCGCGAAGGCGATCTCCCGGGCGTAGACGAGCAGCGCCTCACGCAGCACCGACTCGTCGCCGGGTGCGGCGACCTCCTCGATCGCGGCCTCCATCACCTCGATCGTGGTCCGCACCATCTCCACGGTCTGGCGCAGCGTGATCGCCCGGGTCAGCTCGCGCGGAGCCGTGCCGAACACATCGGTGGAGATCGCCTGCGGGGTCTCCGGATGCCGGAACCACTCGGTGAACGCCGCGATACCGGCCTGGGCCACCAGGCCGATCCAGGACCGGTTCTCCGGTGGCATCGCCCGGTACCACGGCAGCGACTCGTCCATACGGGCGATCGCGTTCGCGGCGAGCCGGCCGGAGGACTGCTCCAGGCGTTTCAGGGTCGCCGCATGCAGATGGGCGGCGTGGGCATCGGGCTGCTCAGGATCGGGTCGGGGCACGCAGACAAGATTGCCTCATCCGGCGACGGGCGCGGAGGGCCGGGGCGGCCGCGGGTCGTACCGGCGGGTTTCGCAAGGGCTTGCCCGGCCGCGGGCGCACCGCGGCCCCGGCCGGGCTACGGTGGCCCGGTGATCTCCGTACACCGCGCCGAGGACCGTTACCAGGGCGGCGACCAGGGCGCAGGCATCCTGTCCCGGCACGCCTTCTCCTTCGGCGGCTTCTACGACCCGGACAACCTCCGCTTCGGCCCGCTCATGGCCTGCAACACGGAGCGCCTGGAGCCCGGCGCCGGTTTCGAGGAGCACCCGCACAGCCACACGGAGATCGTCACCTGGGTCGTCGAGGGCGAGCTGACCCACCGCGACTCCACCGGGCACGCCACCCGCGTACGCCCCGGCGACCTCCAGCACCTCAGCGCGGCCTCCGGCGTCCGCCACATCGAACGCAACGACGGCGACACCCCGCTGACGTTCATCCAGATGTGGCTGGCCCCCCTCGAACCGGGCGGCGACCCCGCGTACACCATCGTGCCCGGCCTCGCCGCCGCCGACGCCCCGTACGCCCTCCCGGCCGCCGGGGCGCTGCTCCACGTGTACCGCCCGGCCGCAGGGGAGCGGGTCGAACTGCCGGACGCGCCGCGCCTGTACGTCCAGGTGGTGTCCGGCGCGGTACGGCTCGGCGGGGAGGCGCTGGGACCGGGCGACTCGGCACGGATCACCGGGGAGGAAGGACTGGCGCTGGCAGCGGAGGCGGACGGCGCGGCGGCCGGGGTCCTGGTCTGGGAACTGCCGGTCTGAGGCCCTGGGGGCGCGGGCATCGATTTGGCTGGGGCCAAAGTGTCGTGCGTGACGTGTGAGTGCTGCCGCAGTCTTCCGGCGTCAGCCAATCGCTCCACAGGGAGAGACCCATGAAGCACTTCAAGCGCGCCCTCGCGGGCGGCGCCGCGTCGATCGCCCTCGCGTCGGGCTTGCTGGGGGCCACTACAGGGCAGGCGTCGGCCGTCCAGGCGGCGAGCGCCAAGTACGGGTGCAACTCCGGTTCCGCGTGCATCTACCCGGAGGGCGAGTTCGACTACCGGAACAGCAAGCCGACCAACCAGTACCTCCAGGCCGGTGTCCACCAGCTCTTCTACCAGGAGGGCTACCACTGGATCTTCAACAACCAGACCGACGGCTGGACCATCCGGATGTGCACGGGGAGCAACGGCACGGGGTGCGATGCCCCCATCCCGCCGGGGGGCGCCGTCTGGATGAACCTCACTCCGGTGAATTCGGTCGTCATCCAGCCGTAGCCGCACCTGGATCGCGCCGCCGGGGCCGGGCTCCGCGCACTGGTCCCGGGCGGCGGAGCCGGAACGCGTCACGCCCGGCCCGGTCCGTTTAACTCCCGTCGTCCCGGCGCCACATCGACCACATCGAAGGGCCCGACCGGAAGACCATCTCCTCGTGCACGGCGAACCCGTGCCGCTGGTAGAAGCTGAGGTTGCGGCGGTTGCTGGACTCCAGGAAGACCGGCCGCCCGTCCGCGTCCGCCTGCTCCAGCAGCCCGCCGAGCACCCGCGCCCCGCGTCCGGTGCCCCGTGCGTCGGCCCGGGTGCCGATGTACTCCACGTACCAGTGGTCGGGACCGGCCGGGTGGCGGTGCTCCATGGCGAACAACCGCCGGGTGGTACGGGGGAGTTGACCTCGGGTGGCCCGCAGCAGCGGACCCGCGTTGCGCAGCAGGTACGTCACCGGCAGCTTCCACGCCCCGGGCTCCGCCCACACCGCCGTGACCGTGCGCTCCGGGTCGGTCCAGACCCGCCCGGCTGGAACCTGCTGGGCCAGGTGCGCGGTGAACAGCAGCCGCAGCCGCCGGTTCCGGTCGCGTGGCATCAGCCAGCTCCAGACGGGGTCCTCGGCGTAGGCACTGGCGAGGACCGCGGCGAGCGCGGGGACATCGGCGGCGGTCGCGCGGACTATGTCGGCCATGGCCGAGGAGTGTAGATCCACCCCGTCGTCTCGGCCATGGGTCCGTCCGGTACATCGAAGGCCCGGGGCCGCCGCTTGCCGCGGCCACCGCCCCGGCCGCGCAGGGCCGCGGTGCCGGACGAACTCGGTGGGAGGGGCAGGGAGGCGGGCCCTTCCGGGGCGCTGACGGGCCGGTGTCCTGCCGGGCCCCGCCGGGGCGGGAACGGAAGGGCGGTCTGGTGCGGGCCCGCCCGCCGTGGGCCAGGTGACCGACTCCGCCCGGTCCGGAGGGGAGCCGGGGCTCCGCGGAGCCCCCGCCGCGTCGTTGTGCTCCTGTGGTCCCGATCAGCTCATGCCGGGGTGAACCGCGTCCGTCCGGCCTCGGCTCCCCGGCGAGGGACGCGCGGACCGGTCCGGGGCCAGCGGACAGGCCGTACGCCTGCCGGTGCTCACTCGGCGCGCAGCCGCACGGGGAGTTCCTTCAGATGCCAGTTGACCGGGTTGTTGCCGCGGTTCAGCCGCTCCGGGCAGGTGGCGAGCCGCAGGCCGGGCGCCCGGTCGAACAGCGCGGTCAGGGCGATGGCGGCTTCCTCCTGGGCGAGGTGCGCGCCCAGACAGCGGTGGGCACCGTGCCCGAATCCGAGGTGGGTCTCCCTGCTGCGGCGGGTACGGCCGAGGTCGAGGCGATCGGGGTCGGTGAAGGCGGCCGGGTCACGGTTGGCCGCGGACACGATCGGCAGGACGGCCTCCCCGGCGCACACCGGGGTTCCGCCGACGACGGTGTCGCGGGTGGCGTAGCGGGGCAGCGCCCGTACGACGGGTCCGCAGAAGCGCATGAGCTCGTCCACCGCGTAGGGCGCGAGGGCCGGGTCCTCGCGCAGGAGGGCGAGCTGGTCCGGGTGGGCGAGGAGCACTTCGGTGCTGTTGGCGATGAGGTTGACGGTGGTGATGTGCCCCGCGACGACCAGGTTGGTGATGAGCGCGACGAGTTCGTCGGTACTCAGCCGGTCGCGATGGTGCGGCGCGAGCAGTTCGGAGATGAGGTCGTCTCCGGGATGGGCGGCGTGGAGGTCGACGAGGTCGTGGGCGTCGGCGACCATGCCGGCGAGCGCGTCGCCCAGTTCGTCCCCGCAGGTGCCCGCGGCCAGTGTGGCGCTCCGTTCCCGCCAGCGGTCGCGGTCGGCTTCGGGAACGGCGATGAGTTCGCAGATGACGGTGATGGGCAACGGCCGGGCGAAGTGTTCGATGAGGTCGACGACGCCGTTCTCGGCGTGGTCCGGCAGGCGGTCGAGCAGGTGGGTGGCGATCTCCTTGATCCTGGGGCGCAGCGCGGCCACGCGTCCCGGGGAGAACGCGGCGGTGACCAGACCGCGCAGACGGCGGTGGTCGGAACCGTCCGAGTCGAAGATTCCGGCACGCAGGTAGTCCTCGTACCCCGCGTACATGCCGCGGGCCTGCCAGGTCTGTTCGGTGCGGTGGGCCACCGGCGCGCCGGGGACGCTGGTGGCGTCGATGGTGAAGCCGGGATCGCTCATGATCATGCGGATGTCGTCGTGGCGGGTGGCCACCCACATGGGGTCGACGCCCTGTACGTGCCCCCGCACCATCCGCTCGCGTTCACGGATGGGCGCGTAGGCGGTGAACGGATCACGGACCAGTTCCTGATCGGCCAGGTCCAGGGGTTCGGGGTGGGATTCGGTGGCGGCCGGGTCCTGCGTCGTCATGGCGGGTCACTCCCAACAGGTGGTCGTTCCGTATCGGCATCATGGCGGCCGGGCCGCACCGGCAGACCGCCACGGGCGCTAATCCGCCCAAACGAATTGCATGTGCCGCGGGTGCGCCGCGGCAGGGCCGGTCGTCGGCCGACGCCCCGGCCCGGGGAGTGAACCGTCCCGTCGAAGGCGCGTGCCGCTGGGGCGAGACCGGCTTGGGGAGACGGGGATCGGCAGCCGCTTCGCACGAAGGCAGCCGGGTGGCGGGTCCGCCCCGGCCGCCTCGCTTCGCACGAAGGCAGCCGGGTGACGCGTCCGCCCCGGCCGCCTTACTTCGCACGAAGACAGCCAGTGGCGCGTCCGGCCCGACCGGTCTCTTTCCCTGATCGCACCGGTCGGCCGGGTACGGGGGCGGCAGACTGGCCCGTATGACACGACAGTGGGTGGATGTGGACAGCGTGACCACGCGGCTGGCTCGTCGATTCGGTCCGCAGGTGGCCGACTGGTGCGTCGGCACGCCGGACCTGATCGCCCGGTTGACGTCCCGTTGGGGCCTCTCCCTCGGTGAACCCCTCCCGGACGGCGCGTCGTCGGTCACGTTGCGGTGCCAGTGGCCCGACGGCACGCCCGCGGTGCTGAAACTCAGTCCGGACCGGGCTCTTCTGGCCGAGCAGGCCGGAACGCTGGGGCGGTTCGCCGCCTCGGGGCGGGTGCCCGCTGTCCTGGCCGTGGACGAGGACGCGGGCGCGATGGTGCTGGAAGAGGTCGTGCCCGGAACACCGGCGGCGGACATGCCTGCTGCCGCGCTTCTTGGGCAGTGGCCGGAGCTGCTCGCCGCGCTGCACGCGGTCGCTCCGCCTCCGCGGCCACCGCGTGTGCTGCGGGGGCGGTGCGAAGAGGCCTTCGTCCGGGTCGGCAGGCGGCTGTCCGAGCCCGCGGTCAGTGCGCGCATCGATGCCACCGCGTGGAGCAGGGCCGTCCGGCGGTGCGAGCGGCTGCTGGACACGGAGGCGGCCACCGTATTGCTTCACGGTGACCTCCACCTGGGCAATGTGCTCGACGGCGGTGCGGAGCGCGGTCTGATGGCCATCGATCCGAAGGCGTGTGTGGGTGATCCGTGCTTCGACGCCGTGGACTACGTCGTGGCCGGGGCCGGGCTGGAGGGTGTGGAGACCCGCTGCGCGCGCGTGGCGGCGGCGTGCGGGCTCGACGGCGACCGGCTCTACGCCTGGAGCCGGGTGATCGCCCCGTTCGCGGCCATCGCCCACCTCGGTCACGGTGGTGAGGAGCCGGTGATCGACGAACTGCTCGCGTTGGCCCGGTGAGAACACCTGACGTCGCCCAACACCTCGTGCCCCGCGCTCCGTTCACTCCTCCTGGCGCGGGACACGGCCCGGCTGTGTCCCGTGCCGCGTGATCACTCCACTGCCCCGGGCTCTTCCTGCTCGAACGCGATGCGGCAGCGTGCTACCTGGTCAGTGACCTGTTCCATGAACCAGAGCATGATCTCGTAGGGGACGACGTGCTCGTGAGGGCTGAAGACGCGGACGGTCGGCGCCAGACCGGGGTCCTCGTCGGGGACGAGCGCCCTCAGGAAGGGGGCCCCTGGCACAGGGGCCGCCGCGCCGGAGTCCTCGGCCCGGGCGGCCGGTACCGGCGCGGCCTCGCTCAGTTCCACGGCCCACGAGTCGTCGGGCAGGGCGTAGTGGAACGTGGTGGCGTAGTGGCGGCCCGCGTGCTCGCGTATCTCCCATGGCATACGAGCAGGCTGCCACGGCCACCGTGTCCGGGCCCGCGGGATTCCGGGCCCGCCGCGGGGTGCGCGGCGGCGACGGAGCCCAGTCCGGTGGAGGGGGCTCGCCTCCTCGGGCGGCTCAGGGCCGCCCGCACGCTACCGACCCGGGAGCCGCCGCGTTCGAGCCGCTTCCCGCCGGACCTGAGCGGATGCGCGCGCGTACGCGTACCGTGCGCGACAGCGGACCCCCGTTCAGCGGCCGGTGCGCAGCTCCGCGAGGACCGCGTCCGTGAACGGGGGCCATGCCTCGACGGCCCACGGGCCGAAGGCGCGGTCGGCCAGGGCGACGCACGCCGCGCCCGCGGCCGGGTCGACCCACAGGAACGTGCCGGACTGGCCGAAGTGGCCGAAGGTCGCCGGGGACGAGGAACCGCCCGTCCAGTGAGGGGACTTGGAGTCGCGGATCTCGAAGCCGAGGCCCCAGTCGTTGGGGTTCTGGTGGCCGTAGCCGGGCAGCACGCCCTTCAGACCGGGATGGACGACGGTCTGCGCGGCCAGCACCGTACGCGGGTCGAGCAGACGCGGGGCCTGCACCTCGGCGGCGAAGCGGACGAGGTCGTCGACGGTCGAGACACCGTCCTTGGCGGGCGAACCGTCCAGCGTGGTCGCCGTCATCCCGAGCGGCTCCAGCACGGCCTGGCGTACGTACTCCGGGAACGGGATGTCGGTGGCCTTGGCGATGTGGTCGCCGAGCACCTCGAAGCCCGCGTTGGAGTAGAGCCGCCGGGTGCCCGGCGCGGCCATGGCCCGGTGCTCGTCGAACGCGAGCCCACTGGTGTGCGCCAGCAGATGCCGTACGGTGGCGCCCTTCGGCCCGGCCGGCTCGTCGAGCTCGACCGCGCCCTCCTCGTACGCCACCAGCGCCGCGTAGGCCGCGATCGGTTTGGTGACCGAGGCGAGCGGGAAGCGGTGCGCGGTCGGGCCGTGCGTACCGACGACCGTGCCGTCCGCTCGTACGACAGCCGCCGCCGCGGTGGGGACGGGCCAGTTGTCGATCATCGCCAGGCTCTGCATGCGTACGAGCGTACGGGCACGGCCTGATGTCCCCGGCCCCGCCTCGGCTACTTCCGCTCCTCCCGGCTGTACAGCCGGTGCCCCGTGCGATCCGCGTTGGCGTCCCAGTAGTCGGTGTATTCCTTGTCGTCGACAGCACCGGACACGCGGAACACCTTTCTGCCGGGGTCGGGGTCCTGGACCTGGAGGGAGTGCTTGTCGCCCCGTTCGTCGATGTAGTCCACACGCAGGTGGTACTCGACGTACTCCCTGCCCAGCAGCTTCGACTCCACGGCCATCACGAAACCGTCTCCGGGTTCGAGGACCTGCGACTTCTGGGCGAAGTAGGGCTTTCCGTTCCGGGTGAACTGCGGATAGCGCTGGTCCAGGTTCAGTTCCACGGGGACGGTGTCCGACTCCATGCCCCCGAGGGGCGTGATCATCGTGGTGTGGATCGCCTCGGTGCGGCGCGTGATCACCGGGACGACGCCGACCACCCTGACGGGCGAGGAGGACGCGTTGGTGACCGTCACCGTGTAGGCGGTCATGTTGACAGTGACGGCGTCCAGCTTGCGGAGCAGACGGCTCCACGTCTCCGGGGTCGCCGCGCCGGCCAGCACCGCCTTGTCCTCCGCGCTGGTGGCCCTCTTCTCCGACACCAGGTACGTGCCGCCCTCGCCCGGTATGACCACCACCTTGACCTGGGCAGACGAGCCCGGACGGGGTGACGCTGACGCGGCGGCCGGTTTCTTCCCACCGGACAGCGAGTCGGTGACGAACGCCTGGAGCGACGACCCCAGACCGGTGATGAGGCTCACGATGACAGCGGAGAGACCGGTCACGACGGCCGCCGCCACCGCCGTTCGCGTCGCGTTTCCACGGGACTCGGGCCGCCCCGCGGCCCGACGCCGCTCGGACACGCGGCGGAGCCGCTCCCGCTGACCGGGCTGTCGAGCCATCATGTCCCCCGCCGTCCCCCGTATCGAATTTTCTTGATCGTAGCCAGTTCCCGAGGCGGGACGCACCCGTAATCCGGTCCGTCCGTGCTTGCTTGGAGTGCACTCCAAGGTTCTAGCGTGGAGGTCATGACGGTGATGGAGAGCACTTCGGCGAAGGTGGACGTCTGCGCAGCGCCCCCGCGGGCGCATCCGCGTCCCGAGGGACGGGACCGGTACACCATCAGCGAGGTCGCGGCCCTCACCGGACTCACCGCACACACCCTGCGCTGGTACGAGCGGATCGGGCTGATGCCGCACGTCGACCGGTCCCACACCGGTCAGCGCCGCTTCACCAATCGCGACCTCGACTGGCTGGCCTTCGTCGGCAAGCTGCGGATGACCGGGATGCCGGTCGCCGACATGGTCCGGTACGCGGAACTGCTGCGCGAGGGCGAGCACACCTTCGAGCAACGGCAGGAGCTGCTGGAAGCGACCCGGCGCGACGTGCGGACGCGGATCGCGGAGCTCCAGGACACCCTCGCCGTACTCGACTACAAGATCGACTTCTACGCGAGCGCCCGGACGGCGCAGGAAAGGCCCAGTGCCTGATGACTGACGACAGGATCACCACGGTGGAGCTCGGCGACGGCGGCCCGCGGGTCGGCGTGCAGGGGCTCGGCTGCATGGGCATGAGCGAGTTCTACGGACCCACCGACGAACGGTCCGCCCGCGAGACGCTGGAGACGGCGCTGGCGGCGGGGGTCACCCTCTTCGACACCGCCGACATCTACGGCAGCGGCGCCAACGAGACCTTCCTCGCCCCGTTCGCCAGCGCGCACCGGGACGAGATCACCCTCGCCACGAAGTTCGCCATCGAGCGCCGGGACGACGACCCGCACTACCGGGGGGTGCGCAACGACCCCGCGTACATCCGCCAGGCCGTCGAGGCCAGCCTGCGGCGGCTGGGCACCGATGTCATCGACCTCTACTACATGCACCGCCGTGACCCGGCCGTCCCGTTCGCCGAGTCCGTCGGCGCGATGGCCGAGCTGGTCCAGCAGGGCAAGGTCAAGCACCTCGGGCTGAGCGAGGTGACCGGCGCCGAACTGCGCGAGGCACACGCGGTGCACCCGATCGCGGCACTCCAGTCGGAGTGGTCCCTGTTCAGCCGGGACGCGGAGCGCAGTGCCGTACCGGCCGCCGCCGAGCTCGGGGTGGCGCTCGTGCCGTACTCGCCGCTCGGCCGGGGCTTTTTGACCGGGGCGTTCACCGACGCGGCCAAGGAACTGCCGGACGGCGACTTCCGCGCGTACCAGCCCCGCTTCACCGGCGACAACGCGCGCAAGAACGCCGCCCTGCTGGAGCCCGTCCACAAGATCGCCGCCGCGCACGGGGCGTCGGCCGCGCAGGTGGCCCTCGCCTGGGTGCAGCAGCGGGCCCAGGTGCACCACCTGACCGTGGTGCCGATCCCGGGCACCCGCAGGAGCAGCAGGCTGCTGGAGAACGTCGCCGCCACCCGGCTCGTCCTGAGCGCCGGGGAGCTGGCCCTGCTGGAGCCGATCGCCGGCCAGGTGGCGGGCGACCGCTACCCGGACATGAGCAACACGGCCACCGCGCGCGAATAGCCGGTCGTGCTCACCGTGCCGTTCCCTCGGTGACCGCGGCGAAGGCGCGGAGCGAGTCCGGGCCCGGAGCGAAGCAGCCGGTGTGCCCGTGGGCGTCCTCGGCCGGGACGCGGCGCGCGCCGAACTCCGGGGCGGCCGGGTCCGGGCCGTGGCCCACTCCCGCCACCTCGACGTCCGCCACCCGGTCGACCCGGCCCGCTGCGTACCTGGGCGGCCACACCCGGGCCCGGGTGCGCGGCGCGGCGACACTGTCCGCGCGCATGCGGTGCGAGGGTCTCAAGCAGCTCATGCAGCTCATGCAGCTCATGCAGCTCATGCAGCTCCAGGGACTCCAGGGGGCTCAGGCCTCGCCCGGGACCACCACTCCCGCCTCGTACGCGAAGATCACCGCCTGCGCCCGGTCGCGCAGGTCCAGTTTGGCCAGCACCCGGCCGATGTGCGTCTTCACCGTCTGCTCGGCCAGGATCAGCTTCCCCGCGATCTCCTGGTTGGACAGCCCCCGCGCGATCAGCTCCAGCACCTCGGTCTCCCGCGGGGTCAGCCCGTTCAGCCGCAGCGCCTGGCCGCTCCGGGTGGCGCCGGACGGCCCCTGCCGGGCGAAGTCCGCGATCAGGCGGCGGGTCACCGAGGGCGCCAGCAGCGCTTCACCCGCCGCGACCACCCGCACCGCGGCGATCAGGTCGGCGGGCGGCGCGTCCTTCAGCAGGAAGCCGGACGCCCCGGCGCGCAGCGCCTCGTACACGTAGTCGTCCACGTCGAAGGTCGTGAGCATCAGGACCTTCGGCCGGTGCGCCACCCCGGGCGGCGGGTTCAGCAGCTCGCGGGCCGCCGCCAGGCCGTCCATCTCGGGCATCCGGACGTCCATCAGGACCACGTCCGGCAGGGTGGCCCGGCTGACCTCGACGGCGCGGCGTCCGTCCGGCGCCTCCCCGGCCACGTCGATGTCGCTCTGCGCGGCGAGCAGAGCCGCGAACCCCGCCCGCACCATGGCCTGGTCGTCGACGATGATCACGCGGATGGTCACGAGTCCTCCGGGGCGGCGGCGGTGGCGGGGGCGGTGGGCGTGACAGGGGACAGTGGCAGCCGCGCGGCCACCCGGAATCCCCCGTCCGGCAGCGGCCCGGTGTCCAGCGTGCCGCCCGTCAACCGTACGCGCTCCCGCATCCCGACGAGCCCGTGCCCGGTCCCGGAAGCCTCCGGCTCCAGCGGCGAACGGGGCTGTTCCGCAGGGTCGTTGACCACCAGCACCGTCAGATGCGCACCGTCCGACGTGACCGACACCCCGGTCCGCGCCCCCGGCGCGTGCCGGATCACATTGGCCAGCGCCTCCTGCACGATGCGGTACGCCGAAAGATCCACCGCCTGCGGAAGGTCCGGCAGCCCGGCGGCCAGCGACAGCTCCACCGGCAGCCCCGCGCGTACCGTCGCCTCCACCAACTGCTGCACCCGGTCGAGGCCCGGCTGCGGCGCCCGCTCGCCCTGTGCATCCTCGCTGCGCAGCACCGTCAGCAGCCGCCGCATCTCCGTGAGCGACTCCCGGGCACTGGCCGCGATCGCCTCGAACTCCTCACGGGCCTCCCGCGACAGCCCGTTGATCCGGTACGGCGCGGAGTCCGCCTGGACCGTGATCACCGACATGTGGTGCGCGACCACGTCGTGCAGCTCGCGGGCGATCCGGGTGCGCTCCTCCAGCAGCGTCCGCTGCGCCCGCTCGGCCTCGCTGATGGTCTCCTGCTCCGCCAGTCTGCGCTGTGCCACGCCCCGTTCCCGTACCACCGCACCGATCACCGTCACGATCGCGCCGAAGGCCGCGACCAGCCCCGCGCTGCCGTTGCTGCGCTCCGTGACGGAGAGGTGCAGGACCAGACCGGCCGCGGCGGTCAGCGCCCACACGGCGATGGTGGTGCGCCGGGTCTCGCGCAGCGCCACCGCCAGCAGCAGGAAGAGGAGGCAGAACAGTGTGGGCGGTGGCCACGGCCAGATGTCCTGCGGGGGCTGCGCGTACATGAGCAGGACCAACGCCCCGAGGACATCGGCGGGAAGAATGATCCACCAGGCCTGGAGGGGGCGGTGCGCCAGCATCAGCAGCGGCAGCGTCTGGACCACGGCCAGCAGACCCGCGGGCCAGTCGTCCACCCCGTACTGATTGGTCAGCACGGTGATCGTGACCGGCAGGAAGAGCGCCGTGAGCGCGAACACGATCACGTACGGGACCAGCCGCCGCCACCGCTTGCGCGCGCCCGCGAACGGCGGGACCGAGGGGTGCGAGGGATGGGCGAGTCCGTGGGCGGTCTCGCGCAGATTGCGGCGGGCGGCGCTCATCAGCCCGTCGGCGGCGGGCTGTGACGGCTGGGGCGTGGGCAGGGAAGTGGTCATGGCCGCACGAGCCTAGGCAGTGGGCCTGCCCGGACGCGTCATACCCCGGTTCCGGTTCGCCGCCCGGCCACTCGTACGGGAGTATGACCGGCCCGCCTTCCCGTGCGGGGCGCCACCGGCCGGGCTTCTCGCGGGGAAGAGCGCTACAGCTCGGCGAGCAACTGTGCCTTCTTGGCGCTGAACTCGTCGTCCGTCACCAGTCCGGCCCGGTGCAGCTCCCCGAGGTGCCGGATGCGTTCCGCGATGTCGGCGGGGTCACGGCGTGCCGCGCCCACCAGGACGGTGGCGGGCACCGGCACTGCTGAATGGTTCCTGCGCACCGATTCCAGGACCGCCGCGGCGAACGGCAGCGACTCGTGCACCGCCCCGTAACCGAGGCTGAAGACGACCGCCGCCGGGTCCTGATCGGCCCGCAGCGGTTCCCCTCCCCTCGGCAGCAGCCGCAGGTAGCCGTCCAGCCCCTCGGGCAGCCGCCACTCCACGCCGCTCAGTTCGGTGACCGCGAAGGTCTGGTCCCCGGCCTTCCACTTCGCCGACGAGGCGCCCGTCCAGAACCAGCGGAAGGAGACCCGCTGCCCGTCGAACCCGGCCCGGCCGTCGTACGCCTTGAAGTGCAGGGGCGGCTCGGGCGCGGTGACCAGGAAGCGGTCGGCGGGCTCCGCCGCGTCGGGACCGAGCCGGGCGCGCAGCTCGTCCGCGTAGTACTCGGCGAGTGTGCCGCGGTCGCCGGGAAGCACCAGGCGGTACGGGTCGCAGCCGTCCTTCAGCTGCCCGGCGGCGGCCTCGATCAGAGGGTCGGCGCCGGGTCTGGGCACGGCACGCAGGACCACCGTGCCGCGCTTGCCCGGGGTCAGCGTCACCGACGACAGCGCCGCATGCGGTACGCGTCGTTCCCGCAGACTCTGCAAGAGCCTGGGAGTGCGGATTCCCCGTTCGAAGCGGATGAGCACGGAGTCGGTCTCGAACTCCCAGGTGGCATGAATTCCGGCCAGCACATCACCCATGTGCCTCATCGTATGCGGCACTTGCCTTGCATGTCCCCCCTAGAAACCACCCGGGCTCCGGCGGTCTGCCCTGAACCCCCGATTCCGTCAGACTCCCTGGTCCTCGGCGATCCGCTCGCGGCAGTCGCTGCCGGAAGCCGCGCAGCTCACCGTTGCGTAGGCGCCCACACCGATCGCGGCGAAGTTGTCCAGGCTCTCGGTACCCGGCACGAAATAGCCACTGTGCCCGATCGCGTCACCCGCCGAGACGATCCGTGCTCCGAAGCCGGGATCGACGGGGTCGGCCCCGTGGCCGAGACCGCCGAACTCCAGATTCGGTACGTCCTCGATCCAGTCGTCGCGGTCCCGCATCGCCCAGACCCTGGCCCCGGTCCGCAGCTGCGCGGCGCTCTCCACCCGCATGCCGGGGCTGCCGGCCACCGCGATGTCGCGGACCCTGGCGGGCAGTTCGTGCGCGGCGACCCCGCACAGGACCGAGCCGTAGCTGTGGCAGAACAGCGAGACGGGTGCGGCGCCGGGCAACGCGCCCAGCAGCGCGTTCAGCCGCAGCGCGCCGCGGGCGGCGAGGTTGCCCAGGGCGGCGTCCATGCCGATACCGGCGGGCGTGGTGTAGTCGGCCCAGGCGATGACGGCGGTACGCGTACCGGGACCGGCGGCGCGCTCCGCCGCGTACAGCGACTTCGCCATGCCGACCGGGGCGGCGTTCACCTTGGGCGCGGGCCGCTCCAGGGTCAGCAGATCGGTGTCCACGCCGGGGACGATCACCGAGATCCGGTCGGCCCGGTCGAGGTCGCCGAAGACCTCGGCGGCGCGGCCCCTGCCGGACGGGTCGAAAGCCAGGAAGCGGCGGCCCTGGGCGAGCATCGAATCGAAGCGCTGCATCCGGCGGGCGGCCTGGGCGCGGCCGTCCGGGGAGAGCCGGGCGTCGTGTGTACGCCGCTGTTCGACCCCGCGCGCCTGTGACACGGCCAGCCGGTTGGCCCGGTAGCGCAGGGTGACGGGGGCACCGTTCAGGTTGCCCACGACCAAGGGGTACGTGTCGGCGAGCGCGGTGCGCTGTGCGGCGCTGAGCGAGGCGAAGAAACGGGCCAGCCGGTACGAGGGCGCGTCGGCGTCCGGCAGCGCGTGACCGGCCACCCTGCCCCGCGCCCAGGCGGCGAGTGCGACGGTGCGCGGCTCGTCGGAGCGTTGATGGCGGACGGCGGTCCAGCCGGTGGTCGCCAGCATGACGAACACGACCGCCACGGCGAGCAGCGCGCGCCACGCGGTGAGGGTCGGGGAGGAGTCGAAGGAAGTCACTCCGGCCCACATTAGGAGACGCGTGACGGCAGCCGTGAAGAGGGTGACGCACATCACTCGGCTGCGAGGAATTCCATCCCCCGCTTTTCACCCTGTGTGGTCGTCACTCGTACGCTGAGGTGCGCGGATTGCCTCGGCCGCGCCGCATGTCGCCCTCGGCGCAGGGGTGTTGTGACGTCGGCCATGCCCGCCGCCGAGACGTTCGGCACACCCGGGTCGGCATGTGCCGGGCGGACGTCCGGACGGAGTGGCGGAGCGGGGCGACGGCTCCGGCGCGGGACAGGCGGCGCCCGTCGGTACGCGGGCTGGAGGTGCCGCGCGGGGGTGAAGGCGTCACGCGGGCTGGAGGTGCCGCGCGGGGTCAAGGCGTCACGCGGGTCGCGTGCCGGCCTCCGGTCCGTGCGCCGCCCGCCAGTCGCCGGCCAGCGCCGGTCCGAGCCGGTCCAGATACGCCTCGGTCAGGTCGCGCAGCGAGTCCACGTCGCAGTCGCGGCCCTGGACCCACAGCTGACCGGTCACCCGCATCACCCCGCAGAACGCGGCGACGGCGACCCGGGGGCGCGGGTCCTCGTTCACGTCGAGTCCCTCGCGGTCGGCGATCAGCAGGGCGATCTGGTTCTCCAGCGCGCTGCACCGCCGCAGATGGGCGGCGAGCAGTGAGGGCGTCGACTCGATCATCCGGTACATCCGCATGTGGAGCTCGACGGTGAAGATCTCTTCGAAGGTCTCACCGATCCGGTCCCAGACGCTGAGCGCCGCCCGGCGCAGGGCGTCGAACGGGGCCTCCGCCGCGGGGCGGCGGCGCAGCTCCGCGAGGAAGTGCGACTCCACCATGTCCTGAAGGGCGAAGGCGGCCTCCTCCTTGCCCGCGAAGTAGCGGAAGAAGGTCCGCTGGGAGACCTCGACGGCCTCGACGATCTCGTCGACGGTGGTCTCGTCGTACCCCTGGGTGGTGAAGAGGTCGAGCGCGGTGTGCAGCAGGGCGTCCCGGGTGCGTCGCTTCTTCCGCTCACGCAGCCCGGGGACCGTTTCCTCGCGGAGCCGGGGGGACGTTCCCCCGCGCGGCCCGGTCGGATGCGCGACCCGCTGCCCATCGGTCACTTCACTGGCCTTCTTTCTCCTGCTTTGTCCAGCTCAGCGTACCTGTGAGCTACGTGACAGTTACCGACTTGTGAAATGGTTTGTCAACTGTCAGCGACTGTCACTACTGTCCTTCGTATGACTAGTCAGACCACCGTCGACAAGGCGTCGCGGGAGCCGCGCGAGGCCGCCGCTCCCGGACCTGCCAAGGGGCTGCGCGGCCACCCTTGGCTGACGCTCTTCTCCGTGGCCATCGGCGTGATGATGGTCGCGCTCGACGGCACGATCGTCGCGATCGCCAACCCCGCCATCCAGCAGGACCTGAACGCCTCGCTCGCGGACGTCCAGTGGATCACCAACGGCTACATGCTCGCCCTCGCGGTCTCCCTGATCACCGCGGGCAAGCTCGGTGACCGCTTCGGCCACCGGCAGACCTTCCTCATAGGTGTCGTGGGCTTCGCCGCGGCCTCCGGGGCCATCGGGCTGTCCCACAGCGCCGCCCTGGTGATCACGTTCCGGGTGCTCCAGGGCCTCTTCGGCGCTCTGCTGATGCCCGCCGCGCTCGGCCTGCTGCGCGCCACCTTCCCGGCCGAGAAGCTGAACATGGCGATCGGCATCTGGGGCATGGTGATCGGCGCCTCCACCGCGGGCGGCCCGATCCTCGGCGGCGTACTCGTCGAGCACGTCAGCTGGCAGTCCGTCTTCTTCATCAACGTGCCGGTCGGTGTGATCGCACTGCTGCTGGGTCTGGTGATCCTCAAGGACCACCGCGCCGAGAACGCGCCGCGCTCCTTCGACATCGGCGGCATCGTGCTGCTCTCGCAGGCGATGTTCTGCCTGATCTGGGCGCTCATCAAGGGCTCCGAGTGGGGCTGGGGCGACTACAAGACGCTCGGCTTCCTGGGCGCCGCCGTCGCCCTGTTCGTGGTCTTCGCGTTCTCCCAGAAGAACGTCCGCGAGCCGCTGATCCCGCTCTCCATGTTCCGGTCCGTGCCGCTCTCCGCGGGCGTGGTCCTGATGGTGCTCATGGCCTTCGCGTTCATGGGAGGGCTCTTCTTCGTCACCTTCTACCTGCAGAACGTGCACGGCCTGAGCCCTGTTGACAGCGGTCTGCACCTGCTGCCGCTGACCGGCATGATGATCGTCGCCTCGCCGATCGCGGGTGCCATGATCACCAAGTTCGGCCCGCGGGTTCCGCTGGTCGGCGGCATGGTGTGCACGGCCACCGCCATGTTCGGCATGTCACAGCTGGAGATCGGCACCGGCACCCTCACCATGTCCATCTGGTTCGGTCTGCTCGGCCTCGGTCTCGCACCTGTGATGGTCGGCGCCACCGAGGTCATCGTCGGCAACGCCCCGCTGGAGCTCTCCGGCGTCGCGGGCGGCCTCCAGCAGTCCGCCATGCAGGTCGGCGGCAGCCTCGGCACGGCGGTGCTCGGCGCGGTCATGGCCTCCCAGGTCGACTCCAAGCTCGCCGACAACTGGACGGCGGCGCAGCTTCCGCCGCTCGCCCCGGACCAGCTGGACCAGGCGTCCTCGGCCGTGGAAGTCGGCATTCCGCCAGTTGGCGGGGACGTCCCGGCGGAGATCGCGGGCAAGATCGCGGGTGTCGCCCATGACACCTTCGTGTCGGGCATGAGCACCGCGTTCATGGTCGCCGGTGGCGTCGCGGTCCTCGCCGCGGTGGTCGCCACCTTCACCAAGCGCGGGGAGAACGCCGAAGCGGGCGCGGGCGCCGGACACATCTGACCGTCAACACCCCGCGTACGACAGCCCCGCCGGAGCTTCTGGCGGGGCTGTCGCCTATCAGGGTGGTGTGCTCCAGACCCCCTTCCCCGGGCACCGCGCCGCAGGTCAGGGTGCGGACAACCGATTCGCAACCGACCACGGGGGTCGTCTTCCATGCGCAAGACCGCATTCGCCGGTGTCCTGGCAGCCGCTTCGCTGGCCGCCGCCGCCCTGCTCCCGCAGAGCGCCGCCCACTCCGCACCGCCCGCCCCGCTCGGGGGCTGCGGCGCCGGGCAGCTCTGCCTCTGGGACGCACCGGACTTCACCGGCACCCGCCGCACCCACGAACTCGCCTCGACCGACATCGAGAGCTGCGTACCGCTGCCGAAGGGCAGCCGCGTCCAGGCGCTCGCCAACCGCACCGGCCGCCCGGTCACCACGTACCAGTCGGCGGAGTGCGCCGAGACCGGCGAGTTCGATACCTACCCGGGCGGCGGCACCTGGGTGCCCCGCTCCCCCTACCAGGTCAGGGCCTTCAAGATCTGGGAGAGCTGACCGGGCGGGGCGGGGAGACCGCCCGGAAACGCGGAGGGCGGTGAGGCCGCCCGGCCCCACCGCCCTCCGCGTACACGCGTACGTGCCCGCCTACGCGTCGCCGCCCGCCGCGCCCGGGTCCGCCGCCGCGACATCCAGCAGCTCGTACCGGTCGAGCGCCTGCTTCAGCAGCGAGCGGTCGATCCGGTTCTCCTTCGCGAGCTCGGTGAGCACCGCGAGGACGATCGACTGCGCGTCGATGTGGAAGAACCGGCGGGCCGCGCCGCGCGTGTCCGCGAAGCCGAAGCCGTCCGCACCCAGCGACTGGTACGCGCCGGGCACCCAGCGCGCGATCTGGTCCGGCACCGAACGCATCCAGTCCGACACCGCCACGAACGGGCCCTGGGAAGTGGAGAGCTTCCGCGTCACGTACGGGACGCGCTGCTCCTCCTCCGGGTGCAGCAGGTTGTACCGCTCCACCTCGACGGCCTCGCGGCGCAGCTCGTTCCAGGAGGTCGCCGACCAGACGTCCGCCCGGACGTTCCACTCGTCGGCGAGGATGCGCTGCGCCTCGATCGCCCACGGGACCGCCACGCCGGACGCCATGATCTGGGCCGGGATCTCGCCCCGGTCGGCCGCCCGGTAGCGGTAGACGCCCTTGAGGATGCCCTCGACGTCCACGTTCTCGGGCTCGGCCGGGTGCTGGATCGGCTCGTTGTAGACAGTGAGGTAGTAGAAGACGTCCTCGCTGGCCTCGCCGTACATCCGGCGCAGACCGTCCTTGACGATGTGCGCGATCTCGTAGCCGAACGCCGGGTCGTAGGCGACACAGGCCGGGTTGGTCGAGGCGAGCAGCTGCGAGTGGCCGTCCGCGTGCTGGAGCCCCTCACCGGTCAGCGTCGTGCGTCCGGCGGTCGCGCCCAGCACGAAACCGCGCGCGAGCTGGTCGGCCATCTGCCAGAACTGGTCGCCGGTGCGCTGGAAACCGAACATCGAGTAGAAGACGTACACCGGGATCAGCGGCTCGCCGTGCGTGGCGTACGCCGAACCCGCGGCGATCAGCGACGCCGTGCAGCCCGCCTCCGAAATGCCGTCGTGCAGCATCTGCCCGGTCGGCGACTCCTTGTACGTGAGCAGCAGATCGCGGTCCACCGACTCGTACTGCTGGCCCAGCGGGTTGTAGATCTTCGCGCTCGGGAAGAAGGCGTCCATGCCGAAGGTGCGGTACTCGTCGGGCGCGATCAGCACGAAACGCTTGCCGATCTCCTTGTCCCGCATGAGGTCCTTCAGGATGCGGACGAACGCCATGGTGGTGGCGATCGACTGCTGGCCGGTGCCCTTCTTCGCGGTCGCGTACGTCTTGTCCCCGGGCAGGGCCAGCGGCTTCGCGCGCACCACACGGGTCGGGACGTAACCGCCCAGGCCCTTGCGGCGGTCGTGCATGTACTGGATCTCCTCCGAGTCGCGGCCCGGGTGGTAGTACGGCGGGAGGCCGTCCTCCAGATCCTTGTCCGTGATCGGGATGTGCAGCCGGTCGCGGAACCGCTTCAGGTCCTCGACCGTGAGCTTCTTCATCTGATGGGTCGCGTTGCGGCCCTCGAAGTTCGGCCCCAGGGTCCAGCCCTTGACCGTCTGCGCCAGGATCACCGTCGGCTGGCCCTTGTGGGCCTTGGCCGCCGCGTAGGCCGCGTAGACCTTCTTGTGGTCGTGACCGCCGCGGCCCAGGTGCAGGATCTGGTCGTCGGACATGTCCTTGACCATCTCGCGCAGCCGCGGGTCGTCCCCGAAGAAGTGGTCGCGGATGTACGCGCCCGACTCGGTGGCGTAGGTCTGGAACTGGCCGTCCGGCGTGGTGTTCAGCTTGTTGACCAGGATGCCCGTGCGGTCCTGCGCGAGCAGCGGATCCCAGGAGCGGTCCCAGACCAGCTTGATGACGTTCCATCCGGCGCCCCGGAACTGCGACTCCAGCTCCTGGATGATCTTGCCGTTGCCGCGTACCGGTCCGTCGAGCCGCTGGAGGTTGCAGTTGACGACGAAGGTGAGGTTGTCCAGCCCCTCGCGGGCGGCCAGGGAGAGCTGTCCGAGCGACTCCGGCTCGTCCATCTCGCCGTCGCCCAGATACGCCCACACGTGGGACTGGGAGGTGTCGGCGATACCGCGCGCCTCCATGTAGCGGTTCATCCGGGCCTGGTAGATCGCGCCGAGCGGGCCGAGGCCCATCGAGACGGTCGGGAACTCCCAGAAGTCCGGCATCAGCCGCGGGTGCGGATAGCTGGACAGGCCGTTGGGCGCCTTCGACTTCTCCTGGCGGAAGCCGTCGAGCTGCGCCTCGCTGAGCCGGTCGAGCAGATAGGCGCGGGCGTAGATGCCCGGCGAGGCGTGGCCCTGGAAGAAGATCTGGTCGCCGCCCAGACCGTCGTCCTTGCCCCGGAAGAAGTGGTTGAAGCCCACGTCGTACAGCGAGGCCGAGGAGGCGAAGGTGGCGATGTGGCCGCCGACGCCGATGCCCGGACGCTGGGCGCGCGAGACCATCACGGCCGCGTTCCAGCGGGTCGCGTTGAGGACCTTGCGCTCGATCTCCTCGTCACCGGGGAAGAACGGCTCGTCCTTCGTGGCGATCGTGTTCACGTAGTCCGTGCTGCGCATCTCCGGCACGGCGACACGCTTCTCCCGCGCGCGCTCGATGAGCCGGAGCATCAGGTAACGGGCCCGCTCGCGGCCCCGCTCGTCGACTGCGGCATCGAGCGAGTCGAGCCATTCCTGGGTCTCTTCGGGATCGAAGTCCGGGACCTGGCTCGGCAGGCCGCCAATGATGATCGGGTTGCGATCGGAGCCGGAAGCCACGCTGTTCCTTCGCTGTTCGGTGGTGCCTACGGGGCCGTGCTGCTGGTACTACGGGCCGTGCTAGTACGCCGTCACCATCGTGTACCGCGAGGACGCAAACGTCATCTCTACCGAGGGGTAACCGCCGTGTTGCGGCGCTTCGCGTCCGGCGCGAGGGGATGGTACGGCCCAAAGCGCAACCATACGCCCAAGCCGTCCAAGCGTTCCCAAAGGATGTTCGACTCCGAATGGCGGACCGAAACGGCATAAGCTGTGGAAGGACGTAAAGGGTGTGGACGGTAGCGCCGGACCCCGGAGGGGATCTGCCGACAGTGCGGAGACGTGGCAGGGAACGTCACCGTTTAGGCGGTCTCGCACGCCGGGTACTTGCGCGATCCGCCACTCCCGTGTGGACTACGGCCAATGCCCCGCGCACGCGCGTGGCTGAAGCATTTTCCGAAACATGATCAGGAGGCAACCCGTGAGCGCGACCGCGGACCACGCGGAGGAGCGGACCAGCCTGGCAGCACGCCTGGGGTTCGAGCCCGGACAGGTGGTCCAGGAGATCGGCTACGACGACGACGTCGAGCAGGAACTCCGTGAAGCCATCGAGGCCACAATCGGCCAGGAACTCGCCGACGAGGACTACGACGACGTCGCTGACGTCGTACTGCTGTGGTTCCGTGACGAGGACGGCGACCTTACGGACGCGCTGGTGGATGCCATTGGTCTGATCGAGGACGGCGGCACGGTCTGGCTGATGACGCCGAAGACCGGCCGTGACGGATACGTCGAGCCGAGCGACATCAACGAGGCCGCCCAGACGGCCGGTCTCGCCCAGACCAAGAGCATCAACGCGGGCAAGGACTGGACGGGCAGCCGTCTGGCGACGCCGAAGACGGCACGGGCCAAGCGCTGAGAGACGCTCCCGGCGCGTTATTCGTCCCGCAGGCCCCCGGGTGGCACATGAGCCGCCCGGGGGCCTTCGTGTGCCCGCCACGGGGTCCGGGCCAGGACCGTCCGGGGCCCGGGGCGCGGGCTTCGGGAGCGCCGCACGGACCGGCGCGGACTCTGCGTAGGGTGGGAGCCACCCGGACGGTCCAGCCCGGTGAACGTAGCGAAGGGACGCTTTTCATGGCGATCGAGGTCGGCACCAAGGCCCCGGATTTCGAGCTGAAGGACAACCACGGCCGGACCGTGCGGCTGTCGGACTTCCGCGGCGAGAAGAACGTGGTGCTGCTGTTCTACCCGTTCGCCTTCACGGGCGTCTGCACGGGTGAGCTCTGCGCGCTCCGCGACGAGCTGCCGAAGTTCGAGAACGACGACACGCAGCTGCTCGCCGTCTCCAACGACTCCATCCACACCCTGCGCGTCTTCGCCGAGCAGGAGGGCCTGGAGTACCCGCTGGTCTCGGACTTCTGGCCGCACGGAGAGACCTCGCGGGCGTACGGCGTCTTCGACGAGGACAAGGGCTGCGCCGTGCGCGGCACCTTCATCATCGACAAGGAGGGCGTGGTGCGCTGGACCGTCGTGAACGGTCTGCCGGACGCGCGCGACCTCAACGACTACGTCAAGGCGCTCGGCGCACTCTGATCCGGCACCGGACGATCCGTGGTGGACCCGGCGAAAAGCCTGCTCGGGCGGGAACCGGTCACTAGGATCCAGTCGTTGATTCGGATGCCAACGCAAGTGGAGGCGCCGGCGGTCCGCCGGCCCCCAAGAAACCAATGGGAGGACTCGTGGGAGTCAGCCTCAGCAAGGGCGGCAACGTCTCGCTGACCAAGGCCGCGCCCAACCTGACGGCGGTCATCGTCGGTCTCGGCTGGGACGCTCGCACCACCACCGGTGGCGACTTCGACCTGGACGCCAGCGCCCTGCTGACGAACGACCAGGGCAAGGTCAGCGGCGACGGGAACTTCGTCTTCTTCAACAACCTGAAGAGCCCCGACGGCTCCGTCGAGCACACCGGTGACAACCTCACCGGTGAGGGCGAGGGCGACGACGAGGTCATCAAGGTGAACCTGGCCACGGTCCCGGGCGATGTCGACAAGATCGTCTTCCCGGTCTCGATCTATGAGGCCGAGACCCGTCAGCAGAGCTTCGGGCAGGTGCGCAACGCGTACATCCGCGTGGTGAACCAGGCGGACAACAGCGAGCTGGCCCGCTACGACCTGAGCGAGGACGCCTCGACGGAGACCGCCATGGTCTTCGGCGAGCTGTACCGCCACGGGACGGAGTGGAAGTTCCGCGCCATCGGTCAGGGGTACGCCTCGGGGCTGCGCGGCATCGCGCAGGACTTCGGCGTCAACGTCTGACCGAGATTCCTCCGGCCCCGGCCGGGCAGGGGATCCTGGGTGTGACCGGGCCGGGCCGTCGGCCTGTGGCCCGCGTCACCCCCCGTACGTACCACCCGTCCGGCGCCGCACCTCTGTGCGGCGCCGGACGCGCTCAACAGGCGGCTCGGGGGCTCTGTGCGGCTCCGACGGGCCCAGCAGACGGTTCATTGATCCGGGGAGGACACACCATGGGCGTCACGCTCGCCAAGGGAGGCAACGTCTCCCTCTCCAAGGCCGCACCCAACCTCACCCAGGTGCTGGTCGGGCTCGGCTGGGACGCACGATCCACCACCGGCGCCGACTTCGACCTCGACGCCAGCGCACTGCTGTGCCAGTCGGGCCGGGTCCTCGGCGACGAGTGGTTCGTGTTCTACAACAACCTCACGAGCCCCGAGGGCTCCGTCGAGCACACCGGCGACAACCTGACGGGCGAGGGCGACGGCGACGACGAGTCGGTCATCGTCCACCTCGACCAGGTCCCCGCGCACTGCGACAAGATCATTTTTCCGGTCTCCATTCACGAGGCCGACGGCCGGGGCCAGACCTTCGGCCAGGTCAGCAATGCGTTCATCCGCGTGGTGAACCAGGCGGACGGCCAGGAACTCGCGCGATACGACCTCACCGAGGACGCCTCGACGGAAACGGCGATGATCTTCGGAGAGCTCTACCGGTACAACGGCGAGTGGAAGTTCCGTGCAGTTGGACAGGGGTACGCGTCAGGCCTTCGCGGTATCGCTCTAGACTTCGGGGTCAACGTTTCGTAAAGCCGCGTACGGCGCGGGGGAGACCCGTTACATACACGATGGGGTAGCCAGTGCTTTTGAAAACCTTTGGCTGGTCGTTCGCGGTTACCGCGCTCGGCCTGGTCGCAGCTGTGTTCTACGGGGGGTGGCAGGCCTTCGGGGTGGTAGCGATCCTTTCCGTTCTGGAGATCTCGCTGTCCTTCGACAACGCGGTGGTCAACGCCGGAATCCTGAAGAAGATGAATGCCTTCTGGCAGAAGATCTTCCTCACGATCGGTGTGCTCATCGCGGTCTTCGGTATGCGACTGGTCTTCCCCGTCGTGATCGTGGCCATCACCGCGAAGATCGGTCCGATCGAGGCCGTCGATCTTTCGTTCAACCAGCCCGAGCGCTATCAGGAGCTCGTCACCGACGCGCACCCGGCGATCGCCGCGTTCGGTGGCATGTTCCTTCTGATGATCTTCCTCGACTTCATTTTCGAGGACCGTGACATCCAGTGGCTGCGCTGGATCGAGCGTCCGCTCGCCAAGCTCGGCAAGGTCGACATGCTGTCGGTCTGCATCGCGCTCATCGTGCTGCTCATCTCGGCCCTGACCGTCGCGGGCAACGCGCACCAGCACGGCGGTGGCCACGCGGACAAGACGGAGACGGTCCTGCTCGCCGGTGTCGCCGGTCTGATCACGTACCTCATCGTCGGTGGTCTCTCCGGCTTCTTCGAGAACCGGCTGGAAGAGGAAGAAGAGCGCGAGCACGAGGCCGAGGAAGCCGCCAAGCGAAGCGGAAAGAAGGTTTCCTCTGTCGCGCTCGCGGGCAAGGCCGCGTTCTTCATGTTCCTCTACCTGGAAGTGCTCGACGCCTCCTTCTCGTTCGACGGTGTCATCGGTGCCTTCGCCGTCACCAACGAGATCGTGCTCATGGCGCTCGGCCTCGGTATCGGCGCCATGTACGTCCGGTCGCTCACGGTCTACCTGGTCCGCCAGGGCACCCTCGACGACTACGTCTACCTGGAGCACGGCGCCCACTACGCCATCGGCGCGCTGGCCGCGATCCTGCTCATCACCATCCAGTACCAGATCCACGAGCTCATCACCGGCTCCGTCGGTGTCCTCCTGATCGCTCTGTCCTTCTGGTCCTCGGTCCGGCGGAACAAGGCGCTGGCGGCCGAGGGCGGCGGGGATGACGCCGGTTCCAAGGCGGAAGTCCCGTCCGGGGTGTGACCCGGTAGGGATTGAGGAACGCTCTTCTGCGGGGCGGTTCGTGAGGCAAGGGTTCTCCGGAGGCATCCGGACCCGGCCCCGCGGCCGCCCCGCAGTGATGCGGGCGTTCGGGGACCGGACCCGGGGCGGCCAGGGGTCCGGGCGTTCTTCTACATATGGGGGTTGGGATGGCGTTCTGGGACAACCTGCGGCCGCGGCGGCAGGCACAGTTCGAGTCGGGCAGCGCGGCGACGAGTTCCATCGTGCTCTCCCGGCGGCACGCCACGGTCTCGCTCGGCAAGCAAGGCGCGCTGACCGGCAATCTGCGGGTCAACCTGTCCTGGCAGATGCGGACCTCGGACATCATGGGCCGGTCGCGGCAGAGCGGCCGGCTGCTGCGGCCGATGGAGTTCTTCAAGCCGGACGTGGTCCAGGCCCACACCCAGGGCATGGTCAACGTCGACCTGGACCTGGGCTGCATGTACGAGCTGAAGGACGGCTCCAGGGGCGTCGTCCAGCCGCTCGGCAATCTCCTGGGCGACCTGCACGGCCCGCCGTACATCCGGCTCAGCGGGGACGACCGCTTCGGCGCGCCCTCGGGTGAGACCGTCTACGTCAATCTCGACCAGCGCGACCAGATCAAACGGCTGCTCTTCTTCGTCTACATCTACGACCAGACACCGGCCTTCGACCGGACGCACGCCAAGGTGACGCTCTACCCGGGCAACGGGCCCCGCATCGAGATAGAGCTCGACGAGGACGCCCCGGAGGCCCGTTCCTGCGCCGTGTTCACGGTGCAGAACGTCAAGGACGACCTGGTCGTGCGGCGCGAGGTGAAGTTCGTGTACGGGTTCCAGTCGGAGCTGGACCGGATGTACGGCTACGGCATGCAGTGGGGCCGCGGCTACAAGTCCCGCACCTGAGCCCGGCCGCTCGCGGAGCCGCCGCTCGCGGGGCTGTCGTACGCGCAGCCGCCGCCGTCCTCAGGACCGTACGAACTGCGGGCCCATCGGCGGCAGGGCGAAATTCGGGTCCGGGGCGGGCGCGGCGGCCGCGGCCGGCTGCGGGTAGCCATAGGACGGCTGGGCCGCGGCGGACTGGGGGTAGCCGTACGAGGGCTGGGCGGGGGCCGGCTGAGGGTAGCCGTACGCGGGCTGCCGGTGCTGGACCGTGGCCTGCGCGTCGGGCCCCGGGGCCGTGGCCGGGGGGAAGCCAGGTGCGGGCGGGACGGCGGGCGCCGGTACCGGCACGGCCGGGGAGACGGGAGCGGGAGTGGTCTGTGCCTGTGCCTGCGCCGGGTCGGGCTCGGGCGAGGTCTCGTCGACCGAGATGCCGAAGTCGGTCGCCAGTCCGATCAGCCCGGTCGGGTAGCCCTGTGCCACCGCGCGGAATTTCCAGCCATCGCCGCGCCGGTAGAGCTCGCCGCAGATGATGGCCGTCTCCTCGCCGGTCTCCGGCCGTACGTCGAAGACCGCGAGCGGCTCCGCGCCGGGCGCCGTGGCGTCGTACAGCAGGATGCGCAGGTCGTGCACCTGGGCGAAGGTGCCGCCGTCCGAGGAGGCGGCGACGACCACCTGCTCGACCGAGGGGTCGAGCCCGCCCAGTTCGGCTTCCACGGTGTCGGTGAGCCCGTCGGTGACGCTCCGCTTCGGCAGGTGCCGTACCAGGCCGGAGGGGTGGCGGGGCTGGTTGTAGAAGACGAAGTCCTCGTCCGAGCGCACGCGTCCGCCGGATCCGAGCAGCAGGGCCGAGACATCCACGTCCGGCACTCCGGTGCCCGGGGTCCAGCACAGCACGGCCCGTACGGCCAGGGTGTCCAGAGGGACGTTCGAGCCCTTCACCATCGCGTGCGTCATGCCCGTCATCCTGCCTGCTGGCGGCCCGCGCGGACAACGCGGGGGTCGTAGCGATTCTCCCGATGATCTTTCGGAAGTACTGGTTCCGGCACGCGGCGACCCATCGGGAAATGGTCGAGTTGCCCGCAGTTCATGCACATGGGGAACTCTTGACACTCGCCCATACGTACTATTACCGGCCATGCATTCTTCGGTCAGTCAGGCAGTTCGGGGGAGTTACATGCGACATTTCGGGCACATTGCGCCCGCGGTGAAGAGGCGGCTGTTCTTCCGGGAGCCGTGCGAGTTCGGCCCGGACTCACCGGCCCGGGTCCTCTCGGCTGCCCTGGGGGCGACGCTGTACAGCCCCGCCACCCGGCCGAGGCTCGCCGACGACATCATCAAGCAGGCTGGTCGCGGTGTCGTCTCGATGGTGCTCTGCCTGGAGGATTCGATCGATGACTCCGAGGTCGTCGGCGCCGAGGGGAATCTGGTCCGGCAGTTCGCCGACCTCGACGCCCGCGGCGCCGAGGTGCCGCTGCTCTTCATCCGGGTCCGGGAGCCGGGGCAGATCGGCGACCTGGTGCGTCGGCTCGGCGCCACTGTCCGAATGTTGTCCGGTTTCGTACTTCCGAAGTTCACCGAAGAGCGTGGCGTCCCCTTTATGGAGGCGCTCGCCGAGGCGGAGAAGGACAGCGGGCGCCGGCTGTTCGCGATGCCCGTGCTCGAATCGCCTGAACTGCTCCACCTGGAGACCCGGCGGGACGCGCTCCGCGGCATAGCCCGCACGGTCGACACGTACCGCGACCGGGTGCTCGCGCTCCGGCTCGGCGTCACCGACTTCTGCTCGGCGTACGGACTGCGCAGGGCGCCCGACATGACCGCGTACGACGTGCAGATCGTCGGTGCGGTGATCGCCGACGTGGTCAATGTGCTGGGCCGCGCGGACGGCACCGGATTCACCATCACCGGGCCGGTCTGGGAGTACTTCCGGCTCCAGGAGCGCATGTTCAAACCCCAGCTCCGCCAGAGCCCCTTCCTGGAGGGCCGGGCCGAGGAACTGCGCACCACGCTGATCGAGCACGACCTGGACGGCCTGCTGCGCGAGATCGAGCTGGACCGGGCCAATGGCCTGCTCGGCAAGACCTGCATCCACCCCTCGCACGTCGCACCCGTGCACGCTCTGTCCGTGGTCAGCCACGAGGAGTTCAGCGACGCCGAGGACATCCTGCGCCCGGAGCGCGGCGGCGGTGGCGTCATGCGCTCCGCTTACACGAACAAGATGAACGAGGTGAAGCCGCACCGGGCCTGGGCCGAGCGGACCCTGCTGCGGGCCGAGGTCTTCGGGGTGGCCGGGCCGGATGTCGGATTCGTGGAACTGCTGTCCGCGAGCGTCGCCGAGTGAGCGCGCAGCGGGCGGCCGGAACGCCGGAACGGACGGCGGAGGGACGGACGGCGGAGGAACGGAAGACAGCCGCGGGCGCAGGTACGGGCACGGGCGCAGGTACGGGCACGGGTACAGGTACGGGCACAGGCGCGGGCGCAGGCGCAGGTACAGGTGAAGGGAAGGGTGCGGCGGACGTGGTGTGGTCGGGCAGCTGGGTGGCGGAGCGACTGGGTGTGGAGCTCGCGGGGGACGGCAGGCCCGAGGGCGACGGGGAACTGCGCGCCCTGCTGGGCCTCGCCCTGCGCCGTAACCCCAAGCGCGCCCACCTGCTGGTGTCGAACGTGCTCGGCAAGCACGTCCCGCAGAAGCCCTCCGTGGTCTACCGCACCGGATTCGAGCTGGGCCGCCGGGTGCGCGCTCTCCTCGGCGAGACCGAGGCCGGCCGGGCCGTCGTGCTCGGTTACGCGGAGACCGCCACCGCCCTCGGCCACGCGGTCGCCGACGGTCTGGGCGTGGCACCGTACCTCCACTCGACGCGCCGCCCCGTGGCGGGCGTGGCACGGGCGGGAGGCTTCGAGGAGTCCCACTCGCACGCCACCTCGCACCTGCTGCTCCCGGAGGACCCCGGGCTGCTGACCGGCGGCCGCGGCGGGGCGGACACCGGGAGGCATGTCTCCGGCGCCCCGCTGGTCCTGGTCGACGACGAGTTCTCCACCGGCAACACCGTGCTCAACACCATCCGCGCCCTGCACGAGCGGTACCCGCGCGACCGCTACACGATCGTCGCCCTGATGGACATGCGCTCCCCGGCCGACCGGGACAGGCTGGCCGTGTTCGCCGAGGAGATCGGCGCCCGGGTCGACCTCGTGGCGTACGGCTCGGGCACGGTCACCCTTCCGGAGGGCGTCCTGGAGAAGGGCCAGGCCCTGGTCGCCGCGCATGAGCAGATACCCGGGCCCCCCTCCGCGCACGAACCGGCGCCGGGCGCCCCGGCCCCCCGCCCCTGCACCCGGGTGGACCTCCGGTGGCCCGCCGGGGTGCCCGACGGCGGGCGGCACGGCTTCACCCCCGGCCACCGGGCGGTCCTGGAGGACGCCCTCCCCACCATGGCCGCCCGCCTCGCCGGACAGCTGGGAGGCGCCCGGCGCGTCCTGGTCCTCGGCTTCGAGGAGCTGATGTACGCCCCCCTGCGCCTGGGCACGGCCCTGGAGCAGCTCACCGACGCAGAGGTGCGCTACTCCACCACCACGCGTTCCCCCGTCCTCGCCGTGGACGACCCGGGCTACGCGATACGGACCCGGCTGGTCTTCCCGGCCCACGACGACCCGGACGACGGGCCCGGAGACCGGTACGCGTACAACGTCGCGGGCGCCGGTTTCGACGCCGTGCTGCTCGTCGTCGACTCCGTCGCCGACACCCCTGAACTTCACGCTCCCGGCGGCCTGTTGGCACAGCTCGCCGCGCACACCGCACACGTACTGCTCGCGGTCGTCCCCTCGTACGTCCCCTCGTACGTCCCGCACCCCCGTACGCACCTCCCCGAACGGCAGGAAGCCCCCATGCTGCCCGAGCCCCTCCGCGGCCCCGCCTTCTCCTCCTACGCGCCACAGGAGGTCGGCTGGCTGCTCCAGGACCTCTCGGACACCGAGCTGGAGGCGCCCACCGAGGAGCGCGAGGAGGCGATACAGAGCGGCGGCGCCCACTACGCCGAATCGCTGCCCGTCGAGTACCAGCCCTCCGCCGCGTACCAGGAACTGTTCCGGGCGGCGCTGGAGCTGTCGGCCGCCCGGATCGCCCGCGCTGTCGGCACCGTCACCGAGACGGTCCTCGCCGAGCGCGGCCCCCGTCCGGTCCTGGTCTCGCTGGCCCGCGCCGGTACGCCCGTCGGCGTACTGATGCGCCGCTGGGCCCAGCGGCGGCACGGCATCGAGCTGCCCCACTACGCCGTCTCCATCGTGCGCGGCCGCGGCATCGACGCCAACGCCCTGCGATGGCTGGCCGCCCACCACGACCCGGCGGACATCGTCTTCGTGGACGGCTGGACCGGAAAGGGCGCGATCACGCGGGAACTCTCCGCGGCGCTCGGCGGGTTCGAGGGCTTCAACCCGGAGATCGCGGTGCTGGCCGACCCCGGCGGCTGCGTCCGCACGTACGGCACCCGGGAGGACTTCCTCATCCCGTCCGCCTGCCTCAACTCCACCGTCTCCGGGCTCATCTCGCGGACCGTGCTCCGCGCGGACCTGGTCGGCCCCGAGGACTTCCACGGCGCGAAGTTCTACCGTGAGCTGGCGGACGCCGACGTGTCCGGCCTCTTCCTCGACACCGTCGCCGCGCACTTCGACGCGGTCGCCGACGCGGTGGACGCCGAGGCCAAGGACCTGCTCGCGGCCGACCGGGCGCCCACCTGGGAGGGCTGGGCCGCGGTGGAGCGGATCAGCGAGGAGTACGGCATCCATGACGTGAACCTGGTCAAGCCGGGCGTCGGCGAGACCACCCGGGTGCTGCTGCGCCGCGTCCCCTGGAAGATCCTGACCCGGCGCGACGCGGGCGCGGACCTCGAACACATCCGCATGCTGGCCGAACAGCGGGACGTACCGGTGGAGGAGGTCGACGGCCTCCCGTACAGCTGTGTCGGCCTGATCCACCCGAAGTACACCCGGGGTGCGACGGGCGCGGACGGCCGGACGGTGGACACGAAGTGACCACGCCCGAGGCTCCCGCCGCCGCCCAGACTCCTGTTCCCGCGGCAGCCGCCGCCGCCCCCGTGACGCTGGTCGCCAGCGACCTCGACCGCACCCTGGTCTACTCCGCCGCGGCGCTCCGGCTCACCGGGCCGGACGCCGAGGCCCCCCGGCTGCTCTGCGTGGAGGTGTACGACCACAAGCCGCTCTCGTACCTGACGGAGACGGCCGCGACGCTCCTCGCCGAGCTGGCCCGCACCACCGTCTTCGTCCCCACGACCACCCGAACCCGCGAGCAGTACCGGCGTATCCGGCTGCCCGGCCCGGCGCCCCGGTTCGCGATCTGCGCCAACGGGGGACACCTGCTGGTCGACGGCGAGTCCGACGCCGGCTGGCAGCGGCGGGTGACCCGCCAGATCGCCGAGGAGTGCGCCCCGCTCGCGGAGGTCCGCGCCCACCTGCTGGCCACGGCCGACCCCGCCTGGCTGCTCAAGGAACGGGTCGCCGAGGACCTCTTCGCCTATCTCGTGGTGGAGCGCTCGCTGCTGCCCGGAGGCTGGGCCGAGGAGCTGGGCGCGTGGGCGGGGGCCCGGGGCTGGACGGTCTCTCTCCAGGGCCGCAAGATCTACGCCGTACCCGGCCCGCTCACCAAGAGCGCCGCCATGGAGGAGGTCGCCCGGCGCACCGGCGCCACACTCACCCTCGCCGCGGGCGACAGCCTCCTCGACGCCGATCTGCTGCTCGCCGCCGACCGCGCCTGGCGCCCGGCCCACGGCGAACTGGCCGATGCGGACTGGCGCGCCCCGCACACCGAGGTGACGGCGGCCCAGGGCGTCGCGGCGGGCGAGGAGATCCTCCGGGCCTTCCTCCGCGCGGCCCACGAGGGAAGACCGTCCTGACCCGTGGTCCGGACACCGCGTGGGGAGGGACCGCCCTGCCCCGTCGTCCGGACACGGGCACCGCGCGGTGGAAAGATCGTCCTGATACCGGACGTGACCGCGCCGGTCGCCGGACGTACCAGGAGCACCGCATGACCAAGGGCAACGAAACGAAGATCACGGACGAGCTGTACGCGTACATGCTGGCGCACAACCCTCCGCTCGACGCGGTGCAGCGCGAGCTGGTGAAGACCACCTACGCGCGGTTGCCCGAGCACGCCGGGATGCAGTCGGCCGAGGAGCAGGGGCCGCTGCTGGCCTTCCTCGTCCGGCTGACCGGCGCCCGGCACATCGTGGAGGTCGGGACGTTCACCGGGTTCTCCGCGCTGTCGATGGCGCAGGCGCTGCCCGCCGACGGCCGCCTGATCGCCTGCGACGTCTCCGAGGAGTGGACCGCGTACGGCAGGGAGGCGTGGCAGAAGGCGGGCGTCGCGGACCGGATCGACCTGCGCATCGCCCCCGCGCTCGACACCTTGAGGGCGATGCCGGACGAGCCGCACATCGACTTCGCCTACCTGGACGCGGACAAGGGCAACTACATCCCGTACTGGGAGGAGCTGGTGCCCCGGATGCGGCAGGGCGGCCTGATCGTCTCGGACAACGTGCTCTTCCACGGCCGCGTGACCGACCCGGAGGCGACCGGCGCGGCGGCAGCGATCAAGGAGTTCAACGACCACGTGGCCGCCGATACGCGGATGGACAGCGTGCTGCTGACCGTGTCCGACGGCCTGACGCTCTCCCGCAAGCGGTAACGCCCGCCCTGCTCAGCAGCGGCACCAGCAGCCGGTCAGCCGTAGCAGACGTAACGGTTGGCCAGCCGCAGCAGCCGTAACGGTTGATCAGCCGCAGCAGCCGCCCCCGCAGCAGCCTCCGCCGCCTCCGCCCGCCGGGGCGGCGGGCGCGGACTTGGCGGACGAGCCGCCGACGGCCACGGTGGAGAGCAGCTTCACGGTGTCGGCGTGACCGGCGGGGCAGGAGGCCGGATCGGAGGACTGGGCCATCGGACGGCTCAGTTCGAACGTGTCCCCGCAGGAGCGGCAGCGGAATTCGTATCGAGGCATGCCCTCAGATTAGCGGTGGCTCAAGGCGGCCGGCGGACGACCGGCATCGGCGGCCGGTCCTCCTTCCGGCGGAGTCGCAGCTCCCGTTCGGCTTCCTCGGGATGGCGGGCCCGCCAGTACGGATTGTCGTGCGGAAGGCCGCCGCTGATCCGCCCGTACATCCCGAAGACCATCAGCATCAGCCCGACCACGAAGCTGAACAGCACGTTCTGGAGTTGAAAGGCGAGGAAGTTGTACGCGGTCCCCAGCAGCGCGAGGTTCACGAATCCGCTGAGGACGAAGGCGATGCCCAGAACCATGTTGAGCGTCGAGGCGACATTGCCGCCGATCACCATCCCGGCGAACAGCAGCAGACCGACGCAGAGGGAGAGGACGCTCAGCGCGCCGTTGGTGTTGAGGCCCGCGACGGTGGCCCCGCCGGTGCTGAAGAAGCCGATCCTGTTCATCAGCCCCAGGGCCCCGAACGCCAGCAGCACCAGCCCCATCAGCCCCGCCCCGACCCGGTAGACGCGGTTGAGCCGGTGATCGACCGGCAGATGCCGGTCGAGCCGGGCGGCCGTGCGGCGGTGAGGGGAGTGCCGTCCCCTGATGTGCGGTACGTGGTGGGTGGCCATCGCGCAGCCTCCTTCCACCCGTATCCCCAGCATCCGCCCGCGCCCGTACCACCGCACATGGAGGATTCCCGTGCACGGCGGAGCTTTGTACGTGGAGGGCTCCAGCGCATGGCGGAGTTTCGCGCAAGGAGGAGCCTCGCGCATGGAGGAGCCTCGTACGCGGAGGGCTCCTGTACGCGGCGGAGCTTTGTACGTGGAGGGCTCCCGCGCATGAGGTACGTCGTGCACGGAGGGGCAGGACTTCAGCCCCGGCCCGCGCCGCGCTCCTCTCGAATCCCGGAGACCACCCGCGCGGCCGTCTGCCGCACCGCTTCGGTCTCGGTCAGGAAGTGCCAGTAGTCGGGGTGCCGCCCGTCGAGCGCGGCGACGGCGCGGTCCAGCCGGGCCACCGCGTCGTCCAGCGGACGGGCGTGGCGCGGATCGGGCGTACTGCGGCCCTCCATCGCCAGACGCTGGGCGTCCCGGACCGCGAACCGGGTCCGCTGGATCTCCTGCTGCGGGTCCTTGGCCACCGCGTCCAGCCGGTGCAGCCGGTCACCGGCCGCTGACACCGCCTCGTCCGTGGCGTTCAGCAGGGCGCGGACCGTGCTCAGCCGGGACGTCGCGTCCGCCCACCGCTGCTCGTCGCGCGCCTTGGCGGCCTCCTTCAGCTTCTCCTCGGCCTGCCGCACATTGACCGCCGCCTGCTCCGGAACCGGCTGGAGGTCCTGCCAGCACGCGGCCGTGAAACGGCGCCGCAACTCGCTCAGCACCGGCTCCACCGAGCCCGCCCGGGTCGTCAGCGCCTCGGCGCGCGTGCGCAGCGACACCAGCCGGTGATCTATCTCGGCGGCCCGCTCGGGCAGCTTCTCCGCCTCGGCCTTCACCGTCTCGGCATCGCGCAGCACCCGGTCGGCCCGCTGGAGGGTCTCCGGGACGCCGTGCCGTCCGGCGCCCTCGTTGAGCTTGGTCAGCTCGGGGGCGAGGGCCGCCAGCCGGGCGGCGAGATCGTCCGCCCGCAGCCCGGAGGCGCGCGCCGCGTCGAGCGCGTTGCTCGCGCCGAGCAGCGCCTGCCGGGCCCGCTCCACGGCGGGCGCGAGCCGGGCGAGCTGCGTCTCCGCACTGCCCAGCAGCGGGCCGAGCCCCTGCGCGAACCGGTCCAGCTCGGCCTTGACCCGGATCAGCTCGTCCTTGGCCCCGGTCAGCTCGGCCCGCGCGCGGGCGGCGGCCGAGGACTCCAGGTCGTCCCGGTCCAGATCGTGCGCGTCGACCGCGGTGATGTACGTGCGGCTGGCCTCGTCGATCCGCTGGCCCAGGGCGGCGAACTCGTCCACGACCCTGCGTGCGGCGGGCGAGCTGTCCACCGCGGTGATCGTCTCGATCGAGATCCGCAGGTCGCGCTGGGCGGTGTCGAGCTCGTAGAAGGCCGAGGCGGCGGCGTCCTTGGCGGCCTGTGCCTCGGCGCGCTGGCTCTCCCCGCGCCCGCCGAACCAGCGTCTCGTACCACCACCGGCGAAGGCGGCGGGCAGCGCGGCAGCCAGCAGCGGCACTGGCAACAGCACCAACGCGAGGACATCGCCGACGGCGGAGCCCCCGCCCGCTCTCGCCCGCGGCCGCGCGTCTGTCGCCGTCACATCCCTCTCCCGTGCTGCTCAGCCCTGCCCGGTACATTCTCCCACCAGGTAAGGACGAACACACGGGCCGGTTAGTTCGCGCTTCGGACGGTGACTTGGCCGTTGTCGCTGCGGGCCTTCACCACATGGCCACTGGCCTCGCCCCCCTCGGCCCGCGGCACGTCCACCGAGGTGCGCCCGTTGCGGGCGACGGCGTCCACGGCGTACTTCACGGAACCGGGCGGCAGCTCGATGGTGGTCGAGCCGTTGTCGCTCACGGTCTCCACCCGGTCCGGGGCGGTCGCGAACCGCAGCCGGATCCTGCCGTTGTCGCTCCGCGCCGACACGGACGCGGCCGACACCCCCTCGGTGAGGATGTCGCCGTTGTCGCTGGTCAGGTCGAGCGGCCCGGTGGAGTTCCGGACGGACAGCGTGCCGTTGTCGGCGCGCAGCGTGAGCGGCGTACTGAAGCCGGTGGCGGTGACCTTTCCGTTGTCCCCGTCGACCACCACCGCCACCCCGCGAGGCACCTTCACCCGGTGCGCCGCGGCGCAGTCGCTGATCAGGGCATCGCAGCTCACCCGGAGCGACAAGGTGTCGTCCCGCATCTCCCACTGCGGCTCGGGCCCGTCCCCGAACATCACCCAGCCGTCGACCTGACGCGTCACCTCGACCTTCGGGACATCGGCCGGTACGAGCTCCAGCGACGACGCCCGAGCGTGAATGGTCAGCGTCTTCCCGCTCAGCGCGAACGACTTGTGCTCGGTGGGCGCCTCGCTCACATCCGTACTCCCGCACCCGGCCAGCATCAGAACCATGAGCACGGCGCCACCGGAAGCGGCGAGAGTACGGGTGCGGGCTGCCATGATGATCTTTCCCCCAGGCTCGGACGACGCACGCCTCCGACGGCGCACGCCTCACCGTACGAGCGCCCTCGCTCCAGCAGAATCAGGCGGGCCACCGTACGAGGGTGGGGATATCCCCCGCACGCCCATGCCCTCTCTCCTCCGGGCCGGATACCGTTTGTGACCAGGGCCCGCAGTCCATGTACGCTGTTGCCTCATCCACGGGTGCGTAGCTCAGGGGTAGAGCGCTGCTCTTACAAAGCAGATGTCGGCGGTTCGAAACCGTCCGCGCCCACCAGTACGGAGAGAAACCCCAGGTCGACAGCTTCCCGACCTGGGGTTTCGTCATGCCTACACTTTGGCCACGTGCTGAGTACGTGATGACTACCCACCCGGTACGGCGTGACGTCTCCTAAATCTCTCCTATGAGACCAGGGCAACCGCGCAGGTCAGAGGACGGATTTCGAGACAACGAAGCGGCCCACCCCCTGATGGGGGTGGGCCGCTTCTTCGCGTTCAGGCTATGCGGCAGACTCCGGCGGCTCGTCCGTTGCCGCGCGCACCTCGATCTCCTGAAGGCGGGGCTGCGCCGCCCGCCATGCTTCGAGTGCGGCCTGGATCTCCTCGGGCGACCCGCCCTCCTTGCCGCGGGCGACCACCACAGCCTGTCCGCCGCCGGGAAGCCGGATCACCATCGTGTCCAGCAGCGGACCGGCCGCCAGTTCCTCGGCAACGCGGAGGGGAAGGCCGTCAGGAACAGGGGCGCTCGGCTCCGGCTGGGCCGGGGGCTGGGAGTCGGCCTCCAAGGTCGGGTCGCCGCCGCCGAGGACGCGGTCCACGCTCTCCTCTGTCCAACCAACAAGGCGTCCGTACGCGCGGTGCGTCGGGGTGGCTTTGCTGAACGGCTTGCCGCGCTCAATGTTCTGGACGGTGGCGCGCGAGACGTCGAGGGCTCGCTGGACATCGTCCTGCGTCAGCCGCGGCTCATGTGTGGTGCGCGCGGCCTTGAGGGCCGTGCCCAGGCGTACCCAATCCATGGTGAGCATCATGCCCCATCGGTTGGGCCTACCGATAGCTCAGCTTTAAGTCTTTGACCTGCATATAAGTAGGCATATGCCCCGGAGTGAGGCGCATGATCTGGCTCACCAGTACGCCCTCCTGACTCCCTGGTGCCTACACCGACGCCAGATAGGGCTCAGAAAGTAGGCATCAGGGGTTGCCTAGGTGTGCCATAGGGCCTAATGTTTAAGCCGTGAGACCGCACGGACCCGCATTCAGAGCCCTCCGCAAGGCGCATAATTTGAGCCTCCGGAGTCTCCAGGACGTCACTGGCATAGATCGCCGCTACCTCTCCCGGCTGGAGAGAGCGGAGGTCGACGCTATCGAGGCGGACCGGGCCGACGCGCTCGCCGGTGCCCTCGGGGTGCCGACCGAAGCCATAGCCGAAGGAGAACCCGTGACCGCCGAGGCCATCGAGGTGCCTGTCGACCTCGACGACGAGCTGAAGCGCTACTCCCCCGAGCAGATTGCGGCGATGGGGTGGCTCCCGTGGTCCGCTCGCAAGATCAAGGAATTGGCCTACGCCCGCGAGATCTTCGCGCACCGCGACGGTGGTCGGATCACGCTCACCCGCGAGGACGTCCGGCGCACGTCGGCCCTTGGGGAGATCACGCCCTTCCAGGGCCCCGCCGCCTGACCCATCACGTACAGCGGGGCCGCACAGACCCTAGCCCGGTCCGGCGACCCCTCGGCACACCTCAACCCATCAGAAAGAAGAGGTCACCGTGAACACCGATCTTACGTTGCAGCGGCAGGGATCCCCGATCCTGCTCCTCGCGCACCTGCACGCCACGATGCAGCGCCTTCCCGCCGCGTCGTTCCACGTCACGCCGGTCTACCCGACCGTGCTGGAGATCTCGCTCCACGACAGCCTCGACGCGTTCACTGCGTGGCGGGAGGCGCTGGGCCTGAACCTGTCCGAGCTGGACGCCCGGAGCCACAAGGGCTCGTCGTGGGTGACGGTCGACGGGGTCGTTGACGACGTGCTGGTCCGTCTCACCGGATACGGCGACGAGGTCGAGGTCGCCGCGTACCAGGCGATGTCGGCGGTGGCGGCATGAGCGCCCCGATGACGCCGAACACGGCGCTGATCCGGCTGCGGCAATACGGCGAGCGCACGTCGACCTGGTCGACCGCCACGTACGACAGCGGCACGGAACGGTCACTGCACGAGATCGCGTTGACGTTGGCCGCTGAGGTGAACCAGCTGTCCAACGACCTGACCGGGGCGTTTCTGGACCGGCACGAGGAGGAACAGGACGGCGCCCGGCTGCGGTTGGCGCTGGAGTCGGCGCGTCGCGGGCGGCGTGAACTCCGGGCCCAGGTGGCGCGGTTGAAGTTCACCGCCGCGCTGGCCGAGGAGGACTACCGCCGGGTCGTTCGCGGAGCATCCCTGATCGAGAGCCAGCTGCGGGCCCGGGGCGCCGAGCTGGAGGCGCTGACGCCCGCTCCGATCCAGACGTGCCAGGCGTGTGGTGCGGGCTACACGCTCGGCCAGCCCTGCGCTGTCTGCGAGTTCAAGAAGCGCATGGCCGCCGGTGCCCCTGCGGGCGGCCCCACCCCGCCGGAGGCCCTGTCCCCGTGGGAGCGGGCAGTGGCCGGGCTGAATGCCCTGGTCGACGCAGATGTGATCTTCCACGTCGAGCCGGACGGGCACATCTCCGCGCCCTTCAGCGACGAGCACATCGAGTGGGACCTGAAGGCGAAGCGCTGGGTGCTTACCCACGACGACGAAGACGAGGACCCGGTCCGCACGTGCGGCTGCCCGGCCCGGTTCGAGCGGCATGCGGACGGCTGCCCGAAGGCGCCGTCGATGACGGCCGACGAGTGGAACGAGCGCTACCCGGTCGGCACGCCGGTCATCGCGTACCCCGGCACCCGCGACGACGAGCCGCTCGACACGGTGACCCGATCCCGGGCGTGGACGCTCGGCCACGGCGCCGCCGTGGTGTCCGTCGAGGGCGAGTCCGGCGGGATCCACCTCACCCACGTCGACCCGATCGGCGGTGTGGCGTGAACGCCCGCGACGAGCTGTACGCCGTGCTGCGAGTGGCAGGCGAGGACCGGGCGGAGGCTGAGCGGCTGATCGCCGCGCACGACGCCGAGGTACTGCGCGAGGCCGCCGACGTCATCGTCAACTCCCGGGGACTCGGCACCTCCGAGGCCAACAGGGGCGCCAATTGGGCCGCCGCGCTGCTCCGCCGCCTGGCCAACAAGACCGCTGCCGCCGCCCGGTTGGCTCGCCTTGAGGACGCCCGGCACACCCTCCAGCAGGCCCGCGAGCAGGGCGGTGCCCAGTGAGCGACCGCCCGAGCGTGTTCGCCGGTACCTGGACCCGCCCGCCCGCCGACGGCATCGGCCGGTCCCGGCGGGAGTTGCAGGACCGCGCGTCCTTCGACACCGCGCCCGCGGCCGGGGCGTCCTGCGCCCTCATCCTCGCCCTCCCCGCCACCGGGCTGCTGCTGGCCGCCCTCCTCCACACCACCGGAGCCACCGCATGACCATCACCGCGCTGGCCGGGGCTTCGGCCCCGGCCGCCGGGATCGACCCCGGCATCTACCCCAACCTCCCGATGGACCAGTACCACGCGGACCGTGCCTCGCTGTCGTCGTCCGGCGCCCGCCGCCTGTTGCCGCCGTCGTGCCCGGCCCTGTTCCGGCACGAGCAGGACAACCCCCGGCCGCCGAAGCGGACGTTCGACATGGGGAACGCCGCGCACCGGCTCGTCCTCGGCGACGGCCCCGAGCTGGTCGCCGTCGAAGCGCCGGACTGGCGGACGAAAGCGGCCCGCGAGGAGCGTGACGCGATCCGTGCCGCGGGCGGGGTGCCGCTGCTGGCCGACGAGTACGACCAGGTGCAGGCGATGGCCGACGCGATCCGCCGACACCCCGTCGCCTCCGCCCTGTTCGCGCCGGGTTCGGGGCGCCCCGAAACGTCGCTGTTCTGGCGCGATCGGCAGACCGATGTGATGCGGCGGGCCCGGTTCGACTGGATGCCCGATCCGCGTAACGGCCGCCTGATCATCCCCGACTACAAGACCTGCCGCAGCGCCGAGCCCAGTGCCCTGGCCCGCGCGGTCGACGAGTACGGCTACCACCAGCAGGCCGACTGGTACCGGGCTGGTGCGCGCGCCCTCGGGATCGGCGACGAGCACACCGCGTTCGTCTTCGTCTGCCAAGAGAAGACAGCCCCGTACCTGATCACCGTGTTCGAGCCGGACATGGCCGCTCTCCGGATCGCCGCGGCGAAGAACCGCCGCGCGATCAACACCTTCGCCGAGTGCACGGAGTCCGGCCGCTGGCCCGGCTACTCCGACGACATCGAGTACCTGTCCCTGCCCCCGTACGCCGAGCGGCGGGATGAAGAGGAGTACCTGTGAGCTACCAGCAGATCGAGCGCATGACCCCGGTCGCGGCCCCGGCCCGGGTCGGGCAGGGCACTGCCGTCGAGCAGTCCCGCGCCGTCGCCGAGGTCCAGGCCGCCGTTCTGGTGGCCCGCCAGTTCCCCCGCGACGAGGCGGTGGCCATCGCGAAGATGCGGACGGCCTGCGCCCAGCAGGAGCTGGCACAGCGGGCGTTCTTCCGCTTCCCCCGCGGCACTTCGAACGTGTCGGGCGAGACCATCCAGCTCGCGAAGGAGCTGGCCCGGTGCTGGGGCAACATCCAGTTCGGAGTCGCCGAGCTGCGTCGCGACGAGGAGTACGGCGAGTCGGAAATGCAGGCGTGGGCCTGGGATATGGAGTCGAACGAACGCTCGTCGACCACGTTCATCGTGCCTCACGCCCGGTGGGCAAACGGCAGGGCGCAGAAGCTCGCCGACTTCCGCGACGTATACGAGAACAACGCAAACAACGGGGCTCGCCGCCTCCGCGAAATGATCTTCACGGTTCTGCCGGTCTGGTACATCGAGCAGGCCAAGTCCGCCTGCACCAAGACCCTCGCCAACGGGACCGGTGACGTTCCCCGCTCGCAGCGCATCGCCGACTGCGTTGCCGCGTTCGACGGCATCGGAATTACCGCTGACCAGATCGAGACCAAGCTCGGCCGCCCGTCCGCGAAGTGGACCGACATCGACCTCGGCCAGCTCCAGGTCATCTACCAGTCGATCCAGCGTGGCGAGGTCACCGCCGACGAGGAGTTCCCGGCCCCGAGGGTGACGGTCGACGAGATCACCAACGCGGCGCCCGGCGACTCGGCTGGCTGGCCGACCACCGCGCAGCCCGGATCGGGGGCCGAGCAGTGAACCTCCGCCACTTCTTCCGCCGCCGCCCGACCCCGACCCCGGCCACGTTCAGCCCGACCGGCGTCACGGACGGCACCCGATGGCTCGTCTGCGACACCACCGTCTGCGCCCACCTCACCACCCGCCACACCCCCGTCCCTGCCTGTTGCGACCAGGCAGGGGCGGGCCCCACCACCGCCTGGCAGTGCACCCGCTGCGGAACCACCAAGGAGGGCCAGTGACCTACGCACCCGAAACCCTCGAACCGTCGGACACGTGGCGCACCCGCGCCGCCTGCACCCGCATCGGCATGGACCCGGAACTGTGGTTCGTCGATGGTGGCGCCCGCGCCGACCGTGAACGCGCCATCGCGATCTGCCGCGACTGCCCCGTCCTCACCCAGTGCCGGGACGCCGTCGCCCGCGAGGAATCCGGCTCCGGCAAGGAGTCGCGGTACGGAATCCGGGCCGGGCTGACGCCGAAGGAACGGTGGGAAGAGGACAAGACCACCCGCAGCCGGGCCATGCCCAGCGGCGGCGGGCGGCGCCTCGCCCCGTGCGGCACCCGCGGCGCGTACGAGCGGCACATCCGTCGCCACGAGCCCGTCGACGACGCGTGCCGGGAAGCGAACACCGCCCACAACCAGAAGCTCACCGGGAAGCGCCGCGCTGCCGCCTGACCCACCCGGCCCGGGGCCACCGCGCCCCGGGCCACCACCCGCACCACCGCAACTCGACCGGAAGAAGCCGCACATGCCCTGGTTCAAGATCGACGACTCAGCGCACTCCCACCCGAAGTTCATGCGGGCCGGGAACGCTGCGCTCGGTCTGTGGCTGCGGTGCGGCTCCTACTCCGCCCAGCACCTGCTTGAAGGCTTCGTCCCGAAGGACATCGTGAAGCCCTTCAAGGGCACCCCGGCCCAGGTGCAAAAGCTGATCGAAGCCGGGCTGTGGCACGAGGCCGGACACGCCTGCACCAGATGCCCGCAGCCTGCCAGCGGCTACATGATCCACGACTTCTTCGAGGGCGGGCGGAACACGACCAAGGCCCAGCACGAGGCGAACAAGAAGAGCGCCGCGGAGAGGGCCGCGAAGAGCCGGGCGAGCCGAAAGCGCACCGGATCCGATCCGGAATCGAACAACATTCAGGATGCAATCGGCTCCGAGAACGACACGGATCCGGTTCAGAATCAGACCGGGTTTTCAGACTCCGTAGCAGGTCAGGAGGGTCTGTCACACCGCACGCCCGCTGACGGTGCTACGCCTGCCCAAGCCTCTACCACGCCTAGCCAGGTACTTCCTACGGAAGTACCTCCTCCCCCTACCCCCTCCGTGAGCACGCCCGGCACCGCCGTGGCCACCGTCAGCGGAAGAGGAGAAGTCCAGCCCCTCATCGACGCGATGGGCGCCCGCCAGATGCGCGTCTCCTGGGGCCTCGGCGCCACCGAGTGGATCGACCTCCGCGACGCCGTACGACGCGTTGGTGTCCCCGCCCTCGTCGACCACGCCGCCCGCGTCTGGCAAGCCGCGAAGACCACGCCCTACTCCGCCCGATACTTCCTCCCCGGCTGGACCGGCCTCCAGGACGCCCCGCAGTACACCGGCCCCCGCTCTCTCACCGCCGGGCCCCCCAGCAAGACCACCGAGTACCTCGACGACATGGCCGCAATCGCTGACGAACTGCGCCAGAGAAAGATGGGAGGCGCCTGATGGAGACCGAGCAGATCCCCCAGCTCATCGCCGAGATCGCCCTCGCCGACCCCCGCGTGAAGCGCGACGACCGGACCGAACGCCGCGCCCAGGCCCTCATGTGGGCCGGGATCCTTGCCGACGTCCCGTACGACTTCGCCGTCACCGCCGCCCACCGGCACTACGCCAAGAGCACGTGGCCGATCCTCCCCGCCGACATCGCCACCCAGTGGGCCGCCACCGTCCGCGACCGCATGGCCCGCGACGTCGACCCCGCCCCGCCCGTCGACCCCGACGACGCAACCGCCTACCGGCACGCGCTCGCCGCACACCGCCGCGCCGTCGCCACCGGCCAGCAGGCACCCGTCGAGCACCACGCCCTCACCACCGGGCCCGCCGCCGCCGAGGTCGAGCGCCGCATGGCCGCCCTCGGCAGCTACATGCCGCCGACCGTCCGCGACGCCCTCGCCCCCTACCGGCCCGCCGCCGAAGCACGCATCGCCGTCATCCGCGAAGGACGACCCGACGCCCTCGGCGTCGACTGCCCCGTCGAAACCTGCCGCGCCGCGACCGGCCAGCCCTGCAGCCGCCCCGCCCGCGACCACCGCCGCCACCGCCTCGCCGCACCCCACCCCTCCCGCACCGACCGCGCCGCCCAACAGCAAGGTCGCGCCGCATGAGCCACCGATGCCCGCCGAACTGCCACCGCTGCCCCGACCTCGACGACGACGTCATGCCCGGCTGCATGGGCACCGCCACCAACCAAGGCACCCCCGCCACCGCCCGACTCCTCACCTGGTGCACCTGCTCCGCGAACCGGTCACTGCCCGCCGAGGACAACGCCAACGCCCGCATCGCCGCCCTCGAAGCCCGCATCGCCGAACTGGAGGCCCGCACGTGATGCCGATCCCGCTGGCCGCAGTCGCCGTCATGGCCGCCGCCACCGACGACTACCGCACCACCACCCCGGCCGAGCAGCAGACCCCCGAGGGACTCGTCGACCGCATCGGGCAGTACCTCCTGTCATCCGGCTACGAGATCCGCCCCGACCTCGACGAGACCCCATGACCGCCACGTGCCGCGTCTGCGGGCGCCTCCTGCGCTCCGAACGATGGCGGGCCCGAGGCATCGGCCCCATCTGCGCCAAGGCCGCAGGCGCCCGCACAACACCCCAAATCCCCACCCCGCGACCCGACCACCACATCGACGGACAAGCCGAACTCCCACTCGTCCACCACCACCCTCTGGTCCCTGTGACCACCACGAAGGAGAGAACGCCATGACCTACCACCCCGACATGAACGCCATCGAGCTCGACGAAGCCGACGGCCACCCGCGCCAGGCTGACACCCCGAACCCGTGCACCTGCGACGACGAGAACACCCTCGTGACCGTCGACATGGGGCCCGAGAACGGCGGCGTCATCGACATGTGCGTCGGCTGCTACGACGCCATGCAGAACGAGGACGGCCACTGATGAAAAGCCCCGTCCCGTACTTCGGCGCGAAGGGCCGCACCGCCCCTTGGATCGTGTCCGTCCTGCCCCCGCACCAGCACTACGTCGAGCCGTACTGCGGCGGCCTGTCCGTCCTGCTGGCCAAGTCCCCGTCGCCGATGGAAACCGTCAACGACCTCGACGGTGAACTCATGACGTTCTGGCGGGTCCTGCGTGACCGGCCCGCCGACCTCATCCGGGCATGCGCCCTCACCCCGCACAGCAGGGACGAACTTGCGGCCGCACACGAACCGGCAGCCGATGAACTGGAACTGGCCCGCCGCATCTGGTGCCGCCTTGCGCAGGGCCGGTCCGGCACGCTCCGCAACACCGGGTGGCGGCACTACGTCGACCCCGCAGGTTCGGCCACGTCCATGCCCGGCTACACGGCCGCCTACGTCGACCGGCTCGCCGCCGCAGCTGAGCGCCTGCGCCGCATCTCGCTGGAGTCGCTGCCCGCACTTGACCTGATCACGAAGTACGGGCAGCAGGAGGACGTGCTGCTGTACGTCGACCCGCCGTACCTCGGCACGACCCGCCCATGGTCGAACTACCGCATCGAGATGAAGGACGAGGCTTCGCACCGCGAGCTCGCGGCCGCGCTCCACGACTGCAAGGCCGCGGTCGTCCTCTCCGGCTACGCCAGCCCGCTCTACAACGAGCTCTACGACGGCTGGCACCGCGCCGACGAGCAGACCATGACCGGCAACGCGACCACCGCGAAGGGGCGGACCGAGGTGCTGTGGTCCAACCGCGTACTCGCCGGCCGACTCAGCCTCTTCGGCGACGAGCCCGACGGCATCCCCGCGTGACCAGCAGTACGCCCGCCCGGGTCGTAGCCGGGCGGGCGCCCACCCACCGTACCCACCACCAGGAGGACCCGATGACCACCACACCCGCCGCCGACGCTGCCCTGCTTCGCGCTGCGAGCGACAACAGTGACGACTGGGACGACGCCACCTGGGCCGCCTGGTGGCGCACAGCCGAACGCGCCCACCAGCCCGCCACCGCCGTGACCGAGGAGCCGGGCCGATGAGCGACCGCATCCGCCTCGACGACCTCACCGACGACCAACTCGCAGACCGGTACCAGGGTGCCGAGGCCGCCGTCGCCCGCGTACGGGCCGAGCTGCACGCTCTCAACTCCGAGACCCGACTCAACCCCGCCGCCATGGCAGGTCGCCGCGACGCCGTCGCCCGCGTCCGCGCTGCCCTCGACGGGCCGCACACCACCTGACCCCGCCCGGCCCCCACCACCCCAACCGACAGGAGCCACCGTGACCGCCGCCCGCGACCTGCACACCGTCATCACCACCTGGCCCGCACTCACCGACGCCCTCACCACCCAAACCGGCGACACCTGGCCCCCCGCCGCCCGCATGACCACCCACCTTCGCGACCGCGGCCTCGACGACACCCCCCAGCGCGGCGCCCGCGACGGCTCCGGCACCGGCGAATCCCCGGCCCCGCTCCGCATCGACATCCTCGACACCATGACCGCCGTCCACGACCTGCTGCTCGACACCGCCGACGCCGTCGCCGAGATAGTGCAGATCACCCCCGCCGGTAACGAACTGGCCCGGCTCCGCAGCACGCGCGACCCCCGACGGTGGCGATGGACCGGCACCCGGCCAGACCCGCAGTACACCGCCCTCTGGCTCTACGGCCGTGTCACCGGCGCGGGCGGCCCGTTCCGGCCGCTCCCCGGCCGCGCCCACCTGCTCGTCGCCGACACCGCACGAGACGCCCTGAACCGCATCGACCGGGCACTCCAACTCACCCGTCTAACCACAGCGGTCGATGTCCCGTGCGCGTGCGGGGGTCGCATCCTCCTCCACGGCGGCGACGGCGCCCTCCCGCACCTCATCTGCTCCCGTTGCGGCCGATACTTCGCCGGGCAGCTCGCCGCATGACCGCCGTGGCGCACCGACGCGCCCGCGTGCGCCAGCTGGCGCAGACCGGAGCATCCAATCGGCAGATCGCGGCGCAGCTCGGCATCAGCAAGGACACCGTCCGCCGCGATCTCTTGGCACCCCTGGAGCCCGTTGAGCCGATGTCCGAGCGCTTGGCGCGCAGGGCGGCGCAGACCGAGAAGGCCATGCGCCAGCTGAGCGCCGCAGCTCAGGCCCTCGACGCGGCCAGGCCGGCATATACCCCGACCGACGACGTGACGGCCCGGCGCTGGCACTCCGAACTACGAGCCATCTCCGAGCAACTCGTGGCGCATGCTGGCGCATTCGCCGACTACTACCCGAGCGCCACCGACCCGGTGCCGAGCTGAACCGCCCCCAGTGTCGGACCCCGCCCCTACCGTGGACGTGTCCGATTCGCGCCTCATAGGTGCGGCGCTGCTACGGACCTGAGGCCCCGCCCGAACATCCTCTGGGTGGGGCATCACCGTGTCACGGACATCTAAGGGTTGTCCCGTAAATGATCTCCGGTTGGGTGTGGACGTGGTTGTTGGCCAGTCCGGCTGCTCGCCTGTCCGGCGAGGTTGAGGTTGTGGAGGCGGGCGATGCCGAGCATGGCGTGGTGGACGTCGGCGCCTTTGAGGCGGCAGTCGCGGAGGATTTTCCAGGTCTTCATGCGGGCGAGGACGTGCTCGACGCGGGCGCGGACCTGTTTGTGGGACGTGTTGTGGGCCTGTTTCCAGGCGGGCAGTTCTTCGCCTTTGCGGCGGCGGTGGGGCATCACGAGTCCTGTGCCCGGATAGCCGCCGTCGGCGATGGTCATGGTCTTGCCGACGGCGGCCTTCGCGCCGGACTCCTCCCATGCCTTGCAGTCGTTGCGGTTGCCTGGCAGGGGCCGACCGACCACCACGACGAGCCGGGTGTCGGCGTCGATGACGACCTGGTGGTTGGTGGAGTGTCGGTAGTTCTTGGACTGCTCGGCGATGGTGTGGTCGCGGGTGGGCACCAGGGTGCCGTCCACGATGAGCACGGTGTCCTTGGCGAACCGCTTGCGGGGCTGCAGCGCGAGAGACGGGCCGAGGTGGTCGATGATGCGGTCGGCCGCGGACTTCAAAACGCCGAAGAGCGGTGCGAGTTGGCGCATCGTCAAGTTCGTGCGCCAGTAGGCCGCCACGAGCAGCACCCGGTCCTCCAGGGAAAGAGACCACGGGCGGCCCTTGCGGACCGGATCTGCACCTTCGCGACGCAGAGCGTTCACCAGCTTGCCGAACGAACGCGGGCTCAGCCCGGTGAATGGGGCTATCCAGGACGGCTCAGACGCCGTGATCACACCAGCCACAACAAGATCATCTCACCCGCGGTCAGAGGGGGCACCTCAGATGCGGGCGCTCAGCCGAAGGTCAAGCAGATGGCGTAGACGAGCAGAGGCGCCACGAAGGGTTCCGAGCCTCCTTACCTCATCCACCTCAAGCTCCAGCCGGTCGGCGAGAGCGAGTACGGCGGCGTAGGGCCGCTCGCCCTCGTCGAGCTTCGCTGCAACGGCTTCGAGGACAGCTCGAAGAACGACAGGGTTCGCACTGTGATGGTCTGCGAGCAGGCGAAGAAGCTTGTTGTCGTTCCAGACGCTGTCGCGGGCCGCGCTCAGTTCCTGGAGGGCCTCGGGCGGCGTGTGGGGATTGGTGGCCAGGGCTTGCCAGACAAAAGGGTACGGACATTTCGCGAGACGCTGCAGGACAAAGCTGTCTCTCTCGGCACGTGCCAGTGCGAGGTAGTCGGCAGGCGTCGGCACGAGGATGGCCTCTCAAGATGGTCGAAGCCGCTATCCTGCCACTGGACCTTCGCCGCAGCCGAATCCGGGCCAGTCATAACCCACCTGCCTCGACCATCACTTACGGGACAAGTCTTGGCTGAGCTGCCGCACCGCCGCTGCGACATTTCGGCAACTACGCACGAAATCCTGAGCAGCATAGGTCGTTACTGCTTTCGGTTTGTGCACTGCCTGATTACGTAGTTCGCGCAACTGGCGGAAGACGTCCAAGACCCCTTCCCCAAGCCCCAGCCTCCTAAGTTCCTGCATCAGGCGATCGGCAGGGGTGTGAACCCGTTCGGGCTCCTGTTGCCCACGTTCACGCAACAGGTCCAGGCACAGGAACTCCAACGTCGTCCACGCAGTGATCACAGCACCCACAGGTGACGCGGGCGCCGCAACCATCGCTTCATGGAAAGGGTCATCGTGTGAGACGCGGTAAGCCGCCGTACTGTTTACGCGTGCCTGCGTGAGATAATCCAGCATGAGTTGTAGAGCCCCGGGTCCGTTTCTGCGCGTCTCCTCCGCCAACCATTGAGTTAGCGCATTTGGGGAATGCGGGTGCTCCGGTTGCCCCGAATTCTGATCAGCAGGGAGCACCCTTGAGGTTCCTTCAGCTTCAGCTTCAGCTTCGGGTCCGGGCCCGGACCCAGACTCGGCATCGGGCGGACTGGCAGGTGCAGGCACTGCTGCCGAAGACGTCTTCGGCTCGTCAATAGTGCTGGCATGAGCCAACTCCTCTGCCTCGTCGCGAACATCTCGCACGTCCTGCGCAAACTCGGCAGTTCCGGCCGGGGTTTCAACCCTGGTAAGTCTCCCGAACGCATCCTTGATCTGGGTGCGCAGGGCCCACACCAGCCCAAGTGCCGTAAGCGGCCACGCGAGGACCTTGACGTACTCCAGAACCAGTTTCGCGATTTCCACAAGACCATCATGCCGTCACCCACTTCGCCCGGAACCTCTGGTTGCCGACAACTGCCCAAGTGGCCCGTTAGGGCAAGGTGGTATCGAGAGGGTGGGGTGGTCCTCGCCACGTCCACTGCACCAGTAGTTGCATCCTGGGCAGAGATCGTCCAGACTGACCGCACGTCAGGCATGCCCGGACAAATGCAGACCCGCCCGACGCGGCGGGTCTTCGCGTTCCCCATGCACCCCGTTCCACGTGCGAGAGGTCGCCACAACCGTTCACTCTCCTCGCCTGTCTCACAGAGCACAGACCTACGTACGGAGAGTGCCACCGTGAGACCCGCCCGTATCCTGATCGCCGCCGTCGCGCTGCTCGCGCTGAGTGCCTGCTCGGCGGAGGAAGGCATCAAGACGCCCGCGCCGGAAGCGACGACCGTCGACCACGCCGCCGCCGAGCGCGCCGCGGGCATCCCGCCCGCCCCGGTCGGCGCCGACCGCGATGCCTACCTAGACGCGATCGCCGCGGTGGACCCGCAGATCATCGTGGACGAGCAGAAGGCCATTGACGCCGGGCGCAACCAGTGCGCCTCGCTCAAGGGCGGTGGCAAGAAGCTGGATTGGGCAGCAGCGCAGCGGTTCGGGAATGACACCAGACCGCTCACGGATGAGCAGGGAAAGCAGCTGAACGCCGCTCTGCGCAAGACCCTCTGCCCCTGACGTTGCCTGCTGCTACCGATTCCGATTTAACGAGAGCGCCCCGTCACCTCCAGAGTGGCGGGCGCTTCGCATACCAGGCCACCGCAGCAGCAAGGGTGACGCCCATGCGCCGACCCATCACCGAAATCGACCGGCCCGAGCCCGTCACCTCCTCTCCGCGGGCATGACACACTTCCCCCCACCGGCCAGTCCTGGGGAGACAGATGAGTGAATACCGTGACGTGCAGTCCGCCGTGAGAACCGAGAAGCTGCGCATCTGGTTCGCGTGGCTCTCCGGAGCCATCGGCGGCGCGATCATCTGCGGAGCGGTCCGCGACGTTGCATACGTCGGAACGGGCGCGCAGATCCTCTGGGCCATCCTCGGCATCCTCGCCACCATCACCGCCGTACGGATGAGCAACGCTCTCAACCGCCGGTCCAACGCCGCCCGCCGCAACGTCCTCGGCGACGACATGTAAGAAGGGGGCACCCGTGGCCGGTAACCCCCGCAACGGACGCCCCTACCGCCGACTCGTCGCCGAACTGCGCCGCCGCGGTGACCCCTGCTGGATCTGCGGCCACGACATCCCGCCCGGCATTGACGCTCGGCATCCGCTCAGCTTCACGCTCGACCATGTCGTACCGATCTCACGCGGCGGCGCACTGCTCGACCCCGCCAACGCTCGCAGCGCACACCGCAGCTGCAACAGCGCACGGGGCAACCGCAGCACCACCGCCACCGTCACCCGACACTCACGAAGGTGGTGACGACGCCGTGCTGTACGTCGTCACCGGCCCGCCTGCCGCGGGTAAATCCTCCTGGATCACCGCCCGCGCCCGCGCGACCGACATCGTCATAGACCTGGACCGCATCACGCAGGCCCTCACCGGCCCCGGCGCCCCCGCATGGAGCCAAGACACCATCGCGGTCCAGGTTGCGCACCGAGCCCGCTACGCCGCCATCGACGAAGCGTTCAAGCACACCGGAGAGACCGACGTCTACCTGATCCACACGATGCCGAGCGCGCGATGGCTCGCCCGCTACCGCCGACACCGCGCCGAGATCGTCACCGTGGACCCCGGCCGCGACGTCGTACTCCAGCGCGTCCGGGACATGCGGTCACCTGGACTACTCGCCGTAGCGACCCGTTGGTACACGCAGCACGCGAAGCGCGCGCCGATCGGCCGCGCAGCCGGGCGCCAGGCATCCCGTAACTGGTAGCGACCACCCCACACGGCCACCCTGGGCGACCGGGCCCCGCGAGACCGGGCCCACCACCAGCCGACCATCACCCGGACCCCACCGCCACCACGCGCCACGCACCGCAGCGATCACGCTCTGACCAGCAGCGATGCACCCCGCCACCCGGCAGGGGAGGGGGGCCCGACCCCATCGTGAAAACCGGGAAGCGGGCGACCCAAAAGCCCTTGTCGCCCGTTTTTTTGCGCGACCGAATCTAAAGACGAACTCGCACCGATCTGACGGATCGCTGCAAGTTGAGCCGCTACCCATAGTGACGTAACGCAGAGTGACGGGGGTGCGGTGGTGATCGCTGACGACGTGCGGGCCGAACTCGACGAACTCGGCGTGCTGGCCACCGCCCCGGGCCTCGCCGCCGTTGCCCTCAAGCTCGCCGCCGCGCTCGACGCCATCGACGCCGGAGACGCCCCGACCTCACAGGCCGTCGTCGCCGACAAGCTCGCCGGGGTCCTCACGAAACTGCGCGCGCTCGCGCCACCCGCCGTGGAGGGAGACGCGCTCGATGACCTCGCCGCACGGCGGGCCGCCCGCCGCGGCGCCTGACGCCCCGCTCCTCGGCTCACAGCGGCCCCGGATCACGACCGTGCCGCCGACCCGGCTTTCGTCCTCCGGGCAAGAGGCCGTAGAGCTGGCCGCGCTCGCCGGGCTGGACCTGGACCCGTGGCAGCAACACGTACTCGACATGGGCCTGTCCGAGCGGGCAGACGGCAAGTGGGCCGCGTTCGAGGTCGCGGTGAACGTCCCGAGGCAGAACGGCAAGGGTGGCATCATCGAGGCCCGCCAGCTGGCCGGGCTGTTCCTCCTCGGCGAAAAGCTGATCCTGCACAGCGCCCACGAATTCAAGACCAGCATCGTCGCGTTCCGCCGGATTGAACAGCTGGTCATGGGGTGCCCTGACCTGCGGAAACGCGTCCTGCGAGTCAGGCGCACCACTGGCGAAGAAGCGATTGAGCTGGTCACCGGGCAGATCCTCCGTTTCCTGGCCCGGTCCGGCGGCTCCGGCCGCGGCTTCACCGGCGACTGCAACATTCTCGACGAAGCGATGATCCTCGGCGACGACGCCATGGGCGCGCTCATGCCCACGATGTCCGCCGTGCCGAACCCGCAGCTCTGGTACCTCGGGAGCGCGGGCATCGGGGCGCCGTCGATGCAGCTCGGCCGACTGCGGGCCCGCGCCATGGCCGCCGTGGAGTCCGGCGAACCTGACCCGAGCCTGGCCTACTTCGAGTGGTCGGCGGACCTTCACCGGGACGAGTGCGGCCCCGGCTGCACCGAGCACGCCAGCGCCGACGACCCGCAGGCGTGGGCCGTCGCGAACCCGGCGCTCGGCATCCGCATCAGCAGCGAGCACGTGCGTAACGAGCGGTTGTCGATGGGCAGCGGCGGGATTTTCGAGCGGGAACGGCTGGGCGTCGGGACGTACCCGAGCGACGGAACCGACACGTGGCAGGTCATCGCCGAGGACGCCTGGCGGGCCCTGGCGGACGGCGACAGCAGCATGTCGGACCCGGTCGTGTTCGCCATCGACGTCACCCCGGAGCGGACGCACGCCAGCATCTGCGCGGCCGGGTACAACGGCGAGTCCGTGCACGTGGAGGTCATCGACAACCGCCCCGGCACCGGATGGGTGGCGGAGCGTGCCCGGGAGCTGACGGAGAAGTGGAACCCGCGCTGCTGGGTTGTCGATGCGGGCAGCCCGGCCGGGTCGCTCCTGGACGACCTGAAACGGGCACTGCGGCCCGACGTGGACGAGTCCTGGGGCGACGCGGATGACGAACTGCTCCTGGCCCCGGTGGTGTCGCCGAGGGTCCGGGAGATCGCGCAGGCGACGGGCCAGCTCTACGACGCTGTGGCGTCCGGGCAGCTCGTGCACCTGGACCAAGCACCGCTGGCGACCGCGCTGGCGGGCGCACGGAAACGGGATCTTGGCGAGGCGTGGGCGTGGTCGCGCCGCACGGTCGGCGTCGACATCACGCCCCTGGTCGCCGTGACGCTCGCCCGCTGGGGACTCCACACCGAGATCGAAGAACCAGACGAGGAGGTGGAGCCGTGGATCGACTTCGGCTGACACGCGCCGCTCTCGCCCGCACGGGCGTCATCGCGGGCGGCGGACTGTTCACCACCGGGGTCGGACTCGCGGTCGACCTCTCGGCCGCGCTCATGGCGGCTGGCGTGCTGCTCGTGACGTACTGCCTGGTCCTGATGGACGTAGGCGACCCCGGTGATGGAGGTGGCCCGTGACGAACCTGTGGCAGGCCCGCCGCCGTACGGAGGAGCGCGCGCTCGGCACCATCGACGACTACGCGGCCGCGCTCCAGCAGACGTTGGGGTACGGCGGGTGGTCGGCGCTGGGGATCACGCAGACGCAGCCTGGACAGGCTGCTGAGCGGGCCCCGGGGGACCTACCCGGGTACGCGAACCTGTTCGCGACGAACCCCGTGGTGTGGGCGTGCATGGTCGCCCGCCAGATGGTGTTCTCCGCGCCGCGGTTCATCTGGCAGCGCCTCAACAACGGCACCCCGTCTGAGATGTTCGGATCACTGGACCTGCGGGTGCTGGAGCAGCCGTGGGCGGGCGGGACGACACAGGACCTGCTCTCGCGCGTCATCCAGGACGCCGACCTGACCGGCAACAGCTACTGGACGCGGGCCGGTGACGAGCTGGTGCGACTGCGGCCCGACTGGGTGTCCATCGTGCTGGAGCGGCGCGAGTACCGCGGCGGGAACCTGGGCTGGCGGAAGGTCGGGTTCGTCTACCAGGAGCCCGGCGAGGACCCGGTGCCGCTCCTTGCGGACGAGGTGGTGCACTTCGCGCCGGTCCCGGACCCGCTTGCCACGTACCGGGGCATGTCGTGGCTGACTCCGGTCATCCGGGAGACGCAGAACGATAACCTGATGGCCGCGCACAAGAAGAAGTTCATGGAGAACGCGGCCACGCCGAATATGGTCGTGCGCTTGGCCCGTGAGGTGTCGCCCGAGGCGTTCGCGAAGTTCAAGGCCCGGATGGAGAGTTCGCACCGGGGCGTGGAGAACGCGTACAAGACGCTCTACTTGGGCGGCGGCGCAGATGTGACGGTCGTCGGCTCCGACTTCAAGCAGCTGGATTTCAGCTCGGTGCAGGGTGCGGGCGAGACCCGGATCGCTGCGGCGGCCGGAGTGCCCCCGATCATCGTCGGGTTGTCCGAGGGCTTGAAGGCCGCCACCTACTCGAACTACGGGCAGGCCCGTAGGCGGTTTGCGGACGGCACGATTCACCCGCTGTGGCAGAACGCCGCCGGGTCCTTCGGCCACCTGGTCCGGCCGCCCGGCGGCGGCACGTCCGGGGCCGTGCGGCTCTGGTACGACGCCCGCGACGTGCCGTTCCTCCGCGAGGACGCCCGGGACGCCGCCGAGATCCAGGGCGTGCAGTCCCGCACGATCCGCACGCTGGTCGACGCCGGGTACACCCCGGAGTCCGTCATGGCCGCCGTGACCGCGTCGGACTGGTCCCTGCTGGTGCACACCGGTCTGTTCTCCGTCCAGCTCCAACGCCCCGGCGAGGCTGCCGGGCGCGCGCTCTCAGTTCCTACCGAGGAGGGTTCCTGATGCCCACCATGACCGCTGTGGCGCGGGACCTGGAGCGGTCCGCGCCCTTCACTCTGGCCCGAGCCGAGGACGACACCGGCGAGGACGACGGCCGCACCCTGTCCGGGTACGCCGCCACCTTCGGTGAGGCCACCGAGATCAACTCGTGGGAAGGAACGTTCACCGAGACAATCCGCCGGGGTGCGTTCCGCAAGACCATTCGCGAGAACGCCCCGGTCATGCAGTTCGACCACGGCCGTCACCCCCTGATCGGCAGCATCCCCATCGGCTCGATCACCACCTTGCGGGAGGACGAGCAGGGTCTGTTCATCGAGGGACGCATCACGGACAACTGGCTGATGCAGCCGATCCGCGACGCGATCGCCGAGCAGACCGTGAACGGCATGTCGTTCCGGTTCGAGGTCGTTCGCGAGGAGTGGCGCGACGCCGCCGGGAAGGTCGTCAAGCCGGAAGAGGTTGGCGAGCTGCTGTGGATGCCGGGCGACCGGGGCCCGCTCCAGCGGGAGTTGATCGAAGTTCGTATGCGCGAGTTGGGGCCGGTTGTCTTCCCGGCGTACGGCGGCACCAGCGTGTCCGTCCGGGCCCGGGACATGGCGGACGGTCTGACCCGCGACGGCGAGATGACCCGCCGCATCCGCGCGTCCCTTGCCCGCGATGCGGCCACCACCGCGCAGGTACCCGACGATCCGGAGCTGCGCCGCGAGGTCGCGGCCGCGCTCCTCTACCCCACCACCGACCAGGGCCCGGCCGCCGTGCGCAGCCTGGCCCCGTCCGCGCCGCTCGCCCCAGGGCACCCGGACGCCGACCGCACCACCGACGCGCCGCCCGCCGATGGGCACCCGTCACCCTCCCCGCGCACAGAACGCATGCGCCCGCAGCTCGCCGAAATCGGTGCGCTGATGGACGGCGTACTGGCGTCCATCGACACCACGAAGGAGACCAGCTGATGCCCAAGGCACTTCAGCTCTCGCACGGCCAGGCGGTCATCCGTCTGCGCGACATCCGCGCCCAGCTCGAAGACCTGGAGAAGCGCGACACCCTCACCGCCGAGGACGAGCAGCAGTTCGACGAGCTGACCAGAGAGTTCGCCGAGGTCGACGACCACCGCCGCCAGCTGGAGCGCCGCTCCGCGCTGGAGCGGGTCCGGTCGGCGACGCAGGCCACCGAGCGGCGCCCGGCCGCGCTCTCCGTCGAGCGGGGCACCCCGTCCAGCTCGGGCAGCGCCTACGACCTGGACCCGATCCTGAACCCCGACAGCGTGGAGGACCGCCGGTTCCGAAACCCTTGGGACCTCGGCGAGATGCGCTCCTTCGACCGCTCCCCCGAGCAGGTCGGCCAGGAGCTGCGGGCCCGCGCGCTCTGCGCCATCGAGAAGATGGCCGGGACGAACGACCGCATCCGCAGCGCTGCGACGGACATCATCGAGCGGTGGGACGACAAGCGCGGCAGCATCGCGCGGCAGGCCCTGGCGACGTCCTCGCCGGAGTACATGCGCGCCTGGTCCAAGCTGGCGTCCGGCCGCTCGCACATGGTCAGCCCGGACGAGCAGCGCGCGCTCGAACGGGCGATGACTCTCACGGACAACCAGGGCGGCTACCTGGTGCCGTTCCAGCTCGACCCGACCGTCATCATCACCAGCGACGGTTCGCGGAACCAGATCCGCCAGGTGGCCCGGCAGGTGGTCGCCACCGGCGATGTGTGGCATGGCGTCTCCGCCGGTGCCGTGCAGTGGCGGTGGGCCGCCGAGGGCACCGAGGCCGGAGACAACGCCTCCGAGTTCGGGCAGCCGTCGATCGCCGTACACAAGGCTGACGGGTTCGTGCCGATCAGCATCGAGGCGATGGACGACGCCGAGAACGTCACGACCGAGGTCGGCCGCCTCCTTGCGTTCGGTAAAGACTCGTTGGAGGCCGGGGCGTTCATCTCCGGCACGGGCACCGGGCAGCCGACCGGCATCGTGACCGCGCTGGCCGGTACCGCGGCCGAGATGGGCCCGGCGACGGCGGAGACGTTCAGCGCCGCGGACATCTACGCGATGGACGGGGCCCTGCCCGCCCGGCACCGTGCCGGAGCGTCGTGGCTGGCGAACCGCAGCATCTACAACCTGATCAGGCAGTTCGACACCCAGGGCGGTGCGGACCTGTGGGAGCGGATCGGCGCGGACGTGCCGCCGCAGCTGGTCGGCCGTCCGGCGCTGGAGGCCGAGGCCATGGCGTCCGGGTTCGACCCGGCCACCGCCGGTGACAACCGCATCGCGATCTACGGCGACTTCCAGAACTACGTCATCGCGGACCGCATCGGCATGTCGATCGAGTTCCTGCCGCACCTGGTCGGCGCGAACCGACGCCCGACCGGGCAGCGCGGCTGGTACGCCTGGTACCGAGTCGGCGCTGACTCGGTGCTCGACTCCGCGTTCCGGATGCTCAACGTCGCGACCAGCGTCTGACCTGATCACCACGGTGGCCTCACCCCTGCACCACTGGGGTGGGGCCACCGTCGTCCGGAGAGGAGAACCCCATGGCACTGCGGTGCATACGCTCGTTCTCGGCCTACGACGGTGGCGTGCCGCGCGTCGTACGGGCGGGACAGCTGCTCGATGACAACGACCCGATCGTGACCGGCCGCGAGTCCGCGTTCGAGTCCGTGGATGACCACCTGGCCGCACGGCGCCCGCAGGTCGAGCAGGCCACGGCCGAGCCCGGCGAACCGCGCAGCCTGTCCCTGGTCGACGACGGCACACCGAAGCGGCGCCCGCGCGGCAGCCGCTCCACGAAGTAGGCGGGCGCCGTGCCGTACGCGCTCGGCGCGACCGCGCGCCTGACCGGGGAGTGCCGCGACCCGGGCGGCACCCTCACCACCGCCGCCACCGCGACCGTGACGGTCACCCTGCCGGACGGCACCACCGCCACCCCGGCCGCCGTCGAATCGGAGCCCGGCCGCTACCAGGCCGACTACGTCACCACGGCGGCCGGTCGGCACACGGTCCGCTGGCAGTTCACCGGCCCGGCCGCCGCGTCGGTCGACGTGCTCGACGTCCAGGACGAAACCCCGGCCGCGATCCTGTCGCTGGCCGACGCCCGGCAACACCTCAACCTCACCAGCACCCGGGATGACGCCGAGGTGCAGTTCTGGAACGCGGCCACCACCCGGGCGGTGGAGTACTACGTCGGGCCGGTCGTCCCCCGGACGTTCGTCGAGCAACACGACGTTCGGGACGCTGCCGCCGTCGTGCTGCTGCGCACCCCCGTCATCGCCGTGACCGCGGTCGACTCGGTGGCGTCCGGGGCCTCGGCCTACCCGGTCGACGGACTGTCCGTCGACCCGGCCACCGGGGAGTTGTTCCGGCTCGACGGCGGGCGGATGGCCGGACGGCTGCGCATCACCTACCGGGCCGGGCGTACCGCCGTCACGGAGAACGTCTCCGCCGGGGCCCGGATCATCCTCGAACACCTCTGGCTCACGCAGCGCGGCGCCCGCGGGGGCCTGGCCGGTGGTGGCCAGGACTACAGCGTCACCGAGCCCATACCGGGGCTCGGCTACGCCGTCCCGAACCGGGCCCTGCATCTGTTGGAGCCGGACCGACTGCCGCCAGGAGTGGCGTAGATGGGATCACGAGTACCCGAGGTCATTGACCGCCTGGTGCAGCTCGGCATGGCAGATCCGGGCCTGGCAGAGGTGCGGGTGTCGGACGGGCCCGAGGTCACCAACGACAACATCCGAGACTGGCTGATCGTCGGGTTCGACGGCGACCCCCAGGGCGATTTCCAGGCGGCGCAGTCCGTGGGCGGCTGGTCCGACCTCGGCACCGGCCGCGAGGAGGAATGGCAGGTCACCGTCGCAGCGATCGCGCAGCGCGGCGACACCGACATACCGGCCGCCCGGCGGCGGGCGTACAAGATCGCCGCCCGGGTCGAGGAGTGGCTGCGCGCCGATCCGACCGTGGGTCTGCGGTCGGTGGAGGCCGCGATCGTGGCGACGCAGCTGGTACAGGACCAGTCGGACCGGGGCGCGACGGCGGTACTGCTGCTGACAGTGGCCGGCCGGGGATTCACGTAGAGAACGGAGCAGGTCATGGTGCGGATGCGGCACGCCGGAGTGGAGCAGGAGATCGAGGTGGCGGAGATCTCCGTGCCTCAGTACGAGCGATCGGGGTGGCAGGTCGTGGATGGCCAGCCCGGCAGAACTATCGCCGCGGCGCAGGGCCGTCGGCGTAGCAGCGAGGAGAAGAACTGATATGGCGACTCCCATCAACGCGTCGGTGCGGTACTACCGCCGTGGCGTGACGCGGGTTCTGTGGGTGCCGACGATCGCGAGCAAGGCGGCCCCGACCAGGGGTGAGCTGGACGCGGGTACGGCGCTGGAGGGCGAGACCGGCGCCATGGCGGGCTGGCAGACCACCAGCGAGACCGTTGCAACTCCGGCGCTCGGTTCCCGGTTCACGCCGGTGGTGGGCGGCGCGATCACCGCCGCCGACAGTTCGCTGACGTTCTGGGCCTCGCGCGACGGCGACGACGTGCGGTCGCTCCTGGTCCGGGAGTCGACCGGGTTCATCGTGTGGATGGACGAGGGTGACGTGCCCACACAGACGATGGACGTGTACCCCGTGACGATCACCTCGCAGGCGAAGGTGCGTGAGCTGGACTCGGCCGCGCAGATCATGGTGCAGGTCGCCATCACTGCGGAGCCCGCGGAGAACGTCACGATCCCGGCGGCAGGCGGCTGATCTGATGGCGGGCTCGGTACAGATTCTGGGCACGGGGCAGCTGGTGACACTGTCCCGGCGGCTGCGCGCGGCCGGTGGCCCGAGGCTGCGGCAGAACCTGGCCCGCCGGACCCGGCGGGCGGCCGAGCCCCTGCACCGGGACCTGCAACAGGCCATCCGAACCGTGCAGCTCCCGGGCTCGGGGCGCAGTGGCCGGGGCGGCCCGTCGCCGACGACCCGGCCGCTCCGGGCGACGCTCGCCCGGGGTATCCGTATCAGTGTCCGGCAGGGTGCGCAGCCCGGGGCCCGGGTGTGGATGGACCGGGCCCGGCTGCCCCCGGACCTGCGGAACATGCCCTGGGTCATCGAGAACGGCCGGGTGCGTCACCCGGTGTTCGGGCACCGGCGCCGGTGGGCGACGCAGTGGGCGCGGCCGTCCGGTTGGTGGTCGCGCACCGTGCAGGCAGGTACCCCGCGGATGCGGGCCGAGATCGAGCGGGTTCTGCGCGACGTGCGCAGAGACCTGGAGTAGAGGAGAACACCACCGTGATCATCACGTACACGCAGGACGACGGCACCGCGGAGCGGGTGACGACCGACGACCTGTCGGCGATCGAAGCCGCCGCGATCGAGGAAGCCATGGGCGATGTGCCGTGGCGGGCGATTGAGGACCGGCTGCGCGGGCAGGACCCCACCGCGATGCGCGCCGTCCTGTGGGCGTACCGCCGCCGCACCGAGAAGACCCTGGCGTTCGCGTCGTTCGATGTCCCCGGGTGGCGGCGTCGGCTGACGGCGCGCATCGAGCGGACCGAGATCGACGAAGTCCTGTCGAACATCCTCGCCGAGGCCCTGGCAAAGAACGAAGATTCCGCGATCGACTCGATGCTTCCGCACCTGCGGAAGCTGGCCGCGGACCCGGCCGACGTCGAGCGGGCGCTCGACGCCGTGGGAAAAGGCCACCTGGTACCCGACCGGACAGTCTCCGAGGACTGATCACCGAGTACCGGTGGCTCCTCGCGCACTACCTGCACATCCGCCCGTGGGAGATCCACCGTCTGTCGCCGGATGAGCTGGCGTCGGCGGTGGCCTGGATCGACCAGCACCTACGGGCCGCCCAGTAGCACCAGCAGACCATAGGGGGTGACCGTGGCGCAGCGTCTCACCTTCACACTGGCCGGTCGTGATGAGCTGTCCCGTGTCCTGAACGGCACCGCCGACAGCGCGGACCGGCTGCGGCTGCGGCTGTCCGGGGTGACGGCTGACGCGGACGGGCAGTTGCGGGACCTGCGCGGCCGGTTCCTCGCCGCCGACGAAGCGGCTCGCCGTCTGCGGGACTCATCGTCCGCGACGCGGGATTCCCTCGCGAACCTGCGCGACGAGAGCCACCGGCTCGGGGAGTCGCTGCGTGCGTCCCTGATCAGCCTGGCCCCGGCAGCGATCCCGGCCGTGGCAGGACTCGCCAGCTCGGCGACCGTGCTCGCCGGGCAGCTTGGTGCGGTGACGGTCGCAGCGGGCGCGTACGCGCTCGCGCTCGGCCCGCAGATCGGCGCCATCGCCGCCGCCGCCGAGGCACAGACGGCGTACCAGGACGCGGTGGAGGAGTCGGGCGCAGCGTCGCAGGAGGCCGCCGCCGCGCAGGTCGCGTACCAGCGGAAACTAGCGTCCCTGCCGCCCGCGACCCGGCAGGCCGCCGTTGCGTTCGGGCTGCTGCGCGACGGGTACCAGGAGTGGTCCGACTCCGTGTCGGACGACGTCATGGCCCCGGTGACCAAGAGCCTGGCCATCGCGAACGCGCTGCTGCCCCGGACCACCGGTCTCGCCAAGGGAGCGGGCAGCCAGTTCGACCGGCTCGTGACGCTGCTCGGCGGCGCCATTTCGACGCCCGGATTCGACGCCCTGAACGCCCGCTTCACCGAGTTCACCGAGCGGACCATGCGCCACGGCGTCGACTCCCTGACGGTGTTCCTGGCGCGGGCGCAGGCTGGAGAGCTGGACAACAGCCGGTTGAACAGCTGGATGGACTACGCCCGCCAGCAGGGCCCCGCCGTCTGGGACACGCTGGAGCAGATCGGCGATGCTCTCCTCAACGTACTGGAGGCCGGGGCAGACGTCGGTGTCGGCATGCTCGACGTCGTCAACGCGTTGGCGAGCGTGGCCTCCGCCGTACCGCCCGACGCGATCGCGACGCTGCTACAGGTGGCCATCGCGATCAAGGCCGTGCGCCTGGCCGCCGTGGGCACGGGTGCCGCGCGGGCGGCGCTGCTCGCGCTCGGGACGCAGGTGGTGGCGCTGCGGGCGGCGGCGGCCGGTGCGCCCGGTGTGCTGAGCGGGATGACGGCCGCGATCGGCGGACTGTCCCGCGGCGCCAAGCTGGCGATGGCTGGTACGGGGCTCGGGCTGCTGCTGGTCGGTCTCGACGCGATCAGCTCGAAGAGCCAGACCAGCGCCCCGGACGTCGACAAGCTGAACATCTCGCTCGCGACGCTGGCCCGTACCGGTGCCGTGTCCGGCGAGGCGTTGCAGGCGTGGGGCCGGGACCTGTCGGGGCTGGCGGACGCGATGCAGCTGGCCATCGACCCGGAAGGCTGGGACCAGGTCCAGCAGAGTCTTACGTCGCTGATCGGCATGGACTCCACGCCGGTGAAGAACGCCAAAAGCGACGTTCAGGCCCTGGACCAGTCGTTGGCCGACATGGTTTCGCGGGGCCAAGCCGACCTTGCCGCCGCCGCCCTGGACCGCATCGTGGCGAGTCTGGAGAAGCAGGGACTGTCCAGCGCGGAGATCCGCGGGCAGATGGACAAGTACGCGACCGCGCTCAAGGGGCAGGCGCTCGAACAGCAGCTGGCCGCCGAGAGCATGGGCCTGTTCGGGCAGCAGTCGCAGGAGGTGCAGGCCAAGCTCGACGCGCAGAAGCGATCCGCTGATGGGCTGCGCGAGAGCATCAAGGCCCTGAACGACGTACACCGCAGCGGCCTCTCCGGGATGATCGGGTTCGAAGCAGCGATCGATGCCGCAACGAAGGCCGCGCAGGAGAACGCGGGCGCGTTGAGCATGTCCGGCGGGCAGCTCGACCTCGGCACGGAGAAGGCCCGCACCGCGGCGAGTGCACTCTCCGACCTTGCGGCCAAAACGGACGAAGCTGCGGCATCCGCCCGGGACTCGGGTGCGTCCTGGTCCGAGGTGTCCGGGATCTACGAGCGCGGGCGGCAGCAGCTCATCGCCAACGCGCAGCAGATGGGACTCACGCGGGCGCAAGCCCGTGCCCTGGCTGATCAGATTCTCCAGACCCCGGACAAGACCGCGTTCCTGCGCGGTGACATCGACGACCTGAAAGCCAAGTTGGCCGACGCTCGGGACCGGCTGGCGTCGGCCCCGTCGTCGAAGACTGCCCGGATCAAGGGCGAGATCGCCGACCTGAAACGGAAGATCGCCGAAGCCGAAGGACGATTGGCGTCCTTCGACGGGAAGAGCGCGACGGCGTACATCACGGTCCAGAGCCGGTACACCAACCCGACCCCGGGCCCGTACGCGGGCAAGTACGTGTTCCGGGCCGGGGGCGGGCAGGTGAACGGTCCTGGCACATCGACGTCCGACTCCATCCCCGCGATGCTCTCCAACGGCGAGTACGTCGTGCGGGCGTCGGCGGTTGACCGGTACGGTCTGCCCCTGCTCGACGCGATCAACGCGCAGCGCCTGGCGTCCGGCGGCCCGGTCGGACGGTTCGCGTCCGGCGGGTTCGCCTACCAGCCGAGCACTGCGCAGATCGGCACGTCCACGGTGAGCAGCTGGTACGACCAGGACATGCAGCGCCTGCGGGACGCGTGGGCGCAGCTGAACGATGCGCTGCGCGCTCAGGCGAAGCAATCGACGGCGGCGACCCGGCGGGCGGTGGCCGATGCACGGGCGGTGGTGAACGCCGCAGACCGGGCCCTTGGGCTCAAGTCCGGCACGCGGGCGCCGTCCGGGTTCAGCCTCACCGGGTACGGCAAAAACCTGGACGACGCGGTGAAGAAGAGCGCTGCGTGGGAGCGCAACCTACAGAAGATCGGCGGCAAGGCCGGGGCCGACGTGGAGGAGACGCTGCGCGGCATGGGCGAGTCGGGCATGGCGCTTGTCGCGGCTCTCGCGAAGGCGAGCACGAAGCAGTTCAACAGCATCGTTGCGAACCTGCGGAAGCTGGGTCCAACGGCGGCGGCCACGCTCGCCGACTACACCCGGCAGCTGACCACCACGACCAGCACCAGCAAGAAGTTCCAGGACGACTTGGTCAAGCTGGCAAGCAGCGGGTACGGGGACCTGGCGACGCAGCTCGCGGCGCAGGGCGACGCCGAAGCGATGGCGGTTGCTGCCGCCGCGGTGAAATCGGGTTCGGGTGCGAAGAAGGCGAACGCCGCGCTCAAGGCGAATGCCGGGCTGTTGTCGACCGAGGAACTGACCGCGGCGGCGCAGCTGATGGGCGCTCTGTCCGGGAAGAAGAACGCCACGGTCGAGGACGTGGTGGCGGCCGGGGTGTCCTGGCCGATGCTCGCGCACCTGGCGCCGATGTACGCCAAGCAGATCAAGGCCCTGCCCGGCTCTGGCGCATTCGTGGCGGGGATGAAGGAACGCGGTATCGCGCTGGCCAGCGGCGGACTGGTCCAGGGCCCGGGTACATCGACGTCCGACTCCGTGCCGGTGTGGGGCTCGACCGGCGAGTACATGGTGAAGGCCGCCGCCGTCGCCCGGTACGGCGTGGCGTTCATGGACAACCTGAACGCCGGGAAGCTGCCGGTGGGTCGGGCCGCCCGGCCCGGCCTGCCCGCAGCGCAAGGAGCCGCCGCGGCGCCCGCCGCCGACCGGCCGCCGGTCACCTACAACATCTACCCCCGCAGCAGCGTGATCGACGTGCAGGACCTGCGGCTGATCCAGCGGCAGGAAGAAGCGCGCGAGCGGATAGGGAGGCCGAGGTAAATGCCCCTGATCGCGGCACGGGCCGACGTCCCCGAGGAGCCCGGCGGGCCGCCGGTGGAGATCCCCGAGGTCGGGTTCGCGACGGTCACCTACGTGGACCCGACCGGGACCAGGTGGCCGATGACCGACCTGACGGCGGACTGGTACACCCTCGCGGACGGGGTGTCCGGGATGGGTGCGGTTCCGTACGAGCTGACGTCGGACCCGCATCCTCGGGGCGGGGCTCGGCTGCGCCACGTGCAGCCGCAGCCCCGCACGATCGTGTGGCCCGTACTCGTCAAGGGGAGCGACCACGGGCAGTTCACGGCGACTTGGCGGCGGCTGGCACGGGCGTTCACGCGGACGCTGCGGGAGGGCCCCGGGGTGCTGGAGGTGACCCGGCCGAGCGGGTCGACGCGGCGCATCGCCGTGCACTACTCGGACGGATGGGACGGACGCGGCCAGCACGCCACCGGCATCACCTGGGACAGCGCGGTGCTCACCCTGTGGTGCGAGGACCCGTACTGGGTCGATGCCGCCGCCGTGACCGTGCACCGCGAGACCGGCGCCCAGGTGGATTTCCTGGTGCCGTACCCGTCCCTGTCGTCCGGGCAGGTGCTCGGCGCGACCACGGTCACCAACCCCGGCGACACCGACGTGTGGCCGGAGTGGACCATCACTGGGCCCGCGTCGGCCATCACGTTCACCCAGGAGACCACCGGCGAGTCCTTCACTCTGACCATGGCCGACACCGTTCACGGCCCGCTCCTCGCAGGCGAGACCGTGACGGTCTCGACCGACCCGTTGCGCGTCCGCTCCGGCACCGGGGAGAACCTGATCAGCGGGCTGAACTGGCCGACCGCCACCCTGTGGGGCATCCCACCAGGACAGACCCCGGTCGTGTTCCAGCTCGACGGCGCCGAGACAGGGTCGGCCGTCGACCTGATCTTTCAGCCGAGGTACGAGACCGCATGACGATTCATTTTCTGGTGACCGATCGCAACCTGCGCGTCGTCGGCGATCCGCTCGACGGGTGGACGCGGCTCACGTGCGATCTGAACCACAACGCCCCCGCGTCCGGGTCGGTGTCCCTCCCGGCCCGGCCCGAGTACATGCAGCTGCTCCAGCCCGGCCACCGGCTCGTAGTGATCCGGGACGGGCAGGTGTGGTGCGCGGGCCCGATGGAGCAACCGCAGGACTACACCTGGGACCTGGCGCAGAACGCCGGGGGCAGCGTCACGGTGACGTTCTCCGACGACCTCGCGCGGGTCGCCGGATACCTCACCTACCCCGAACCCGGGAAGGCGTTCACGGCGCAGGACACCGTCACCGACCGGGCCCGGACGTTCACCAACCAGAACGCCGAAGCCGTCATCCGCGCGCTGGTGAACGAGAACTGCGGGCCCGGCGCGGTGGCGGCCCGCCGCATCGAGCGCCTGATGCTCGACGACGTGGCGGGCGTCGGTGGTGCCCGATCGCTGCGCACACGGTTCGAGCCCCTGCTCGACGCATGCCGCACCGCCGCGGCGATCGACGGGCTCGGGTTCCGGACCCGGCAGGTTGGCACCGAGATTCGGTTCGGGGTGTACCGGCCGGTTGACCGCACCAGGACGGCCCGTTTCTCTGCCGGGCTCGGCAACCTGCGCAGTGTCTCGTTCACCATGGGGGCGCCGCTCGCCACGTCTGAACTGGTGCAGGGCGGTGGCGACCCCAGCTCGGCGGCGACCCCGCCGAACGTCCGCGTCTACGTCGAGGTGGCCAGCGGGGCGGCGGCGGACTGGTACCGGGTCGAGCGCCTGGTGGACCGGACCGGCGTGCTCGACGACACCGGCGGTGAGCTGACGCAGGCCGGGACGCTCGCGCTCGGCGACGACAACCCCCAAGCCAGCTTGGCCACGGTGACGGTCGATACCGACGACCTGCGGGCCGGTCGTGACTACGAGCTCGGCGACCGCGTCACCGTCGTGCTTCCGACCGGGCTGGAGGTCGCCGACATCGTGCAGACGATCCGGCTGGAGGCCACGCCCGAGACCGGCGAACTGGTCACGTCCGTGATCGGCAACAACGACCGCACCACCACGTCCGCCACGGTGCGGACCGTACGCGATCTGGCCCGCCGCCTGGGCCGACTGGAAACGAGGTAGCACAGATGGCACAGGACTCCTGGCCGTCACCGGCCCACAACGCGCGGGCGGTGACCGATGCCGAGTACGAGCAACTGGCCGCGCATTTCTCCGGCGACGGGGTATACGGCTCTCCGGCCGCCCCAGCGGTAGCGACCGCAGGTGTCGGGCTCACCGTCACCATCCGGGCCGGGGTGACCGCGTCGGTCCGCGGGCACGCCTGGACATCCGGCACAACCGGCGACACCCTCAACATCGCCCCGAACACCGGGACAGTGGCGCGCACCGACCGGGTGGTACTCCGCCTGGACCGCACGACGTGGACGGTGCGCGCGGTCGTCAAACAGGGCACTCCCGCGACTCCGCCGCTCACCCAGAACCCGGGCGACACCGGTGTGTGGGAGATTCTGCTCGCCGGGGTCACCGTTCCGGCCGGGGCCACGTCCGTGTCCGTGATCCGCTCCGAACTGTACGTGGGGGCCCGAGTCCGCCCCGGCCTGTCCTCCCACCTCAACCCCATACCGGCAGTCGGAGAGATGGCCTACGAGACGGACTCCGGCCGGGTACGGCTGTGGGACGGCTCGGCGTGGCGTGCCATCTACGACCCGGCTGCCCCGGTATCCGTCGACTCCGCGGTCACGGCCTGGACCGCAGGCACGCAGGCAGTGATCGAGGCGCAGTCGGGGAGCGTGCATTTCCGGCTGGGGTCCTGCACCCGGGCAGCCGGGAACCTGGGCGCGCAGACGGAGAGCCGTCTACCGATGCTCGTTCCGGCCGCGTACCGGCACCCCACCCGCGACCAGTACGGCATCGTCTGGATCACCGGCTCGCAGATCGGAAGGGTCACCATTTTTTCGAAAGCATCGGACCGGCCGGGGCAGGTGTGGCTCACGCAGCACCCCGGCGTCAACACCAACCAGAACGTACTCGGGTCCATTGTGAGTTGGGTGGTGAACTGACATGGCACGCTTCGAGTTCGGGCGCGGCGTCTCAGACTTCATCGTGGCCCCGGCAGACGGCATCTGGATGGTGACCCCGAACCGGCTGGTGACGTTCTGGGATTCCCCGGTCGACGGCACCCAGTACACAGACCTGCTCGACCTCGGCGGCACCCCGGTCACCTCGGTGACATCCGACGACCGCGGCCAGCTCCCGGGCTTCTCTGGCCCGGATGGGGTGTTCGGGATGTGGGCGGACGCCGGGGCCGATGACGGGCGCCGTGCCTGGCTGTACGCGCACAGCGGCGGCAAGGGCGAACCGGGCAACCCCGGGGCACACTGGCTCTTCGGCGCGTCCTCACCCGATGAGGCCACCGGGATCACCCCGGTACGGGGCGACATCTACCTGAACACCAGCACCGGTGACCTGTACTCATACGGCACCACCATGTGGTCGTTGAAGGCGAACATCCGCGGCCCGGCCGGAACGGGCGGCTGGCCCACGGTCGGCACCCTGAACGGCGTCTGGACCATCATCCGGGGCGGAGGTACGAACCCCCCGCTCACCGTCTACGGGGCGCCAACGGGCGGCCAGCGGTTCTCTGTGCTGCCGAGCGGCAGCATCTACAGCGACGCCACGGCGAACACCCTCTACAACCTCGGCATCGGCCCCACGTCGGCGCCATTTGGTGGCGGCACGTACGTGCTCGGCATGCAGAACGCGTCCGTTGTCCCGACGACCACCCCGGCCGCCGGAGTGGTCGCCTACGCGCAAGCCGGCCGACTCCGCGTCCTCCAGGGCGACGGCCGAACCGTCACCGTAGGCAGCTCCCCGCAGAACACCTGGACCCCGCAGAGCCTCGGGTTCGCCGCGTGGACGTGCGACCCGGCCACGGTCGCCAACCCGAGCACGAAGTACCTGGCGCCGCAGCGGCTGTACGTGTGCGGGATCAACATCACCGAGCCGACCAACGTCAACTCGGTGGTGATGTTCGCCCGTGGGTACGGCGGTGTCCCGTCCGCTCGGTTCGCCGCTGGGATCTACCGCGAAGACGGAACGAACGTCACCGCAACCGGAGCCCCCGTCGCGCTGGCCGCCGCCGGGCAAACGGCGGGCAGCCCGCCGCAGATGATCAGCAGCCACATCGGCGCGACCGCGATCGCGATGCCGTCGACCGTGACCCTGCCGCCCGGCCGGTACTGGATCACCTGGGTACTCACCACCGGGGCCGCGACCGACTACGCGTTCTACCACGTGCAGAACGAAGCACCCGTAGCCGCGGCGAACTTTTTCCTGGGGGCGCCGTTCGCGCGGGCCTGGTACCTCCCAGCTCAGACCACCACCCCGCCGTCGCTCGACCAGTCGGCGGCCGGAGTGCTCACGGACCACGACGTGCCGGTCATGGCCCTCGCCCTGGTCTAGGCCTCAAGCTTCCTCGCCGCACGGGCGAGGTGATCGAAAGGAAGAACCGCATGTCCATCCCCGTCAGCGCCGAGCTCCGCCCGTACGGCGGCTCGGACCCGGACAAGGTGAAGGCCACGGTGATGATCAGCATCACGTCTGGCCAGCCGGTCTACGGCGATCTGAGCTCGGCCGACCGACAGGCCCTCTTGGAGGCGGCCATCGCCGGGATACGGGCGGCCCTGCCCGGCCTTCAGGTCCCGGCCACCATCACCACCCAGGACGTCACCACCGCCTGATCAAGGTACCCCCGCCATGGCGCGGGGGCACACCCTCATTCGCCCCGGCCGCGCCCGCGGCCGGGGCTTCTTCATGCCCAGGAGGCACCCATGGCGCTCACCCGCCCCACCTACTCCGGTTCGAGCGGCGACGACTTCACCCTCCGCGTCGTCGCCGCCACCTCGGACACCGACATGGACGGCCCGCAGATCACCCTCCCGGTGCCGGGCTACATGGCCGACGTGCTGACCGATCAGGACATCACCTCGATCGCCGCGGTCCTGAGCGCCCGGCTGGCCGCCGCGTACCCGACGTACTACGTGGCAGTGGAGAAGCGCTGGACCAACCAGCGCAGCGCCACCTCGACGACGATCACGCACACCCCCTGACCTGTCCATCCCGGCCCCGGCTGTCACAGCCGGGGCCTTCCCATGTCTGGAGGCCACATGGCCGTACCCCTGTCCGCCGCCGCCGTCCTCGCTGCTCTCCGCGCCGAGGGTGTGCGCGTCGTCGAGGTCGGGAACTGGCGCACCCACAACCGGAACTCGAAGGGCCCGTGGGGTCCGGTCAACGGATCGATCGTGCACCACACCGTCTCGTCCGGCACCGCGGCCACCGTGCGCATCGTGCGCGACGGGTACGCGTCCCTGCCGGGTCCGCTGTGCCACGGGATGATCGCGAAGGACGGCCGGGTGCACATGGTCGGCTGGGGCCGCACCAACCACGCTGGGGGCGGTGACCCGGCCGTGCTCGCGCAGGTCACCGCGGAGTCGTACGGCACCCGCCCGACCCCGCCCACGAAGGGCAACGCGAACGGGGTCGACGGCAACGCCCGGTTCTACGGCTGGGAGTGCGAGAACCTCGGCGACGGCAAGGACCCGTGGCCCGCTGCGCAGTACGACGCGATCGTCCGGGTGCAGGCCGCCTTGTGCCGGGCGCACGGCTGGTCGGCCCGGTCCGTGATCGGCCACCTGGAGTGGTCGAGCGACAAGGTCGACCCCCGCGGCTTCAGCATGGCGCAGCTGCGGGCCGACGTGGCCGAGCGCCTGGCCCACCCCGCCAGCTGGAACCCCAGCAGCAACACCCCCAACCCCACCACCCCGAGTACGGAGGACCCCGTGGCCGGAATGACCAAGCGCGACATCTTCGACGCGGTGTGGAAGACCGACGCGATCGGCGGCCCGGCCGACGCGGCGGACCACTCGACGAACCCGACGTGGCAGGCGCAGTCCATCCTCAAGGACATGCAGGCCCGCATCCGTTCGATGGACAAGCGGATGGCCGCGCAGACCGCCGCGATCACCACACTCGCCGGGCAGCTCGGCAGCGGCGCCGACACCGCGACGATCGTCGCCGCGGTGGAGACAGCGATTGAGCGCGCCGTCATCGACGTCAACATCAACACCCGAGAGGGCTGAACGATGGCGAGCACGCCTCTGCTGCTGGACCTCGCCGAGCGGGCCGGGTGGACCGGGGCGCAGGCCGCGCTCGGCCTGGTCGCCGTCGAGCTGGCGGACCTGCCGGTGTGGTGGGCGGCCCCGGCCGCGCTGCTTCTGTCCTCCGCGAAGGGCTGGGTGGCTGGTCGGCTCGGCCGCGCGGGCACCGCGTCCACCCTGTCCGCTACCGCTGACCCGGCGTCCGCCGCCCGGGGCGCCTGACCTGCCCGCACAGCGCCACGAGGGGGCCTGATGGATGCTGCGATGCTCACCGCGCTCGGCGCACTGCTGGCCAGCCCGGTGGCAGCCGCAGCCGCCATCTACGGCTCCCGGGGCGCCACGCGAGCGGCCCGGGAGGGCGGAGCATTGACCGGCTACAACAGCCTGACCGACCAGCTCCAGGAGGAACGGACCGAACTGCGATCCGAGCTGGCGACGCTGCGCAGCGACCTCGCGGCCGAGCGGGCGGAGAGCGCGCGGCTGCGCCTGCTCGTGACGCAGCTGGGGGGGACGCCGTGACGCGCACCGAGCGGCTGTTCTACCGCCGCCGGGCCCTGCTCTGGGTCGTCGCTGGTCTGCTCTTCCTCGGCGGTGGCCTGGCGCTGGCGTTCCTCCGCATCAACGCCGCCGAGCAGCGCGCGGACCGGATGGCGGCAGAGGCCGACCGCCGCGGCGCCGCAGTCTCGACGCTGGCTACGGACGTCCGTACGCTCCGGTCGCAGATCCGGGCCCGCGGGGACGTACCGGCCGCCCCGGACCCCGAGCAGGCAGTCGACGACCTGCCGGAGCGGGCCGCGGTCCCAGTGCAGATCCCGGGCCCGCCGGGACCGACCGGCGCCCGTGGCGAGCGCGGACCCGCCGGGCCGTCGGCGTCGCCGGGCCCGACCGGACCGGCTGGTGCGGACGGGAGGGACGGCGTCGACTCCACCGTGCCGGGCCCGGCCGGACCCGTCGGACCAGCCGGGCCCGCGGGGAAGGACGGCACGGCCGGGCGGGACGGCCGCGACGGGCAAACATGCCCGGCTGGCTACTCGCTCCAGCCACCACCAGGTGATTCGGATGCCCTGGTGTGCCGTCGGACTACGCCGAGTGCCCCAGATCCTGCGCCGAGCAGCCGGAGCGTGGTTGGCCTCCCGCCGGACCGCCGCAGGTCATGACCTTGCGGCTGGCCCGTCTGGCGAGCCCACCACCGAAATATCAGCTGGAGCAGTTCGCATATGCCAAAGGCATTTTCATCCCACGTTGACGCATCAGGAAACTAAAATCCCGCCACCCAAATGGGTGACGGGATCACAATTCAGGGAACCTGATTTCACTGCTGCCGTTGAATTACCGTGCACGCCAAGTACCCCGAGGTAGTCAGGGGGGACCGAGCTACGGTGAAGCGGAGGCTACGAGCGCATGAACCGGCGGATCTTGTCCCATACCCGCGCGGCCGCCGGTGAGGTGCTGAGCGCCAATCGCAGGCCCGCAGTAAGCGCTACCGCCTGCGCGATGGACTGCCATACATCTGCGGTGCGGACGATGACGAGCATCGCAAAGGCCGCTCCGCCCATCGCCGCCAACACGACGTCGGTGGTTGAGTGAAGACTGCGGTCGATCGATGCCGGTCGATTGCGGCCAGGACGCTCATCCTGGCCCGCAGGGGAGAGTTCCACTGCTGACTCCTCTGTGAGGCGTCACCTCTCGCTCGATTGCTTTGGCTGGCGGATGGGCGAGAGGTGACGCAACCGTGAAGCGCTGCTGCGCTCCAGTCAAATCAACGACAATGGTCGTCCGCTGGTCGCCGTTCAGCTAGGGCGTCACTCGATGGAGGGAAAATCGGGGCATGTAGTAACGCTCTGGATAGCGCTTCACTCTTCGTGCCCGTCAGGCTCCTGGCGCAGCCGGGATCTACGTACAGAACGTCCCCCTCCCGCAGATGCGGGAGGGGGACGTTCTGTGTTCCGATGCATTTTTTCCGAACTGCGTGCAAGAAACCCGCCTCACCCCCACATAACTCCGGTGTCAGAGAACGTCAGCGGTCTAGCTGGCGCTCACGGAGCAGGCAGAAGGGTGACGCATCATGGCCAAGGACCGGGCATCTGGATGGCGGGTAGTCATATCAGTGGTCTCGACGTGTGTGAGCGTGATCCGCTTGGTCCGTGACCTCTTGTAGCCACGGCACACGGACCGTCGCCAACCCGTACGCGCACGAGTGCGACGGGCCGTTGTGCCAGCCGGATCAGCCGGTCATCGAGTGCATGACGTGCGACGGGCACGGGCATATCGCCGCGGACGCGTAGCCGCTGAGGGTCAGCTGTCGTCGCCCTCGGCCGGGTGCCGGACGGCGATTTTCAGCGCCCGCTCAACCTCGTACCGGGACTGTCCGGTCGCTTCGGCGTGCGCGGTGATCGCCGCCTGCACGGCCTGTGCGGTCTCCACTGTCAGCCGGTTCTGCTGCTGCTCGGCCCAGGCCGCCCGTTCTAGCTCGATCAGCTCGTCACTCAGTTCGATCGCCACGGGTGGAATCGTATGACTAGGCCCTGACTACCTGCGGGACCGGGCGTCGTCCAGCGCGTCGATTGCCTTCACTATCAGGCCTCGTGCTGCCGCGCCGTACACCCCGGTCTGGCGTAGTTCCTCGAAAGCCTTCGTGTACACGGCAATCTCGCTGGGCTGGGTGATGCGAATCCGGGCCGATACCAGCTCGACGGAGACGAGCGAGTTGTCGTAGACGTGGAACGTCTCGCGAGGCCACTGCGTGCGGCTCGCGGTGGTCGGGATGATGCCGAGTGAGACGGCGGGCAGGGCCCCGGCGGTGAGGAGGTAGCCGAGCTGGGCGGCCATGGCATCGGCGTCGCCGATCCGGTAGTGCAGTACTGCCTCCTCAATGAGGAGGACGAAGCGGTGGCCTCGCTCGTGGATGACGCGGGAGCGGTCAACGCGGGCGCGAGCGGCTTCGGCGCTGTCGTCAACGGGCAAGTCGCGGAAGCGGGCGCTCATCTTGAGTACGGCTGCCGCGTACCCCTCGGTCTGGAGCAGGCCGGGGACGAGCGAGGAGGAGTAGATACGGAACAACTCGGTCTGCCGGAAGAAGGCAACGGAGCTGTTCTGGAGCTGCTTGAGCCCGTGGCGAACCTGGTGCCGCCACTCGGTGTACATCGACTCGGCGTGCAGCGACTGAGCGACGAGGTCCTCGGCGAGCCCTTCCGCACCAGCAGCCCGGCACCAGCGGCGGATGTCGCCTGCGGAGGGGGCGGTACGGGCGTTCTCGATGCGGGACGTTTTGGAGTGGTGCCAGCCGCATCCGGCGGCCAGCTCGGTGACCGTGAGCCCGGCTCCCTTACGGAGGTCACGCAGCCGTCCTGCGACGACTTCGCGCGCGGTCTGGGCCGAGGAGGAGGGCGATGCGGTCATGTGCTGGCCTGTCCGGGTGCAGCCGTCAGCGGATCTCGTACTGGTCGTGAGGTACGCCTCGGTCCCACACAGCTTCGAACGCCTCACTGCACAGCTTCACCGCTGCCGGGTCGGCGGTCGGCTCCGGGCCCTGTGACGAGCCGTCGCCAGCGAAGTGGTTCCATCGCACGAGGCAGTCATCGAACAGCCAGAAGTCGTTGCCGGGCAGGGCGATGTCGGAGGCGCGGCGGCGGGGCAGCCACCGCACCTGTTCGCCAGCTGCGATATTCGTGAAGGTGCCGGAGTGCTCGTACTGGATGTACTCGCTGACAGGCTCGGACACGATGCGGGCGCGGCGCATGACGACGCCGCGGCCCACGGTGTCGGAGACCAGGTCAAGCCACGGCCGCCACCAGGATGCACGGTCTGCCGGGTCGTGACGGAAGCCGCTCCGCCACTCGGCGAACGGGCCCTTCTCTTTGTCGACGGCGTAGACATCCCGCATCTCCAGGTGGACGGCGGATCGTTCACAATGGGCCAGCAGGTCAGCGAACCTGGTCGGCACGTTCGACGGCATCGCACGCCTCCCTGATCATGTCCACCATCCTGGCGGGGATGCGGACGACGGCCTCGGTGTCCGGGATTCCTATGGCGTGCCCGGGGAGTTCGAGGGCGGCGCACTCGGCTTCGAGCTCGGGGCCTGGCTTCCATCCCTGAAAGACAAGCTCTTTCTTATCCTGGTCGACCCACACAGTGGGGCTCTCTTCGTCGCCAGTCTGCGGGTCGATTCCGATGAACTGTAACGACATGTGGTGCCTCCGATTCGGGGTTGTGCAGTTGTGTGCAACACCGTCGGGTATGGCGAGAGCGCGGTCAAGGGGACATCGCACCAGTTTCCCCCGGGAGAGTAGTTGTGCGCACAGATCTGCACATGGCTGGTGTGCGCGCACACCAGGTCCCTACGGTCTGACGCATCTCGCTGACCGCGACGGGGGGTTTACCCGTGATGACTATCAAGGTGTACGAGGTCGACCAGTACGGGTGCACGCGCGTCGTGAAGCCCAAGGCCGAGGTTGCCCCGGTGAAGACCATCCCCACCTCCCACGACTACCCGGCATGCCAGTGCGAGCAGTGCACGGAAGGACCGCAGTGACCGGCCGCTCGCTCCCCGCCCCAGAGACGCTGACGTGGGACCAGGCCACCGGACGGGCCTGCATCTGGTGCAGGCGCCTCCTCACCACCGGCTCCGTCCGAGTTGGCGTCATCCCTATCCGGCAGGGCGCCCACGTCCTCGATGTAGAGGCGTGGGCTGGCCCCTGTTGCAGCAACACCCAATAGCCCCGCCTCAGCCGCTCATTCCCTGGCAGGACCGCGGCCGAGGCGGAGTACCGCCCACCCGTACGAGCAGGAGGCACTATGCAGTGTGGCAAATGCGGCGGCCAGATGAGCCAAAACGTCGGCGGCTGGTGGACATGCTGGGGCTGCGGCAACACGCAGCCCGGATACACGGAGACCAATGAGTTGCCCTCGCTGTCCTGGACAGCTGAGCCCGTCGCGCAGGGGTTGGTACCTGTGTTCCGGGTGCTCGTATGAGATCAGCGCCGACGCGTGGGAGTTCCACCAGGCGTTGATGGTCCGGGCGGACGCTGACGAAGATGAGTTCTTCGCGTGGGTGAGGGAGTACCGCGATTACCTACGGTCGCTGGAACCTGCGTGGCAGCGTCACTGACCGCCCCGGTCGCACCGTCTCCCGTCGGCCGGCCGGGGCTACTCCCGCAGGAGGTCGGCGAGCGGGGTGTCGAGGGCACGGGCGATCCGCAACAGATCGCTCAGTCTCGGGTTGTTGGTGGCGTGCTCGATCCTCTGCACCGTGTCGCGGGAGATCCCGGCCCGGTCGGCGAGTTTCTCCTGGGTGAGGTTGCACCACATCCGTCGGGTGCGTATCCGGTCGCCGAGGCGGCGGCGCTCGTCGTCGAGCCAGGTCGGATGATCATGGTGCGGCACTCGACAAACACTTCGGCCCGCATAAGCTGATGTCAGCAGCTATGTAGCAGCATTTTTTGATCTTGTACGGCAGGGTGCACCCTCGGCAGGATCTGAGCAGGGGGTCAGGTGCTACGGCAGATCGCGATCACGGGACGTCGCCCACCACACCATAACCTGATACAGCGTCCGCATCCCGAGCTCCGTCCGCAGCGAGGACAACTCCCCGGTCACCGTGCGCTCCCCGAGCCCGAGCCGCTTCGCTGCCTGCTGCTTGGTGTACCCAGCCTCCAGCTCCACCAGGATCTGCCGCTGCCGCCCCGTCGTCACCGTGCCCGGCCGGGCACCCGCAGCACTCCACCGCGCGGCCCGGTCCCACAGCGCGTCGAAGACGCTCTCAGCCCAGGCCGCACACCCGCGGTCGGTTACGTGCCAGCCCGCGTTGCCGTCGGCTCCGGCGACGACGTGGTTGTCCACGAACAGATGTTTCGAGTCCACGATCATCATCCGGGGGAACGTCCCGGACAGCGTCCGCACCTGGGCGCCAGCGTCCACGATCTGCCGCACGTACGCGGCCGTCTGGCCGTGGCTCACCGCGGCGCTGGTGTACAGGGAGCGCACCTCGGCACCGGCCTCCAGCGTGTCGACGACCCGTTGCGCACCAAGGGCGACGACGCGCGGGTCACGGTCGGCCGGTGCCCCGGGCTGGGCCGTGAGGATGGATGTGGACGCCCCGGCCGCGACGTCGCCGATGCGTCCGTTCATCGCGTCCCTGGTCGGGAGGTACTCGGAGGCCGGGCCGCCGTACATCCGGTGCGGGTCGTAGTCCTCCGCGAGCGACTCCAGGGCGGGGATGTGATGGATGCGGTCAACGAGGTCACGCAGCTCCGTGAGGGCGGAGCCCATCAGCCCGTGAGCGATCGAGCGGGGGTCGTGCGCCACCCACTCGCCATCGTGTGCACGGCGCTCGACCAGGCCAAGGGCCGTGAGTCGGTCGGTGGCGAGGCACGGCTCGGGGTGCTCCCCGGAGGCGATCGCCTGGTACGCGGATACCTCGGCGGCGCCCAGGTTTTTACTCAACATTCGTACAACCCCCGTTGGTTGATGATGCCGGTTCACGCGGGTGCCGATTCTGGCATGCCTCAGCACTTTGTTCACGCGTCAATCACATGTGACGATATGGTCACCGCGCGTTACTCGATCGTGCGTTCGAATCACTCTCGCGTGAAGGGCACCCCCCATGAGAATCCGTATCGCAGCCGCCGCGATCGTCGCAGCCGCAGCACTGTCCATCCCGGCCGCCGCCGCCTCTGCCGACGAGGCCGCCGCCCCGCCCCCGGCACCCACCACCACCGACGACCTCGGATGGGGTGTCACCGGCCCCAAGAGCAGCCCGACACCCAGCCCCACGACCACACCGAACGGGGACCTCGGCTGGGGCTGATCGCTACCCGCACCACGACGGCACACCAACGGGGAGAAGAGCAGACCATGTGCGTCCACGTACACCTCGCCACCGGCCTCCCGGACGGCGTCCTCACCTGGGTAGATCGGACGGCAGGGCACACCCTGGTGTACGCGGGCCCCACCCTGACCCGCGGCGGCCGACTGACCGCCGCGGGCCGGACTGCCGTCGACATCGCGCTTGCGGCGGTCGGCGGCGAGCGCCTCGCCACCGCCGGGCCGTGCCCGCTCCGGCTCGCGGGCTGAGGGGCGGGCATGGCGTACGCGGAGAAGGTCTACAAGGTCCGTGGCGGGCAGAAGACCAAGCAGTTCACGTGGCGGTCCTGCTACAAGAAGCCGGACGGCGGCAAGGGGACCGAGCCGGGGTTCCCGACCAAGCGGTTGGCCGAGGAGTACGGCGAGCAGCAGGAGGCTGCGATCCGGGCCGGTCGGTGGACTGACCCGGCCCTGGCACAGACCGCGTTTGGTACCTGGGCGCGGGAGTGGATGGAGGCGAAGTCGCCACGCGGCCGCACGGTGACGACACGTTGGGCCCGCCTGGAGGCGCACATCCTGCCGAAGTGGGAGCACGCCCCGATCCGGAGCATCACGTGGTTCGACGCAGAGCAGTGGGCGAATGGGTTGGCCTGCGACGACGTCACGGCCACGCACTGTCTGACGCTGATGTCGCAGATCCTCACAGGTGCGGTCGACAAAGGGATGATCCCCGTCAACCCGCTCTTCGGTCGGCGCCGCTCCCGCACGGCCGCGGCGAAGGCCGAGCAGGCCACGAGAGAAGAGACCGAACTCTGGGCACCGCCCGACGTGGTGCTCCGCATCGCTCGACGGGCCGGGCCGCTCGACGGCATGCACATCCTGACGACCGCGTTCACCGGTGTTCGCTGGGGCGAGAGCCTGGCGCTCCGCCCGTCGTCGCTGAGCGCGCGCGTCGAGTCCGGTTACACCTGCCCCACCCTCGTGGTGGCCGAAGAGGTCGCGGAGTACGCCAAGCGCGGCCCGGCCGGGGAACGGCTGGGCATGGTGCTGGACTTGGAGCCGGTGAAGACTCGTGAGTCGCGTCGGCAGATCGACTTGCCGCCCTTCCTCGCCGAGCTACTTGTGGCCCACGCGGCGCGGACGAAGGGTGAGTTCCTGTTCACGCCCCGCGGGGGCGATCACTGGCGCCGTGGCAACTTCGGCCGGCAGGTGATGCGTCCCTGCGCGGACGGGCGGAAGGCTGTGACGAAGGTGCGCGGGCGAGCGGCGAAGCCCGCTGTCGAGCCCATCATGAAGGGGTTGACGATGCGGGCGCTCCGGCACACGCACGACACGTACCAGGAGCAGATCGGTGTGAAGGCGGCGTTGGCCTTCGAGCAGGCTGGGCATCGGCGGCCGGGCATCAAGGCGGTGTATCAGCACCCGACTCCGGACATGCGGCGCGATAGGCTGGAAGGGCTTCAGGAGATCTACGAGAGCGCGATGCGGTCGCTCGGGTGGGCGACGGTGTGGGAGTAGACCTCGTCTCCTAAATCTCTCCTAAATGATCTCTAATCTCTGAGTCGTTGCAGGTCAGGCAAAGATTAGATCCGTTCTTACAAAGCAGATGTCGGCGGTTCGAAACCGTCCGCGCCCACCAGTACGGAGAGAAACCCCAGGTCGGGGCTCATTGGACCTGGGGTTTCTTCATGTTCACCTTCTGGCCCCGCGCTGAGCAGGTGTGGGCTGCACGGTCGGTATTCCCCTCGGTGCTGTCAGTGTCCGGCCGTACGCTTCGGGCATGCGTAGAGGAGCGATCACACGAGATTCTGTGCTCAAGACTTTGACTGAGTACGACGCATTGGGGCGTGATGCCTTCCTGGCGAAGTACGGCTTTGGGGTGGCGCGGTCCTACGTCCTAGTGCACGAAGGGCGGGAATACGACTCCAAGGCGGTCGCCGGGGTGGCGCACCAGGGGGATCAAGGGCGGGCCCTCACACCAGGTGAGTTCAGCGGGGGTAAGGATCACGCGGTGGCTTGGCTGAAGCGGGCCGGGTTCCAGGTCAAGGCGATCAAGAACCCGGACTGGGCCCGTGATGAGATCATCCTGGCCTGTCACCTGGTGATGGGCAACAACTGGAAGGGGCTGGACGCCCAGGACAGCCGAGTTGCTGAGCTGTCTGAGTTGCTCCAGATGCTGCCCATTCACGCTGAAGCGGAGCGCAACGAGAAGTTCCGCAATGCCAATGGCGTCGCTCGCAAGACGTTCGACATTGCTACCCGTCACCCGGCATACCTGGGGAAGCCCACGAACGGTGGCGCTCTGGACGTTGCGGTGCTGAACGAGTTCCTTGCCCGGCCGCAAGAGATGACCGAGGCTGCACGACTCATCCGCCACGGTCTGGCAGCAGGCGAGCTACAGGGCCTGGCACCGACGGAGGATGAGGAGTTCGACGACTACAGCGCACCCGAAGGGCGATTGCTCCTGCGCTGGCACAGGGCGCGTGAACGGAACAAAAACCTGCGCACGAAGAAGATCACCTCGGTTCTCCAGCGTGGTGGGCGGCTCGCATGCGAGGCGTGCGGTTTTGACTTCGAGAGGGTCTACGGGGACCGCGGAGCCGGGTACATCGAATGCCATCACGTCCTTCCGCTTCACGTAGCAGGGGAAGGGACGACCAAGCTCAGCGACCTGGCCCTGATATGCGCTAATTGTCACCGCATGATCCACCGGCGCTCACCGTGGCCGACTCCTGAGGAGTTGCGGGTATCGATAGAGCAGAAGCACGCGGCTGACAGGCGTGCGGCGGACTTCATGGCCGGACCGCGCAGGGCTTCCGACGAGCAGATGCTGAATCCGTGATCTGGTGCCGCCGGATTGAACCGGTGGCGGCCGGGGCGGGACTGGGAGGGGCCGTTCGGTTCGTGGTGGGTGCGCACCGTAGCGTGTGCGGGTCATACGTGTTTGTTCACGTCAGTGCTGTTCCAGGGGGGACACATGTCGTACGGCTCCGCGCAGCCGCCGGGGAAGTCGCGCACCGGGCTGATTGTTTCGTTGTCCGTGGTCGGTGGGGTGGTTGTCCTGCTGGCCGTCGGTGTGGCGATCGCGGTGCTGAGCAGCAGGGGCAGTTCTTCGGGCGGGCTGAAGCCGGCGGACGTGGAGGTCACGCGCAGCGAGGTGCCGGGGGAGGCCTCCGGGACGCCCACGGAGCTGCCGCCGCTCGGTGGCGTGGATGCCGAGGACGATGTCCGGATCACCCGGTGCCAGGTCGATTCGCTGACCGAGTGGCCGGACGCGGACGTGGAGATCGTGAACCGGTCCGACGACCAGGCGTCGTACATCGTCACCGTGGAGTTCGTGGACGGGGACGGTACGCGCCGGACCTCCGGGCTCGCTACGGCGCCGGACCTTGCGGCGGGGAAGAAGTCGGTGGAGAAGGCCCAGGGGCTGGCGAAGGTCCCGGGCAGGATGACCTGCAAGGTCGCGGAGGTGACCCGGCTTCCCTCGCAGTAGGGCAGGAGGGGCCGCGGCGGGGCGGGGCGGCTGTCAGTGGGGCGGTTCACACTGGGGGCATGTGCCGAAGCATCAAGACTCTGCGTCCGCCCGCCCTCCCCGAAGAGGCCACCGAGGAGGAGATCCGGGCCGCCGCCCTGCAGTTCGTACGCAAGGTGTCCGGCTTCCGGGCCCCGGCCGCGCACAATCAGGAGGTGTTCGACCGGGCCGTCACCGAGATCGCCGAGGCGACCGCCAGACTGCTGGACGGCCTGGAGGTCCGGGGCGCGGTCAGGACGCCGTAGTGGCCGCCGCGGCTGCGGCTTCCGCCGCCGGGCGGCGCATGAAGTACGCGGCCAGGGCACCCGCCATGAACAGGGCGAGGACGGATATGGCCGTGGCCACCCAGGTCGCGCCGAGCCACTGGCCGCCGAAGTAGCCGAGGCCCACGCTGTAGCCCGCCCAGGCCACGCCCGCCAGGGCGGACCACGGCAGGAATTCCTTGACCTTGCGGTGTGCGGCGCCCGCGCCCAGCGAGACCACCGAGCGCCCGGCCGGGGCGAACCGGGCGATGACGACGAGGATGCCTCCGCCCCGGGCGAGGGCGGCACCGAGGTGTTCCTGCGCGGAGGTGAGGCGGCGGGAGCGGGCGATGGCCCGGTCCAGGCGCTCCCCGCCGCGCCAGGCCAGCCGGTACGCGACGAGGTCGCCGAGCACCGAGGCGGTGGCCGCGCAGAGGATCAGCGCGAGGAGCGAGGGGACCTCCGTCGCCTGCGGGGCGCCCGCTCCCGCGACGGTCGTCGAACCGGCGGCGGCAGCCGTGGCGGCGGTGATCACCAGCACGCCGCTGGGCAGCAGGGGGAGGAAGACATCCAGGAGTACCGACAGCGCGACCACGGCATAGATCCATGGACTACTGGTCAGCGCGCCCAGACTCTCAAGCACCTTCTACTCCCCGATTCGGAACATCGCCGCGACGTCGCGGGGGAGCGGCAGGGGCGGCAGGGTCAGCTGTACAGCGTACGCCCGCGGTTCATCCGGTGATCTATAAATACGAATGATGTTGGGAACCTCACGTACACCCGGAATGGGAAGCTTTGCTTCCGGGCGGATGTGCGGACGGGGTGTGACCGGCCAGGTGCACGTGAGGTCCGGGTCATGCCGGGGCGGTGCGGTCAGACCGCGACGGAGGGCGCCTGCTCGGAGGCGCGGTCCTTGTCCCGGGCCGAGCCGGTCCGGCTGAACAGTCCGTCCAGGGCGAGCGCGCCGGAGCCGGTGAAGACCAGCAGGAGGAACGTCCAGCAGAAGACGGCCGATGGCTCGCCGCCGTTCTGGAGCGGGAACAGCGCCTCGGGCTGGTGGACGGTGAAGTAGGCGTACGCCATGGAGCCGGAGCAGACCAGCGCGGCGACGCGGGTGCCGAGTCCGAGCGCCACCAGGGTGCCGCCGACGAGCTGGATGGCCGCCGCGTACCAGCCGGGCCAGGTGCCGACGGGTATGGAGCCACCGTTCATGGCGCCGCCGAGGATGCCGAAGAGCGAGGCGGCACCGTGGCAGGCGAAGAGCAGGCCTATGACGATCCGGAAGAGGCCGAGGGCGTAGGGCTGAGCCTGGCGCAAATGGGTCTGCATGGGGGGAGGCTCCTTCGGTCTAGTGGGGACGTGAACCGATCGGGCGCCTCAGATTAGGGAAACCTCACCAATGCTTGCAAGTTCAACATTTATGGCGGCTGACCGAAAAATGTCTCGCGTAAATCGGGCACCCTTCGTTCTGGACCCCCTGCCATCTGCGAACCTCTCCACCTCGGCTTGGCCTGAACCAATGGCGGCGCAGCTTTCCGGCCATGCGGGCGGAGCGGTGAGCGACGCCCGCGCGGTCGCCGGGTGATGATCCACCGGTTCTGTACCACTGGGGTGGCGCGGTGCCCCTCCGGCGGGAGTGCGGCCCGGTGGAAGAGGTGGAAGAGGTGGAAGAGGGCGGCTCCCCCGTCCCGGCGGGGTGGACCAATGGCGGTGGCGCTCCCCGCGGCGGGGCGCGGGCCGGAGGAGGCGGGGGCGAGGAGGGGGAGGCGTGACCCCGGCGGGCCTTCCGGGGTGCCGGGGAACCAGTGCCGTCGGCGGAGGGGGTGCGGGGTGGACGCGTACCGGCCGGTGGGTGGCCGTACTCGGCCGAAAATGCATAGATGACCGCGGCGTGATGCGGGGGTGGCCGCGGTACGCGGGGCAGGTGAACGCGGGAGTGGCCGTGGCGCGCCCGGAGGTACGCGTGCGCCCCCTCGCACGGGCCTGCGCGAGGGGGCGGTGGCGGGCGGAGCAGGGGGTGCGGGGTGGTTCAGCAGCCGCTCAGGAGGGACTGCAGGGCGCTCTTCTCGGCCGAGTCGACCGTCAGGTCGTAGTAGTGCTTCACGTGCACCCAGGCCCGCACGTACGTGCATGCGTACGCGGCCCGCGGCGGCATCCACTTGGCCGGGTCCTTGTCGCCCTTGGACTGGTTGACGTTGTCCGTGACCGCGATGAGCTGCGGGCGCGTCAGGTCATTGGCGTACGCCTGTCGCTGGGCGTTCGTCCAGCCGCTGGCGCCCGACCGCCAGGCCTCGGCGAGCGGCACCATGTGGTCGATGTCCAGGTCGGAGGCGGCGGTCCAGGTCTCGCCGTCGTACTCCGAGTACCAACTGCCGCTGACGGCGGCACAGCTGGTGTTGGTCTCCACGTTCGTGCCGTCGCGCTTCAGGACGACCTCGCGGGTGTTGCAGGTACCGGACTGGGTGATCCAGTGCGGGAACTTGTCACGGCTGTAACCGTCCAGCGAGCCCTCGGCGGAGACGGTCAGCTGGCTCAGGTAGGTGCGGGCCGTCGCGGCGGACACCGGCGTGGGCATGGCCGCCTGGGCGGTGGGCGCGGTGAACAGGGCGGCGGTCGCGGCCATGGCGACGGACGCGGTGACGGCGGCGATACGACGCGCGTAGACACCTGACATGCGAACTCCCTTGATGTGGGGGGAACGTGGACGGGCGATCCATGAGGCCCGGCCATCGTGACGGCGCCGGGTTTCCGTGGGGTGGGCGCCAGGTAACAGAGTGACGACATGAGCACGACACAATCAAGAGTTCTGGCCGACAAGCCTGGGGCGTGGGGGCGTACGTCCACATCTGCGCGGGCGTACGTGCTGACGTGACGGCAGTTCACCGATGCGGACGGCCGGTTCGTGAGGGTGCTCCGGACGTTCCCGGCCCTACAGTTGCGGCGTGCTGCTACCGGTCGGCGTCACCCTCGGGGTCGTGCTCGCCGCGCTGCTCGTGGCGGCGGCCGGGGTCGCCGCGCTGGCCTCGCTCGGGCGGTCCCGCGAGATCCTGCTGGCAGGGCTGCGGGCGGCCGTTCAGCTCGCCGCGGTCTCGCTGCTCCTCGGCTGGGTGGTCGGTTCGCTGCCGCCGACGCTGGCGTTCGTGGCGCTGATGTACGCCGTGGCCGCGTGGACCGCGGGCCGCCGGGTCACACGCAACGGCTCCTGGTGGTGGGCGGCGCTGCCGATCGCGGCGGGGGTCGCGCCGGTGGTCGCGCTGCTCCTGGTCACCGGGCTTCTCTCGCCCCGGGGCATCGCGCTGATTCCGGTGGCCGGCATTCTCATCGGCGGTGCGCTGACCGCGACCGTGCTCGGCGGAAGGCGCGCGCTGGACGAGCTGACGACCCGTCGCGGGGAGGTGGAGGCGGCGATGGCGCTCGGGCTGCTCGACCGGGAAGCGCGGATGGAGATCGCCCGTCCGGCGGCGGCGGACGCGTTGCTCCCGGGGCTCGATCAGACCCGGACGGTCGGGCTGGTGACCTTGCCCGGCGCCTTCGTGGGCATGCTGCTGGGCGGCGCCTCGCCGGTGCAGGCGGGCGCCGTACAGCTGTTCGTGCTGGTGGCGCTGATGGCCGTACAGGCGGTGGCCGTGACGGTGGTGCTCGAACTGGTGGCGCGGGGGCGGCTGCACCGGAGGTGAGGCGATGCCCGTCGTCCTGCGCGAGGTCCGCCGCGTACGGGACCGGGGCGGTGTGGCGACCGGCTCTAACGCGCGGCGATGTGCAGGTGGATCGAGCCGTCGGGCGCCGCCTCCACCCGGATCTGCGTCAGGTCCGCCACGTGGGCGTCGGGGGAGAGCGCGGCGGCGCGCGGGCCTACGCCCACCACCCGCATGCCCGCCGCCCGGCCCGCGGCGATGCCCGCCTCCGAGTCCTCGAAGACGATGCAGTCCGCCGGGGCGAAGCCCAGCTCGGCCGCGCCCTTGAGGAAGCCCTCCGGATCGGGCTTGCTGGCGCCGACGCTCTCGGCGGTGACGCGGACCTCCGGCAGGGGCAGGCCCGACGCGGCGAGCCGGGTCCGGGCCAGCGCTTCGTCGGCCGAGGTGACCAGGGCGTGCGGGAGGTCGCCGATCGCGTCGATGAAGGCGGCGGCGCCGCCGATCGGGACGACGCCCTCGGTGTCGGCGGTCTCCTCGGCGAGCATGGCCCGGTTGTCCGCGTGGTTCTGCTCCATCGGGCGGTCCGGGAGGAGCACCGCCATGGTGGCGTACCCCTGCCGACCGTGGACGACCTTGAGCGCGGCCTCCGGGTCCAGGCCCTGGCGCAGCGCCCAGCGCCGCCAGCAGCGCTCCACCACGGCGTCGGAGTTCACCAGGGTGCCGTCCATGTCCAGGAGGAGGGCGCGGGCGGTGAGGACGGTGGCCGGCATGGGCGGGCTCCAGAACGCGGGAGAAGGGGAACAAGCAGCCTCGCCCGCCGGTCAGGGATGGCGGGCGGAGGCTACTTTGTTTCATCACGATACAAAGAGCCGTCCGAGAAAGCCAATCCCTCTTCCTTCCGCCCGGAAGGTCAGTGGCCCGATGTCTCCGCCTCCAGGGCGCTGCGCGTGTGGGCTCCGTACACCCCCGCCGGGTCGCCCTTGATGGACTTGTACGACTGGTAGACGAGTACCGCGCGCTCGACCTGGCGCGAGTAGTCGCCGTCGTCGGGCCCGTGGTAGAGCCAGATCTCCGTCAGCCGCCGCTGGAGTTCGGCCACCGCAGGTCCCTGGTCCCCGGGGCGCAGCGCGGGCCCGGCCAGGGAGGCGGGCGGCGGCTCCGACGCCGGGCCGCTGGCGGGCGCCGAGGGGGTGTGGGCCGCCGTCCGGGACGGGGTGACGGGCGCGGAGGGTGACGGTGACGCGGGTGCCGTGGCGGACGTGGAGGCCGAGGCGGACGCGGACGGCGAGGCGGGGGCCGAGGGGGAGGCCGCGGCCGGGCTGGAGGCCGGTGCCGGGTCCGTGGCGCGGACGTCCGTGCCGGGGAGGCCGGCCGCCGTACTGGGCAGCGCCTGCGGAAGTTGCGCGTCCCCGGCGTCGCCGCCGCTGAGCAGCCCGGTCGCGAACGCCGCCGTGCCCACCACGGCGATCAGTGCCACCCCCATCGCGGCGGCCGTGAAGGGGCGTCGGCGACGCGACGGCTCGGACGCGTCGAGAGGTGACGGAGTGACCGCCATGACGGCCGTGACAGCCGCGCGGCCGGAGGAACCGGAGGAACCGGAGGAACCAGAGGGGCCGGAGGAACCGGGGGGACCAGAGGAACCAGTAGAACCGGAGGAACCAGAAGTGCCGGAGGCGCCGACGCGGCCGAAGGAGCCCGAGGCGTCAGGGGTGCCGAACGCGGGGACGGCGACGGTCGGTGCGGCGTCCGGCAGCGGGCCCGCCGTCGCCGGGCCGAGGCGGAGCGGCATCGTCGTGGCCGGGTCATCCGCGCCCGGCGGCTCCGCCGCCTTTGCCGGACGCCCCTGCCCCCGCCCCTGTCCGTCGGCCCCGCCCGGAGCCATGTCGTTCCCCAGGTTCACGTAGGGCCGGATCCGCAGCGGGTCGAAGTCCTCGGCGGCCTCCCGTTCGGCCCGCTCGGCCCGGCGCCGCTCGGCGTCGTACCGCCACCCCGTGCCACCCGGCCGTCCGGCGGCCTGCTGTCCGGCGAGCGGCCGTCCGCAGGCGCACCCGGACCGGGCTCCGGGCCGGTCCCCGGTCCGTGCTTCCGGCCCGCCCCCGGGCGTACCGCCGGGTCCGTCGTCCGTACCGCATTCCGGGCAGATACGTCCGGTCATGGTGGCCCCTCCCCTTGATAGCCCTGCGATTATGCAGCCCGCTTCCGGTGCGTACCCGCTCAGCAGGCCATAACCGTACGGAAAGGACAGGATAGGGATGTAGCGGACCCGAGGAGGTGTCCATGGCCCAGAATGTGAGCGTCCCTGCCCCGGCCCCCGGTGCGGAGCGCTCCCGGCGGTCCGTGCTCGTGGCCATCGGGGCACTGCTTCTCGGCATGCTGCTGGCGGCACTCGACCAGACCATCGTCTCCACCGCGCTGCCGACCATCGTCAGCGACCTCGGTGGCCTTGAGCACCTGTCCTGGGTGGTCACGGCCTATCTGCTGGCGTCGACGGCCGCGACCCCGCTCTGGGGCAAGCTCGGAGACCTGTACGGCCGCAAGAAGCTCTTCCAGGCCGCCATCGTCATCTTCCTCATCGGCTCGGCGCTCTGCGGGATCGCGCAGAACATGCCGCAGCTCATCGGCTTCCGGGCGCTCCAGGGGCTCGGCGGCGGCGGGCTCATGGTGCTCTCGATGGCGATCGTCGGCGATATCGTGCCACCACGCGAACGGGGTAAGTACCAGGGCATGTTCGGGGCGGTCTTCGGCGCGACGAGCGTTCTCGGGCCGCTTCTGGGCGGCCTGTTCACCGAGCACCTGACCTGGCGATGGGTCTTCTACATCAATCTGCCGATCGGTGTCGTGGCGCTCCTGGTGATCGCCGCCGTGCTGCACATCCCGGTCCGCAGCGAGAAGCACACCATCGACTACCTCGGCACCTTCCTCATCGCCTCCGCCGCCACCTGCATGGTGCTCGTCGCCTCGCTCGGCGGCACCACCTGGGCCTGGGGCTCGGCGCAGATCGTCGCCCTCTCCGTGCTGAGCGTGCTGCTGCTGACCGCCTTCGTGTACGCCGAGCGGCGGGCCGTCGAGCCGGTCATCCCGCTGAAGCTCTTCCGGATCAGGACCTTCACGCTCGTCGCCGTCATCAGCTTCGTCGTCGGCTTCGCGATGTTCGGCGCGATGACCTATCTGCCGACCTTCCTCCAGGTGGTGCACTCGATCACGCCGACGATGTCCGGTGTGCACATGCTGCCGATGGTGCTGGGGCTGCTCCTCACCTCGACCGTGTCCGGTTGGATCGTCAGCCGTACGGGCCGCTGGAAGGTCTTCCCGATCGCGGGCACCGGCCTCACCGCCATCGGTCTCCTGCTGCTGCACCGGCTCACCGAGACCACCAGCACCTGGGTGATGAGCGGCTACTTCTTCGTCTTCGGCGCCGGGCTCGGCCTGGTGATGCAGGTGCTGGTGCTGGTGGTGCAGAACGCCGTCGCGTACAAGGACCTCGGCGTCGCCACGTCCGGGGCCACCTTCTTCCGGTCGATCGGCGCCTCGTTCGGCGTCGCCGTCTTCGGCACCATCTTCACCAGTCGGCTCACCGAGAAGCTCACCGACGCGCTCGCCGGACATCCGCTGCCGCCCGGCGCCGGGGTGGAGGGGCTGGCCTCCGACCCACGCGCCATCGGACAGCTGCCGCCCACGCTGCGGCCCGCGGTGCTCCACGCGTACTCGACGTCGATCACGGACGTGTTCCTGTACGCGGCACCCGTCGTGCTGGTCGCCTTCGCCTTCGCCTGGTTCCTCAAGGAGGACAAGCTGCGCGGCTCGGTGACGGCTCCGGAGGTCACCGAGACGCTGGCGTCGAACCCGGTCGAGCGGTCCTCGTACGACGAGTGCGCGCGCGCCCTGTCCGTACTCGCGACCCGGGCCGGGCGCCGCGAGATCTACGTACGGATCACCGAGCGGGCGGGGTACGACCTGCTGCCCGCCGCGAGCTGGATGCTGCTGCGCATCCGGCGGCACGGGACGGTCGAGCCGGCGATGCTCGCCGAGACCACCCCGGTGCCGCTGCGGGCGGTCACCGACGCGGCCCGGCAGCTGGAGGAACGCGGACTGGCCCGGCGCGAGGGCGTGCAACTGGTGCTCACCGAGGACGGTGCGCGGGCCGTCGCGAAGCTCGCGGAGGCCCGGGAGGAGGCCATGGCCGAGCTGCTGGGCGACTGGTGGGGGCCGGACCGGCCGACCGACCTGGTCAGACTCGTGGAGGAGCTGACCACCGAGATGTGCGGATCGAGCGCGGAACGCCCGTACAGCCCCGGCCCGGTACGTGACCACGCGGCCAGAGGAAGGCCCGAGCCCGACCGGGGCCCGGTCTGAGCCAGGCCGCCGCTACGACCGGCCCGAGCCCAGCCGTACCCGGCTGGTCCGCTCGTACCCCGCAGGTCTGCTCGTACCCGGCTGGGCCCCGGTCGTACCTGGCTGGGCCCCGGCCGGGTCCGCTCAGACGCCTGGTGCGGTCAGTTCCCCGGCGGGCAGCTCCTTGGCGAACCAGTGCTCCGCGAACTGCCGCCGGTGGAACGCCGGGACCTCCCGGTAGCCGTGCTTGGCGTAGAGCCCCCGTGCCTCCACCAGGTCGTGGCGGGTGTCGAGCCGCAGAGTGCGGACGCCGAAGGCGCGCGCCGCCTCCTCCAGCGCGGCCAGGAGCAGCCCGCCGCCGCCCGTGCCCCGGTGCTCCGGCCGTACGTAGACCCGGGTCAGCTCCGCGGTGTCCGCGTCCACCACCAGCAGTCCGGCACAGGCCGCCGCCTTCCCGCCGTGGCGGCCGACCACGAACCGCCCCGTGGGGCCGGTGAGCAGGTCGGCCCCGTCGTCGGCGAGCCCTTCCTCGATCTCCCCGGCCGTGGCGGGCCGTCCCCAGTAACGGCTGGCGACCTCGTCGTAGTAGTCGCGGCGCAGCAGCGCGGCGTCGGGGGAGTCGAAGCGTTCGGGGGCCACCGTCCAGGTCATACCGGGCATGGTGACAAGGCCCCCTCCCGCACGGCCAACGGTTTTACGGCGTCCCGGGAACCGCCGCCGCCCTTCGCCGGGCCCGCGGCACCAGGGCCGCTACCGCCCCCACGGCCGCAGCCGCCGCCGCGAGCAGGGTCAGCACCCAGGCGGGCATGGTGCCCACGGTCAGCAGCCGGTCCGTGTACAGCTCGGTCCGGTACGGGGTGTCGGCGTCGGCCGCGCGCAGTTCGTGATCGCCGTTGATCAGCTCCGGGCGCGGGAACGACTGCTCGATCGCGGTGAGGAAGACCGGGCCGCCGCCCGTCAGCCCGGCGAGCGCGTCCGTGCCCCCGGACGCCGGCCGGGTGTCGATCCGGCCCGCGTACGTCACCTTCGGGGCCTTGCCGCCGATCGGGCCGCGCGGCTCCATCCGGTGGGCGGCGAGGACGTACAGTCCCAGCTCCTGCGGGTTCGCGGCGAGCTTCGACAGCCGCATCGGGTAGATCAGGCGGTCGCTCGCGAAGCGCAGCCGGAGCGGGTCGAGCGTGCCGCGGAGCGGGTTGGCGCCGTCCTGGGGCGCGAGGCGGACCGCGACGTACTCCCACTTCTGGTCGACGTACGGCTTCAGGGCCGTCGTCAGCCGGTCGGGCAGTTCGAAGCCGTTGTCCGCCAGCCACGTCTGGAGGGCCTGCGGGTCGTTCGCGGCCAGCCGTGCCACGTCGAAGGGCCCGAGCCGCTCACGCCCCACGACCTCGACCGACGGTGCCCCGGGCAGGGGTGCGGCGGCCGAGTCCCCGCCACTGCCGCCGAACGGCCAGTCGTGGGACCGCGGCCAGAAGTAGTGCCTGGTCACCCGGGTCGGCGTGGTGAGGGCCGAGAGCTCGGAGAAGACCGCGGGGTCGCCGAGCTCCACGCTCGCGCGGTGCGGCACCGGCATGATCCAGGCCGCCTCGGGGGCGTTCCCGCGCACCGTGAGCCGCATGACGATCTGCTCCGTCCGCCCGTCCCAGCTGACCACCGAAGTCTCCTGGCCGACCGCGACCCGGGTCTGGCGGCTCGGGACCATCGCTCCGCAGCCACAGGCGTACGCGGGACTGATCAGCGAGCCGAGTTGCAGGGAGACCAGGATCAGCAGCAGCGACAGCAGCCGCACCGGCCACCCGCGTCTGCCGCCCCGGACACCAGGTCGCCCGCCGCTCCGGGCGCCGTCCCTGGCGCCGTCCCGGACATCGTCAGGGACGTTGCCCCGGACCTCGCCCCGTCCGTCACCCCGGACACCCCGTTTCACTCCTGTGCGCCGCATGGAACGCCCGCTTCCCCCGTGACCGGCCCCGATCGACCGTGATTGATCGAGGTATCGACAAACACGGGGGAGGACGTGGGAACTCATATTCCGGTTCCGCACGGACATCCGGCAGGGGCCGTCGCGCGACTGCCGTAGAGCTGCCGCAGGAGGGCCGCACGGCTGCCGTACCGCCTCTCCGTGGCCTCTCCGCGGCTTTCGCGCGGCCTGGGGCGGCCGTCCCGGCAGGCCGACACATCCGTACGTTCGAGCGCTTTTCGGCTTCATGTCTGATCAGTGCGTGATGTCGGTCAAGTGAAGAGAGGGTGGATTGCTTACGACTCGTTGCGCAATGCGAAGGTTTCACCGATGCCCGGATCGAGCGGCGGGCACCGGAACGGCGGAAGGTTCGGCGCGGCGTGGCGAATGCGGAGCGCAGGGTGCGCGGGAACGCGGCAGCGGGGAACGGAAGCGGGACGGGGGCGGTCCGGGCCGCGCTCTGGCTGGTGGTGGCCGTGCTGGCCGCACGGCAGATGGCGGCGGCGCTGGGCCGTCCGCCGGGGCAGCGGTTCACCGGACTGGAGACCTGGGTCGGCCCCGGCGGCGTGCTGCGCGTGACGGGCTCGCTGTACGACGGCGGGCGGTTCACCGGCACCCCGTTCGCGGGTCTGGTGCTGAGGCCGCTGGCCCGCGCCGCGGAGCAGAACCTGGGCGTCGTCTGGACCTTCGGTTCCCTGCTGCTCGTCGTCGCGCTGGGCGTCGTCGCCGCGCGTGCGCTGCCGGGGCCGGTCTCCCGCCGCACCGCGCTGCTCGCCGCGCCCGTCGCGATCAGCCTGCTGATGGTCTCGCTGCCGGTCCGCACCGCGCTGCACCTGGGGCAGGCCAGCGTCGTGCCGGTCCTTCTGGTGCTGCTGGGCTGCCTCGTGGTCCGGGGCGAGCGCGCCCCGGGCGCACTGATCGGGGCGGCCGCCGCGCTCCAGCCCACCGTGGTGCTCTTCGCCGTGCTGCTCGGCCTCACCGGGCGGCGGCGGGCGGCGGTGACCGGCGGCGTCACGTTCGCCGGCTGCACGGCGCTGGCCTGGGCCGTGCTGCCGGACGACTCGTGGGCGTACTGGGTGCGCCATGTCGCGGGCGCCGGGCTCGGCGGCGACGCGGCGGGCCTCGCCAACCAGTCGCTGCACGGCGCGCTGCTCCGGTTCGGCGTCACGGGCCCGGCGCAGGTGGCACTCCTGCTGCTCCTCGCCGTCGCCGTCTGCGTCCTCGGGCTGCGCCGCGCCGTGCGGTACGCGAAGGACGGGCAGCTGCTCCTCGCCGTGGCCGTGACCGGATGCGTGGCCGTCGCCGTCTCGCCGACCACCTGGCCGTACCAGCTGTTGTGGCTGCTGCTCGCGGCGGTCGGCCGGGCCGGGAAACGGGCCGGTGACCGGCGGGTCTGGCCGGTGGTCGTGGTGCTGGTGCTCACCCTGCCGGGGACGATGCTGCTGCCGGACATCGGGGCGCTCCTCCCGGTACGCGACAACGTGCCGCTGATCGCGGCGCTCGCCGCGGCCTGCGCCGTGCCGTTCCTGCCGCGCGCCTCGCCGTACTGGCACGATCCGCTTCCTCCGGTGTACGCGGCCCCGGCCCGTCGGCGGCGGGTGCTGAGCCGGCCCAGCCTGCTGCTCGAACTCCTTCTGATCAGAGTCGTCTACTCGGTGTACGCCCAGGTCAGGCTCGCGGCGACGGCCGGGCGCGATAGCGCCGAGCGGCACGGACGGCAGATCCACGCCCTGGAGCAGTGGCTGCACATCGGCATCGAGCACGGGGCCAACCGCGCCGTGGCCGGCCTTGACCGGCTGCGGGACTTCTTCGGCTTCTACTACACGACGTTCCACTTCATCGTGCCGCTGGCGATCCTCGGGGTGCTGTACGCCCGGCGCCCCGCGGACTACCGCTGGGCCCGCAGCACCATCGGCTTCGCCACCCTGTTCGCGCTCGTCGGCTTCTGGCTCTACCCGCTGGCCCCGCCGCGCCTGATGCCTGGCTTCGGCTTCGTCGACACGGTCCACGGCGTCCAGGACTTCGCGCGGCCCGACTACGGCGGCCTGACCGCCGTGACCAATCAGTACGCGGCGATGCCGTCCCTGCACTTCGGCTGGTCGCTGTGGTGCGGGGTGGTGGCCGTGCTGCTGGCGCCGAGGGCGTGGATGAAGGCGCTGGGGCTGCTGCACCCCCTCGTCACGGCCTGCGCGATCGTCGCCACCGCCAACCACTGGGTGCTGGACGCGGTGGGCGGGGCCGCTGTGGTGGGGCTCGGCTTCGCGCTGGCCCGGCTGCTGGGCTGGGCGCGGCGGCCGGACCCGGCGGTCGTGCCCGGTGCGGCGCGGCCGTGGGACGACCGGGCGCGTCCGGCGGCGACCGTACCGGTACCGAGGCCACCGGACGGAACGGTACGCAGCAGGATCCGCTGATCCGGGCCCGGACCCGAGCGGGCCGGGAACGCGGAAGGACGGGGGAAGGGCCCAACGGCCAGGGGATGGCCGGAGGGGCGCCGGGACGAGCACATCGTCCTGGCACCCCTCCGGCGTGGATCGCCGCCCGACCAGCATCCGCCCGCCGTCCCCGGTCCGCCACTCGAACGGCTCAGGCCGGTAGCGGCCCGGGTTCCGGGCGGCTCAGGTCCCGAACGCCCCCACCGCCCAGGTGGCCAGCGAGAGCGTGGCCATGGAGACCACGGTCGAGGCCACCACGGCGTCGCGGGCCACCCGGGTGTCCAGCCCGTACTGCTGGGCGTAGATGAAGGCGTTCTGGGCGGTCGGCAGTGCCGAGCAGAGCACCACGGCGAGCAGCTGGGGTTCCGGCAGCCCCAGCAGGGGGCCGCCGACGGCGAAGGCGATCAGCGGCTGGAGCACGGTCTTGAGGGCCACGGTCACCACGACCTCGGCCCGCACCGGACCGGAGCGGCCCGCGGGGATCCCGGCAGCCGGGCGGGTGTGCAGGGAGAGCCCCAGCGCGACCAGCGCCGTCGGTACGGCGGCGGAGCCGAGCAGCTCGCAGGAGTGAGCGAGGGCGCGCGGCAGCCGCAGCCCGAGCGTGCTGACGGCCAGTCCCAGCAGCGAGGCGAGGATGACGGGGTTGCGGACCGGCATCGTCAGCATCCGCCGCAGTGCGACGGACCTCTGGCCCCGCATCCCGGACTCCGCCCCGGTCCCGGCTCCGGTCCCAGTCCCGATGGCCCCAGCCCCCGTCCCGCCCCCGGCCCGTGTCCCGGAGTCCAGCAGCGTCAGGATCACCGGCGAGACCAGCAGCACCTGGAACAGGATGATCTGCGCGACGAACGAGGCGTCCCCGAGCACCTGGACGGCCACCGGAATACCGAGATTGGCCGAGTTCACGTACCCCGACACCATGCCGCCGATCGCCCGGTCCGCCCTGCCCCGCCCGAACAGCCGCCCGGTCAGCTGGAATCCGAGACCGCAGACCAGCGCGGTGCCCGCCGCGAAGGCCGCCATCGACGGGTTGGCGAAGGCGCCCGGCCGCGCCCCCGACACCATGGTGAACAGGGCGGCGGGCATGGCCACATGGAAGACGAACCGGCCGAGCACCGCCTCCGCCCCTGGCCCGAGCAACCCGCCGCGGCCGACCCCGTAGCCGACCGCGGTGAGTATCCAGATCGGGGTGAAGGCGGTGAGCAGGGCGGACATGCCCGCCATGATCCTCGCGCCGCCCGGCGCCCGGCGCACGGGGTTGCACCACGCGGGCGTGGGCTGAGACGGCCTGAGCGGATCCCAGCGCCCGGCGCACGGGGTTGCACCGTGCGCCGGGCCGCGCCTTCGCGCCTCAGCCTCCCGCGGGGCCGGTGCTGACCTGGAGCTGCTTGATCCCGTTGAGCCAGGCCGAGCGCAGCCGCCGTGGTTCACCGACCAGCCGCAGGTCCGGCAGCACGTCCGCGATCGCGTTGAAGATCAGGTTGATCTCCATCACGGCGAGGGACTTGCCGAGGCAGAAGTGCGGACCGCCACCGCCGAACCCGAGGTGCGGATTGGGGTCGCGGGAGATGTCGAAGTCCTCCGGGCGGTCGAAGACGTCGGGGTCGTTGTTGGCGGAGGAGTAGAACAGCCCGACCCGGTCGCCCTTCTTGATCAGCTGCCCGCCCAGTTCGGTGTCCTGGGTGGCGGTCCGCTGGAAGGAGACCACCGGGGTCGCCCAGCGGACGATCTCCTCGGCGGTCGTCGCCGGGCGCTCCCGCTTGTACAGCTCCCACTGGTCGGGGTGGGTCAGGAAGGCGTGCATGCCGTGGCTGATGGCGTTGCGGGTGGTCTCGTTGCCCGCGACGGCGAGCAGGATCACGAAGAAGCCGAACTCGTCGGAGGAGAGGTTGCCCTCGCCCTCCGCCGCGACGAGCTGGGAGACGATGTCCTTGGCCGGGCACTCCTTGCGGGCGGCTGCCAGGTTCATCGCGTACGACACTATTTCCATGGCCGCCTCGGTGCCGACCTCCTCGGTGATCGCGTACTCGGGGTCGTCGTACGCGGCCATCTTGTTCGACCAGTCGAAGATCTTGGACCGGTCCTCCTGCGGTACGCCGATGAGTTCCGCGATGGCCTGGAGCGGCAGTTCGACGGCGATGTTGGTGACGAAGTCGAAGGACCCGTCGGAGGCGGCGGAGGCGAGCGCGGTGTCGACGATGGAACGGGCCCGGTCACGCAGCGCCTGCTCCAGGGAGCGCACCGCCCGGGGGGTGAATCCGCGCTGGACGATCTGCCGGACCCGGGTGTGCTCGGGCGGGTCCATGTTCAGCATGATCAGTTTCTGGACGTCGATCTGGTCCCGGCTGATCGATTCGTTGAAGCGGATGACCGCCGTATTGATGTGCGAGGAGAACAACTCCGGGTGGGTGGAGACGTATTTGACGTCCGCGTGCCGGGTGACGACCCAGTAGCCCGCGTCGTCGAAACCGGAGATACCGGTCGGCTGGGTGCACCACCAGACCGGCGCGGTCTGCCGCATCTGTGTGAACTCCGGGTGTGGCACGCGGGATTGGAGCAGATCGGGATCGGTGAAGTCGAACCCTTCGGGCAGATGGGGGCAGGGCATCGGCAGCTCCTGGTCGGTCCGAGAGCCGTCCGGACGCTGCCTGACGACCCATCAGAAGTTGACGGAAAGGTAGTAACGAGTTCTACAACTGGCAAGAGCGGCGGTCCGTTCTGTTGCGTGAAGACTCGGTGAGACCGGGGCGGAGCGGGCGCGAGGTCGGTGCAGCACTCTTGCGTACCGCGGGTAAGCCTCATAAGACTGCTTGCAGAACTAGAACGCGTTCCACCCGCGGGCGCCGGGACGCCCCTGCGGAAGTGCGAGGAGAGGACGAGCTCATGGCCGCGGAACCCGTCATCGTCGAAGCCGTACGCACCCCCATCGGAAAGCGCGCAGGCGCGCTCGCCAATCTGCACCCCGGCTACCTGCTGGGTGAGACCTACCGAGAACTCCTCGGCCGTACCGGCATCCACGCCGACTGCGTCGAGCAGATCGTCGGCGGCACGGTCACCCACGCCGGGGAACAGTCCATGAACCCGGCCCGTAACGCCTGGCTCGCCGTGGGCCTTCCGTACGAGACCGCCGCCACCACCGTGGACTGCCAGTGCGGTTCCTCGCAGCAGGCCTCCCACATGGTGGCCAACATGGTCGCGGCCGGGGTCATCGACGTCGGCATCAGCTGCGGCGTCGAAGCCATGTCGCGGGTGCCGCTGGGCAGCGGTTCCAAGCACGGACCGGGCAAGCCCTGGCCCGACGAGTGGAACGTGGACCTGCCCAACCAGTTCGAGGCCGCCGAGCGCATCGCCCGTAAGCGCGGGCTGACCAGGGAGAACGTCGACTCGTTCGGGCTGATCTCGCAGGAGCGGGCCGCTGTCGCCTGGGCCGAGGAACGCTTCAAACGGGAGACGTACGCCGTCCAGGTGCCGACCACCGAGGAAGAACAGGCGGCCGGGCAGGGCATGTGGCGCCTGGTCGACCGGGACGAGGGGCTGCGCGACACCACCATGGAGGGGCTCGGGCGGCTCAAGCCGGTCATGCCCACCGCCGTCCACACCGCGGGCAACTCCTCGCAGATCTCCGACGGCGCCTGCGCGATCATGTGGGCCTCCAAGCGGATGGCACGGGCACTCAAGCTCAAGCCGCGCGCCCGGATCGTCGCCCAGGCCCTGGTCGGCTCGGACCCGCACTTCCACCTCGACGGCCCGATCGACGCGACCCGCGCGGTGCTCGGCAAGGCGGGCATGTCGCTCAAGGACATCGACCTCGTCGAGATCAACGAGGCCTTCGCCTCGGTGGTGCTGAGCTGGGCGCAGGTCTTCGAGCAGGATCTCGAAAAGGTCAACGTCAACGGCGGCGCCATCGCGCTCGGTCACCCGGTGGGCGCCACCGGAGCCCGGCTCATCACCACCGCGCTGCACGAACTGGAGCGCCGGGACAAGGAGTTCGCGCTGATCACGATGTGCGCGGGCGGCGCGCTGGCGACCGGGACGATCATCCAGCGGCTCTGATGAGGACGGGCCTTTCCCCCGCCCCGGGGTGGTGCCAGGTACACCCCGGGGCGGGGGCCCACGCCGATGTCCGCGCGGCCCGCCCCCGCATAGCGTCGACGCCATGGACAACGACATCAGCCACGCGGTACACAGCACCCGGCCCGCGCGGCGCGGACGGCGACGCGCCGCCCACCGGACCGTCGCCGCCGCCGCGGCCCTGCTCCTCGCCGCCCTGGGCACCGCACCCGCCGTCGCGCAGCAGCCCGCCGGGGCACCGGCGGCATCGAGCCCGTACGGCACGGACGGCAGGGGCACCCTCCTGGGCGTCACCCCGGTGGCCAGCCTCGGCCGCGCGGACGTCGTCCGCTTCCTCGCCCAGGCCGGGATGGACACCGGCACCGTCCGCCACGGCCTGCGCGGCTACCGCCTCACCTACCGCACCGTCACCCCGCAGGGCGCCCCCACCACCGCGACCGGCCTGCTCGTCCTGCCCACGGGCGGGCCCCGCCGGCTCGACCTGGTCTCCGACACCCACGGCACCATGGCCCACCGCGACTACGCGCCCTCCGTCGGCGAGGACTTCGGCCGCATCGCCCCGTATCTCCACGCGTCGGCGGGCCGGGCCGTCGCCGCCCCCGACTATCTGGGCCTCGGACAGGGCCCCGGGCGTCATCCGTACATGGACACCGCGTCGGCCGTCACCGCCTCCGTCGACATGCTGCGCGCCGCCCGCACCGCCGCCGGAAGGCTGAAGAGGCCGCTCACCGGTGAGGTGTACGCCAGCGGCTTCTCCCAGGGCGGCCAGGTCGCGATGGCCCTGGGCCGTGCGCTCGCCAACGGCGCGGACCGGCACTTCCGGCTCCGGGCACTGGCCCCCGTATCGGGCCCCTACGACATCGAGCACGCGGAGACCCCCGCCCTCTTCGACGGCGGGATCAACGACACCAGCGGCGTCTTCTACCTGGCGTACTACCTCACCGCGCAGAGCCGGCTGCACCCCGTCTACCAGGACCCCGCCGAGGCGTTCCGCGAGCCGTACGCGACCGTCGTCGACCAGCTCTTCGACGGCGAGCACACCGAGGAGGAGATCATCCCGGCACTGCCCGCGACGGTGAGGGAACTGCTCACCGACGACTTCTACCGCAGGCTCCAGCACCCCACCGGGGGCCTGCTGGAGGCCGCCCGCGCCCAGGACGGCAACTGCGCCTGGCGGCCCGCGGTCCCCGTCCGGCTCTACTCCTCCTCCGGGGACACCGACGTGGTGATCGCCAACGCCCGCCACTGCGCCGCCGACCTCGCCGCCCGGGGCGCCGAGGCTCGGGTGATCGACCAGGGGGCCACCAGCCACAACGGTACGTACATGACGTCGGGGCCGCAGATCGTGCGCTGGTTCGACGCCCTGGCGGCGCGCCGCTGAACGGCCGGCCGGTGGACGTCAGTACGGCACATGGGTGGGAAAGGTGGCGGTGGGGCTGAACAGCGCCGCGTATCCCTCCTCGTGGTGGTGGCGGCGGTGCCGCCCGGACCGGCCGACCTCGGCGACCGGCGTCGCGAGCGTGAGCAGACCGTCATTGGCCAGCTCCTGCACCCGCATCAGCAGGGTGCGTACGTCCAGGCCGAGTTCGGCGGCCACGGTGTGCAGGTCGAGGCCGGACTCCCAGCTCCACAGCAGCACGGAGTCCATGCTCGACGACCAGACGGCGGCGTTCGCCAGCTCGCCCTGCGTCGGCTGCGGTGTCTGCGCCGCGTGCGCTGTGTGCGGTGTCTGTGCCGTCTGGGAAGCCTGGGGTGGCAGAGGGACGGGGACGTGGGTGTGGGCCGGAGCGGGAGCCGGAACGGGGTCCAGTGCCGAGGTGCCGGCCGCCGCCGGGGGAGCGGCCGGCATCGGAGGAACCACGGGCAGGGGAGCAACGGCCGACGCGGGGGCGGGCGAGGGATCGGCGGGGCGCGGCGCACCGCGGTCCGGCGCGGCGGCGGGCCCGCTCGGGGAAGGGGCCGCAGCGGGGGACCGGCTCAGCAGCTTCTCGGCGAACGAGCGCGCCTTGCTGCGGCCGACCTCGCGTCGCGCTAATCGCACTTCGCGCTCGTTCAGCCCCATCAGGTCCGCGGTCGATCCGTCGTCGCCGACGGCGACAGCGAACGCGGCCAGTGTCCTGCTCCGCTCCGCCCGCATCTCGTCCAGCAGCGCCTGCGCCCGGCGCATGCGCTCGTCACTGGCGCAGAACGCTTCCGCCAGAACGCTGTTCCGCTCCCAGAAGTCTCGTGGTTCCACGAGAGGGACAACGCGCCGCCGACCCGGGGGAACGGAGGGATGAGCGAAAAGCGCTCGAATGGACCAGTGCGATAGCACTGGTGCTATGAATCGGCCTTATGAGTCGGGCGGGCGGAGACCGGCCGGGCACGGTCGCGTCCGCGCGGGGGGTACGTCCGGGGGTGCTGGACCCGGCGGACGGCGGACGATGAACGGCGGACGGTGAACGGCGCGACCAGCCCGGCCAGGACGAGCAGCGCGCCGACGACGTACCGGCCGGGGCGGTCCCGGATGATGCGGAGCGCGATGAGCGGCGTCACCCCGCTGGCTTCGGACCGGCGAGCTCCCAGCCCCAGCACGCCGGGGGTTCTGGCCGCCCGCGAAAAGGCCGCACCCCGCACCGGGCCCGGATCGGGCCCCGGTGCGGGGTGCGGGGAAGAGCGGAGGAGCCGGCTCAGTACCAGTGGTTGGTCTGCCAGAACGCCCAGGCGGCGCACGGGCTGCCGTAGCGGGACTTCATGTAGTCCAGGCCCCACTTGATCTGGGTCGTGGGGTTGGTCTGCCAGTCGGCACCGGCCGAGGCCATCTTCGAGCCGGGCAGGGCCTGCACCAGGCCGTAGGCGCCGGAGGAGGCGTTGGTCGCGGTGTGGTTCCAGCCGCTCTCGTGCTGGACGATGTTGCTGAAGCACTGGAACTGCGCGGCGTCACCGATCATCGCCTGCGCCGTGGCCTGCGCGCCTGTCGCGACGGAGGCCGGCGCGGCCATGGCCGGGGTGACCCCGAGGGCCAGACCGGTGGCGCCGAGGAGCACGGAGGCACCGGCGACGGCGGACTTGCGACGGGCGTTGCGGGGCTTGGCGAGGAGGTTACGGGCGAACGACACAGAGAGACCTAACGTCGGGAACGGGGGAGTCGCGGACCGGTCCGGATCGTGCGGGTGGACCGGGCTTCGCCGACCGCGGTCCGTGGGGCGGACCCTGCGGTACCCGGCGACTCATCCAGTGATAGCGATGCCGTCCGGGCAAAGCAACGACCCCTGTTACGAGCCCGCCTCGCACCCGGGGCCGCACGACCCGGTGCCCGCCCGCCCGGCCCCCGGGGACTCGTCGCAGGTCACGGCCGGTACGCGACGGGGCCGACCGCTCCGGTGGCGGCTACTAGCCCCGGTCGTGGAGGACGAAGGTCCTGTGGGGGCCCTCACGCGCCGGGGGCGTCGAATGTGACCTGGGCCTCGAAGTTCGCCCGCCGGGTCGCCCGCCGCAGCGCCTTCAGCAGCGCCGGGCCGACGGCCAGCGTCAGCACCGCCGTCAGCACCGCCCGGCCCAGGTCCCAGCCGAGGGAGGTCGCCAGGCAGTACGCCAGGAAGCGGACCAGGTTCTCCGCCAGCGGATCGCCCGCGACGAACGAGACCCCCGACCCGGCCGGAGGCACCGTCACCCAGCCGAACAGGTTCATCACCGTGCCGTACGCGAACGACGCCACGAACCCGTACCCCGCCAGCAGCAGCGACTCGGCCCGCCCGCGCAGCCGGTCCGCGCCCGGCAGCAGTCCCGCGCCCATCGAGAACCAGCCCATCGACAGCATCTGGAACGGCATCCACGGCCCCACCCCGCCGGTGAGCAGCGCCGAGGCGAACATCGTCACCGACCCCAGGACGAAGCCGAAGCCCGGCCCGAGCACCCGTCCGCTCAGCACCATCAGGAAGAACATCGGCTCCAGCCCCGCCGTGCCCGCCCCCAGCGGACGCAGCGCCGCCCCGACGGCGGCCAGCACCCCCAGCATCGCCACCGCCTTGGCGTCCAGACCCGAGTCGGCGATCATCGCCACCACCACGCCGATCAGCAGCGGCAGCAGCGCGGCGAACAGCCACGGCGCGTCCTGCGCGTGCGCGGGCCCGACGCCGGGCCCGGCCAGCAGCGGCCAGCCGAACGCGGCCACCCCGATCGCGCTGATCAGGACGAGCGCCGCGATCGCCCGCGGCCCCAGCCGTACCGGCCGCGCCTGCCGCACCCGGTCCCCGCCCATGGCGGTGTTCATGACGGTTCTCCCAGCGCGGTGCGCACCTGCGACACGGTCAGCCACTCCTGCGGAGCGAGGATCTTCGAGGTCTGCGGGGCGAACGACGGGGACGAGACCACCACCTGCCGGGTCTCCCCGTCCGCGACGACCTCCCCGTCGGCCAGGATCACCACCCGGTGCGCCAGCTCCGCCGCCAGCTCCACGTCATGCGTGGCCAGCACGATCGCGTGCCCCTCGGCCGCCAGCGCGCGCAGCACCCCGACCAGCCGGGCCTTCGCCGCGTAGTCCAGGCCACGGGTCGGCTCGTCCAGCAGCAGCAACGGGGGCCGCGCGGTCAGCACGACCGCCAGGGCCAGCGCCAGCCGCTGACCCTCGGAGAGGTCACGGGGATGGGTGCCGTCCGCCACGCCCGGCAGCAGCTCGGACACCAGGGCCCGGCAGCTGCCCGCCGCTGCGCCCGCGTCCCGGTCCGCCGCGGCGCACTCCGCGCCCACGGTGTCCGCGTACAGCAGATCGCGCGGCTCCTGCGGGACGAGCCCGACCCGGCGCACCATCTCGCGCGGCTCGGTACGGTGCGGGGTCCGGCCGCCGACCAGGACGGTGCCCGTGGTGGGCTCGACCATGCCGACGAGCGCGGCGAGCAAGGTGGACTTCCCCGCCCCGTTACGGCCCATCAGCGCCACGGTCTCGCCCGGCGCCACGGCCAGCGTCACCCGGCGCAGCGCCTCGACCCGGCCGCGCCGCACCCCGAGCCGGTCCACCCGCGCCCTGGTGTCCGCGACCGGCTCACCGGCCCCGGTCCCGGCCCGCGCACGTCCCAGCAGCCGCGCCAGCGCACCCCGGCGCACCGGCGGGGCGGCGAGCGGCGACGGCGCGGCGGCGGCCACCGGCCCCGAGGGGGGCGGCTCCGCCGTCGCGAGCCGCTCCCGCAGCCCCGACGCCCGGCGCCGCGCGTCGCGCACCGAGAGCGGCAGCGGCTCCCAGCCCGCCAGCCGCCCCAGCGCCACGACCGGCGGATGCACCGGGGAAAGGGCCATCACGTCCGCGGGCGCCCCCATCACCGGGGCGGCGCCCCGCGACGGCAGCAGCACGACCTGGTCCGCGTACTGCACCACCCGCTCCAGCCGGTGCTCCGCCATCAGGACCGTCGTACCCAGGTCGTGCACCAGCCGCTGCAGCACGGCCAGGACCTCCTCGGCCGCCGCCGGGTCCAGCGCGGACGTCGGCTCGTCGAGGACCAGGACCCTGGGATGCGGGGTGAGCACCGAACCGATCGCGACGCGCTGCTGCTGGCCCCCGGAGAGCGTGGAGATCGGCCGGTCCCGCAGCTCGGCGAGACCCAGCAGGTCCAGGGTCTCCTCGACCCTGCGCCGCATCACGTCCGGGGCCAGCCCCAGCGACTCCATGCCGTACGCGAGCTCGTCCTCGACCGTGTCGGTGACGAAATGGGACAGCGGGTCCTGGCCCACCGTGCCCACCAGGTCGGCGAGTTCGCGCGGCCGGTGGGTCCGGGTGTCGCGCCCGTCGACCGTGACCCGGCCGCCCAGTGTGCCGCCGGTGAAATGCGGCACCAGACCGGAGACCGCGCCCAGCAGTGTCGACTTGCCGACCCCCGACGGGCCGACCAGCAGCACCAGTTCACCCTCCGGGACGGTCAGATCGACCCCCGACAGGGTGGGGTGCTCCACCCCTTCGTAACGTACCGAGACCTGCTCGAACCGGATCACCGCAACTCCTTGGAACGCGGGCCGCCCACCACCGGCGGCACCGGAGCCACCACCGCGGGCAGCAGCCCGATCAGCACCGCCGCGGCGGGCCACAACGGCAGCACCGGCGCGACGAGCGGCACCACACCCGGGTGCAGCGCCTCCCCGTCGACGGTGCCCGCCCAGATCATCGACACCGCCACCACGGCCCCCGAACCCGCCACCAGCCAGGCCCGCACACCCCACCGGTCAGGCCGGTAGCGGGTGCGGACCGAACGCGCCCCGCCGAGCCGCAGCCCGGCCATCGCCGCGACCAGCCCGGCGATCACCAGCGGCAGCCCGTACACGGCGCCCTGCGCGGCCAGCAGCCCGTACGTACCGGCGCACACCCCCAGCAGCCCGCCGAGCGTGAGGACGCTGGTGGTGTGCCGGACGGCGGGCGGCACCTGGGCCGTGCGCCCGTACCCGCGCGCGTCCATCGACGCGGCCAGGGCCACCGACCGCTCCAGCGCGCCCTCCAGCACCGGAAGCCCGATCTGGAGGACCGCCTTGACGCCCCCGGTCGGACGGCCCCGCAGCCGCCGGGCGGTACGCAGCCGCAGTACGTCGGCGACCATGTTCGGCGCGAACGTCATCGCCACGACCACCGCCACACCCGCCTCGTACAGCGCGCCCGGCAGGGACTTCAGCAGCCGGGCCGGGTTGGCCAGTGAGTTCGCCGCACCGACACAGATCAGCAGCGCGGCCAGCTTCGCCCCGTCGTACAGGGCGAACACCAGCTGCTCCACACTGACCCGGCCGCCGAGCCTGATGCCCTGCGCCCAGCCGGGCAGCGGCAGCTCGGGAAGCGTGAACAGCACATGCGTACCGGGGACCGGCGAACCGAGGAAGGCGGAGAAGACCAGCCGCACCCCGATGACGAACAGCCCGATCCGCACGAACGTCCCGTACGAACGGGCCCACGGCGCGTCCGTACGGCGCACCGCCACGACATACCCGGCCACCCCCACCAGCAGCCCGAGCAGCAGCGGATTGGTGGTCCGGGACGCGGCGGTGGCCAGGCCCAGCGCCCACAGCCACCACGCCCCGGCGGGCAGTGCGTTGCTCCGGGTCGCCTCGGGGGCACGCAGCGGACCGGGGCGCGCCAGCAGCGCGCCGCCGGCCGGGGCGGCGGTCATCCGCGGCGGCGGCGGGCCTGGACGACCCCGGCGACGCCGAGGAGGAGCACGGCGCCGACCCCGGCGTACACCCCGGCGGACGGACCGCCGGAGCCGCCGCCCGCCGCTGTCCCGGCGGAGGAGGGGGCCGCGGACGGGTCCGCGGAGGCCGTGCCGGCCGGGGCGGGGTTCCCGTCGCCGGAGACCTGCTCGCCGCAGCCCGTGGCCGGGTAGCCGGCGATGCCGCAGAGCATCCCGTTGCTGTCGTAGCGCAGCGGCTCGGCGACCTTGGCCAGTGCCTCCGCGGCGCTGGCGTCGGGGGCGACCTGCGCGCACGCGGCGCGCGGCGCGGGCGGGGCCGTCCCGCCCGGGGCGTCCGAGGCCGTGCCCGGGTCCAGGACCACCGCGATCCGCTTGGTGCCGGAGGCGGCCGGGGTGTCCCCGCAGATCTCCGCGAAGACGGGGGCGCGGCGCGGCTTCGCGGCGCTCTGGGAGTCCTCGCTCACGGCGAACCGGAAGCCCTGCACCTCGCCGTCGTCGGGCCGCGCCAGCGACGGGCCCTGGGTGGCGTACGCCCAGCCGGAGCCGGAGCCCTCCCAGAACGACCAGTAGCGGTATCCGGCCGCCTGGGCCGGTGCCGCGCCGCACACGGCCAGCAGGGCGCCGAGGACCAGCAGCGCGGCGGCGCTTCCCGCGCGCCTCACGACTGCTGGTTCTTCCGACGGCCGCTGATCACGAAGAACGCGCCCGCCGCGACGACCAGGCCGATGCCGATGTACCACCACACGCCGCCGATCACGTCGTCGCCGCTGTGCACCCGGTCCTTCTCCGTGGAGACGTAGCCGGTGTCGGCGGACGGGTCGGGGGTGACGACGGAGGCGGGGGCGGGACCGGCCGCGTTCAGCCGGGCGACCAGGTCGACGCCGCCGAAGTCCCGGGCGTTCTCGCCGACCGCGTGGGAGGCCAGGATCAGCTGGGCGTAGGCGGCCGGGCCGCCCTGCGCGGCCCAGTCCGCGGAGTTCTTCTTCAGCCAGGCGACCGGCTTGGCCGTCTTGTCCTGGTGGCCGGAGGCGGAGAGGGCGACGACCGCGTCCGCGGTGTTGCCGACATCGGGCAGCGGGGTGGTGTCGGCGGCGCCGGGCATCGGCGGAAGGTCCAGGTGGCCGGTCTTCGCGAGGGCGCCGACGAGGTAGTGGGCGCCGTTCTGCGCGGCCTGCTCGGGGGTGCGCACGGCACCGGGGCGGCAGACGGGCGCCTTGCCCGCGGCGTTGTTCCCCACCGCCAGGGCCTTGCCCATCGTGCCGAGCACGGCGGCCGCGGTGGCGTCCGCGTTCGCGACGAGCTTCCCCTTCTTGTCCGGCTGGTACGCGAAGGCGCCGCCGTCCTCGCCGCCGTCACACGGGAGCGCCAGCGCGAGCAGCGGATCGTAGGGGGTCTTGCCGTTTGGAGTCGTGATGTCGGGGAGCCGCTGTCCCTGCCGCGCGAGGGCGCCGATCACCAGGGAGGTGGAGTTGGCGTCGCTGGGCGCACCCGCGGTGTAGCCCCAGCCGCCGTCCTCGTTCTGCACCGACTTCAGCCAGCGCACCCCGTTGTTCACGACGTCCACGTGGCCGCCGATCTCGACCAGCGCCTGGGTGGCGGCGGCGGTGGCGTTGGTGTCCCGCACCGTCTTGCCGTCGCATGCCACGGAGGTGTCGGGGCGGTAGGCGGCGTACGAGCCGTCGGCGCACTGCTGGCCGGTCAGCCACTCCACCGACTTCGCGGCCGGGGTGACCCCTTCGAGCTTCTGGGCCAGGAAGGACAGTGACTGCCGCCACACCCCGTCGTACGTGGGGTCCTTGGTGCCGTACAGCCCGGCGGGCAGGGCGGCGGACGGCGAGGGCGTCGGGGACGGCTTCGCGACCGCGGCCGGCGCGGCGGCCGCGCAGAGCACGGCGGCGGATGCGGCGAGCGTTGCTGCGCTGCGGCGTACGGTCATGGCGGGCGGTGCCTCTCCTGCGGGATGACCGGGCACAGGCACGCTGAGGCACCAGGCTCCGGCTCCGTATACCTCGACGGTGCCGACCACCGGGGGTCCGGTGGTCCGAGCCGGTCACGACCGGGAACAGGGCATTCCGACTCGCCGTCGGCGAGGGACGGCTCACGGCTGCGTGGTCAGTGCCGGATTTCCACCGGCTTCCCCCTGAACGGGCATGATGACGACCCGCACACTCTACCGGGCGGCCCGGGAGCGGGTCCTTCCGTCCCGTAAACCACTGGCATGCCCACGTCCTCGGGGACGACGATGGCGCGCATGAGTGATCAACCCGCACGCTGGACCCAGGCGACCGTCTACCCCGACATGTGGGTGGACCCGGACGACGACCCCCGCAGTGAGGAGGGGTCGAGTCCGGAGGGCGAGCTCGCGACGCTCGCGCAGTACCTGGACGACTACCGGCTGACACTGCGGATGAAGTGCGAGGGCCTGGACGCGGAGCAGCTGGCCCGCCGCTCGGTCCCGCCCTCGACGCTGTCGCTGCTCGGTCTCCTGCGCCACCTCGCCAAGGACGAACGGGACTGGCGCAACTGGATCAGCGACGGCGAACCGATGCCCCCGCTGTACGGGAAGCGCGACGCGGACTTCGACGGGGCCGTCGCCGACCCGGCCGTGATCGACGCCGCCTACGCCGATCTGGAGCGCGAGCAGGCCGCGACCGACGCCGCCCTGGCCGCCCACCCGGACCTCGGTGAACGGCTCGGCAAGGACCGGATCTCGGTCCGGGAGCTGCTGGTGCACCGCATCGAGGAGTACGCCCGCCACTGCGGCCAGGCGGACCTGCTGCGCGAGTGCATCGACGGCCGCGTGGGCCAGTAGGACCCGGCCGGCCGGGGAGCGCGCCGGGGGCTCAGACCGCGAGGTAGGCCACCGGCTCGCTCCCCGGCACCGCCTCCGCGCGCCCCAGCTTCACCAGCCGCCGCAGATGCGCCTCGGCCTCGGAGACCGCGATGTTCCGCGAACCGTGCGGAATCCGCTCCCAGGGCCGGTTCCACTCCATCCGCTCGGCCAGCTGCCACGGCGTCAGCGGCTCGGCCAGCAGCCCGAGCAGCCCGGTCAGCCGCTCCTCGTGATGGGCCAGCAACTCCCCTACCCGCCCCGCCGCGTCGGTGAAGGCGTACTGGTGGGCGGGCAGCACCTCGGCGGCCCCGAGCCTGCCGATGCGCTCCAGCGAGTCGAGGTAGTCGCCGAGGGGGTCGGTGACCGTGGCGTCGTCCGGGTCCTCGTACAGCCCGATGTGCGGGCTGATTCCCGGCAGCAGGTGATCGCCGGAGAAGAGCCGCCCCCGGCCCGGCAGGTTCCCCGGGTGCTCCTCCTCCAGGTGCAGGCAGACGTGCCCCGGCGTGTGCCCCGGGGTCCAGACCGCGCGCAACGCGCGCCCCGCCAGGTCCAGCAGTTCGCCCGGCACGATCTCCCGGTCCGGCACGGCTGCCCGCAGCCCCGGCAGCGTACGCGTCCGGCCGCCGTGCGCCGCGGCCTCCCGCAACGGCGCGAGGTGCTCCTCGGGCGCCCCGACCGCGGTCAGTTTGGCCACGAGGTACGTCATCCAGGTGCCGGGCCGGGACGCGTGGGTACGGCGCACGATCGCGGTGTCCGCCGCGTGCATGGCGATCCATGCCCCGGACGCCTCCCGCACCCGGCCGGAGAGCCCGTGATGGTCGGGGTGGTGGTGGGTGATGACCACACCATGGATCTCGGCCACCCCCGTGCCGACCGCCTCCAGCCCGGCCCCGAGGGTGTCCCACGCCTCCGGATCGTCCCAGCCGGTGTCGATCAGCACCGGCCCCCGGCCGGTCTCCAGGACGTGCACGAGCGTATGGCCGAGAGGGTTGTCCGGGATCGGCACCTTGATGCTGTGCACGCCCCCGCCGTGGTCGGTCACCTGCGTCATGCGGTCCCCCATCTCTCCGGGCGGGCCACGGCAGCCGCCCTGCCCCACCGCCTGCCGGGTCCAACCCGCCCACTGTAACGAGAACTTGTTCCAGTAGTAGCCCCAGTCGGCCGACCTCTTCCGTTCCAGGCGCCTCGTTCGCGGGCATACGTTCCGGATCCCCGATCCGTGCGCGCGCCCGTGGACTCCTGGAACTGGAACTGGTATCAGTTTTGACGGGTAATCAGTTATCGCACCGTTCGCGGGAGGCGGCAGGCCATGACCGAGCTAGTCGAACACGGAAAGCTGTTCATCGGCGGCGAGTTGGTCGATCCGCTGGGCCGGGACGTGATCGAGGTCGTCTCGCCCCACACCGAGCAGGTCATCGGCCGGGTGCCGCACGCGAGCGAGGCGGACGTGGACCGGGCCGTCGCCGCCGCGCGGCGGGCGTTCGACGAGGGACCGTGGCCGCGGATGACGCTGGACGAGCGGATCGCGGTGGTGACCCGGATCAAGGACGCGTTCGCCGTGCGGTACGAGGAGATCGCCCGGCTCATCAGCGCGCAGAACGGCACCCCGTACACGTCGAGCGTCATGGTGCAGGCGCTCGCCGCGATGATGGTGTGGGACTCGGCGCTCACCGTCGCCCGCGCCTTCCCGTACGAGGAGCGGCGGGCCGGGGCGCTCGGGCCGCTGCTGGTGCGCCGGGAGCCGGTCGGGGTGGTGGCGGCCGTGGTGCCGTGGAACGTTCCGCAGTTCACCGCCGCCGCCAAGCTCGCGCCCGCCCTGCTGGCCGGCTGCACCGCCGTGCTCAAGGTCTCGCCGGAGACCCCGCTGGACGCCTACCTGCTGGCCGGGATCGCCGCGGACGCCGGGCTGCCGGAAGGGGTGCTGTCGATCCTGCCCGCCGACCGGGAGGTCAGCGAGTACCTGGTCGGGCACCCGGACGTCGACAAGGTGTCGTTCACCGGGTCGGTGGCCGCGGGGCGCCGGGTGATGGAGGTCGCCTCCCGCAACCTCACCCGGGTCACCCTGGAGCTGGGCGGCAAGTCCGCCGCCGTGATCCTCCCCGACGCCGACCTGGACGCGGCCGTCGCGGGCATCGTCCCCTTCGCCTGGATGATCAACGGCCAGGCGTGCGTGGCCCAGACCCGCATCCTCGTACCGCGTTCCCGCTACGACGAGACGGCCGAGGCGTTCGCCGCCGCGGCGGGCGCGCTGAAGGTCGGCGACCCGCTCGACCCCGCCACCGAACTGGGCCCGCTGGTCGCCCGGCGCCAGCAGCAGCGCTCCCTCGACTACATCCGGACCGGGCAGGACGAGGGGGCCAAGATCCTCACCGGCGGCGGCCGCCCGGCCTCCCAGGAGCGCGGCTGGTACGTCGAGCCGACCCTCTTCGGGGACGTCGACAACTCCATGCGCATCGCCCGCGAGGAGATCTTCGGCCCGGTCATCTGCCTGCTGCCGTACGGCGACGAGGACGAGGCGGTCCGGATCGCCAACGACTCCGAGTACGGCCTGAGCGGCAGCGTCTGGACCGCCGACACCGAGCACGGCATCGACATCGCCCGCCGGGTCAGGACCGGCACGTACAGCGTGAACACCTTCAGCCTCGACATGCTCGGCCCGTTCGGCGGGTACAAGAACTCAGGACTGGGGCGGGAGTTCGGCCCCGAGGGCTACGGCGAGTACTTCGAGCACAAGATGATCCACCTGCCGGCCGGATACGGGGAGGCGTGATGGGGGACCGCTGGTCCGTGGAGGTCGACCGGGGCGTCTGCATCGGCTCCGGCATGTGCCTCAGCCACGCTCCGGGCCGCTTCGCGCTGGACACCGCCCGCCAGTCCCGCCCGGTGGACGCGGAGACCGACGCCGACGAGAAGGTCCTCACGGCCGCCGAGGGCTGCCCGGTCGAGGCGATCACGATCACCCTGACCGGTTCGGACGAGGTGGTGTTCCCGCCGGAGGAGTAGGCGGGCGGCCCGGCGGACGTGACCGGAGCCCGCGCGGCGGCCCGTACCGGAGCGAACCCGGTGCGGGCCGCTGCTCCGTGCCCCGTACTCTGGACTCCATGCTCCGGCCGCGTTCTGGAAGAGGGCATCCGCAGAACATGAGGACCACCATGGTCAGGGTCTACCTGGCGGCGGTTGCTGCCGTCGGACTGGTGCACGCCAGCGGGATGTTCGACAAGGACGTGACGTTCCTCGTCTGCCTCGCGGTGTCCCTTCCGTGTTCCGTTCTCACGTCACCGCTTCTCGCTTTCGTGGTGGCTCCCGTGCTGGCTTTCGCCGGGATTCCTCCGGCCGTGGGGCAGGTCGTCTCCGATCTCGGCTACGCGGTGGTCGGAGGAGTGCTGAACGTGCTCCTGGTGAAGGCGCTCGTCACGTCCACCCGCGCCTTCCGGGCGGCACGCTCCGCCTGAGCGGGCGAGGCGGAAGCCCACGTCGTCGACGCGGAAGGCCGGATGGCTGCGGCGGCGGGCGGAGGCGCGGCAGCTCCAGTGCTCGTCGAACCAGCCGCCGCCCCGCAGCACCCGGTAGGCGCCGTACACCTCGGCGTCGTAGACGTCCCAGCACCAGTCCCAGACGTTGCCCAGCATGTCGTGCAGGCCCCACGCGTTGGGCTGCTTGCCGCCCACCTCGTGGATGCGCTCGCGCGCGTTGTCGCGGTACCAGGCGATCTCGTCGAGCTCGCCGTGGCGCGGACCGGTCGTGCCGGCGCGGCAGGCGTGCTCCCACTCGGCCTCGGTGGGCAGCCGGTACCCCCCGGCGCTCTCGTCCCACTCGACGGGCCCCTCACCGGCGCCCGCCGGGAGACGGTAGGCGGGGGCCAGTCCCTCGCGCAGGGACAGCGCGTTGCAGAACCGCACCGCGTCCCGCCAGGACACGGACTCGACGGGCAGCCGGTCCCCGTGCGCGGCGCTCGGGCGGTCGCCGGTGACGTCCGCGTACAGGGCCTGGGTGACGGGCACGGCCGCGAGCCGGTACGGGGCCAGCCCGACCGCCCAACTGCGCCGCGTCCGGCGGTCCGTCAGGGTCACCGTCCCCGGCGGGATGTCGGCCAGCTCGGTTCCCGTAGCCGTATGCACGTCCATGACCAGGACCTTAAGGGGTGTCCGAACCCAGGCCGGCCGCGCGAGCCCGGCCCGTACCGGAACGCCTCCGGTACGGGCCGGCTCCCCGGTTCCGCGCTGCCCGGATCAGCTCAGCGCCTGGAAACCCAGCCAGCCCGCGGGGCCCACGGTGACCCCGCCGCCCGAGATGTTCGGGTAGAAGCGCAGCCGGTCATCGCTCCCGGTCGCCCAGAGTCCGGCCCCGGCGCCTCCGTCCGCCCCCGGGGCGGCCATGAGCAGCGGCCGGTCGGCGGGGGTCCAGCCGGTGCCGAGGAGGACGGAGGCCGTCTCGGAACCGAGCCCCTCGCCGGAGTACCCCGTGCCTTCGAAGAGGCGCAGCTGACCGGTGGTCCTGTCGCGGGCGATGAGGTCCACGTGTCCGTTCCCGGTGCGGTCTCCCGGCGCGATGAGGTCGTAGTCGGCCCAGGGGCCCTCACCGAGCAGGACCGGGTCGCGCTCCATGTCGAGGTAGGAGGACGGGGAACCGAAGTACAGCCAGAGCCTGTTGCCCTCCTTGACCAGGAGGTCGGGGAATCCCGGAGCATCCGCCGTGCCGTCGCCGTCGGTGTCCGGCGGTCCGTCGACGTCGCCGACCGCGAGGATCTGGTCGGCCGCCGCCCAGTGGTTGTTCCCCTCGTCGAACACCTGGAGCTGCTGCGCGCCATCGGTGCAGGACGGCGACTGCTCGTCGGCCCGTTCGCCGGGGCTCGTGCAGGCGAAGCCCGCTCCGTTGTTGGGGAACAGGTACAGCGACTTCGCGCCGTCGCCGGGGAGCGCGGCGATCAGGTCCTCATAGCCGTCCCCGGTCCAGTCACCGCGACGGGTGAGGGTGGCACCGTCGAAGTCGGTGCTCCCGGCTCCGACGCCAGCTCCGACGCGGCCGTCTCCCTCACCGGGGTAGAACACCAGCTCGCCGTTGGCGCGTACGCCGTAGAGGTCGGCGATCCCGTCGCCGTTGAGGTCCCCGGGGCCGTCCGGGGCGGCGGGGCCGTTGGCGTAGAAGAGGTAGTGGGTGAGGTCCGACGGGTTCCCGGCGGCGTCGAGGCTGCGGACGTTCAGCGTGTGCGGACCGGCCGACGGCGGAACGAGTGTGATCTCGCCGTCCTTCCTCCCGTCACCGTCGAGGTCGGCGGTGGGCACGACGGAGCGGACGGAGGGGGCCCACTCGGTCCAGTACTCGTACGAGGCGATGTCGTCGACGCCGCCGTCGCCGAGGACGAACGTGCCGGGCTTGCGGGCCTCTCCCGTCTGCTGCGGCCAGCCGTCCGCACCGTCGGGGAAGTCGGCCGACGCGACGGTCGGTGGTGCGCTCGGGCGGTCGGGCGCGGTGTGGCGCGCGGCGGAAGGTACCGCCCGCCGCGAGCGGGCCTCCGCGGGTTCGCCGTGGCGGGCCGCCTCGGCGGGCGCCGCTGCCCGCGGATCGCGGGGCTCTGGAGAACGGGGCTCGGGAGACTGGCTGCTCCCGGGCGCTACCCCGCCCGGCGCGCTGTCGGACGCCTCCGCGTGTTGCGGAAGCGCAAGCGCAAGTGCCAGCACGCAGGCAAGCGAAGCAGTCACGTTCTTTATGTTCGTCTGTCTAGTTTTCCCTCTGGAAAATCGCATGAAGTGAAACCCTCTCCTGGCTGGTCGATATGCACCCTAGATCGTGTAGAAAGTGTGAGGAATGTGGATACATGGTTCCGTTGGTGGTCATTCGGGTTAGCTTTGGATGGCTTGAAATGGGCCACCAGGGGCGCGCTATCTGCCGCAAAAATGGGACAAGAGTGTTCGATTTTCTCCCTAAAGCTGGCGCATAAGTAGAGATAACGCGCCACTTCGAGATGTCGATAATGTGAAGGCCCCCTCGTGCGGAGGCGCTGGCTCTGCCCCCCGGGCCCATGGCGGTCAACCAGGGGGTGAGAGAAGCCGGTTGAGGCCGTGCGCGGGGGCGGTCGTCCGGGCGGGGAAAGGCGGGGCCGGGTCAGGCGTAGCGGCGCAGCAGGCCGTCCACGTACGCCTCCAGCCGTGCCGTCAGTACCGCGGGCGTCAGATCGGTCCGGCCCAGCTCGCGCCAGGGGCCGGCCAGTTTCGCGGCGTCGGGGCAGTAGTGCAGGGCGTCGAGCAGGCGCCAGTACAGGTGGTCGGGGCCGTCGGCGAGGCCGTGGCCGCCCAGGGCCTCGTAGCGGTCGCGGAAGTCCAGGCCGTACGCCGGTCCGTGCAGCAGGGCGAGGGCGGTCGAGCAGTGCGCCACGTCCAGGTCGGCGGGGCCCCACGAGGTCTCGACCCAGTCGACGACGCCGGTGATCCGCAGCTCGGGCCCGGAGCCGGAGAAGAGCACGTTGCCGGGGTGGAAGTCGCGGTGCAGGAAGCGGCCCTCGTACGGCGGCGGGTCGCGGCGGATCACGTCCACGGCCCGCTCCCACAGGGGCCCGTCCGGGGTGCGGACGCGCTCCGGGGAGGTCCACGCCTGGTAGGTGCGCGGCCGTTCGGGCGGTACGACGCCGTGGACGCGGACGAGCTGGGACGCCAGCAGGTCCATGCGCCGGTCGAGGCCGTCCGCGTCGACGCGGACGCGGCCCGGCAGCGCGGACATCAACAGGGTGGGGTGGTCGCAGTGCTCGGCGGTGGCGTCCACGGCGACGAGGCCGGGCGCGGGGACGCCGTCCTGTCCGGCGAGCAGTGACAGGACGGACGCCTCACGGGACAGCAGTCCCGGCCCGTGACGGCGGAAGAAGGGCTTCACGAAGGTGCGCTGCACCAGGTCCGTGCCGTCGTCGAGGGTGAGGCGGCGCATCTGGGAGCTCCAGCCGCCGGACAGGAGACGGGAGCCGGTGACCGCGCGGCCGGGGGCGAGCCGCTTGGCCACCCACCGGCGCGTCGCCGTCCAGCCCCGGTCGCCGAGGCCGGCCAGCACGGCCGACACGAACGCCCGCCGGTCGTCGCCGTGGTCGCGGAGCCACAGGCCCAGCTGGTGCGGCGCGTCCGGCAGGTCGAGCCGGGTGTACTGGGAGCGCGCGGTCAGCGCCTCCTGGACGGCCTCGGTCACCGCTGGCGGGATCACCGCGTCCGTGCCCGGCACAGCGAGCACGGCCCGGCCCCCGTACGCCCGCAGCGCGTCGAGCGCGGGCGCCTCCCGCCAGCTGTCCGGGCGCCGGATGATCCCGCTGAAGCGGCCGTTCCCGTCCCCGAAGGGCACGTCCCACGCCTCGTCGGCGTACACGGCGGGCGCGCACAGCCCCAGCGCCACCACACGGTCCCCGTAGTGCAGGGCGAGATCCGCCACCGTCTGCCCGCTCATGCTGAATCCCACCAGGACCAGCGGCCCGTCCGGCCCCGCGTACGCCTCGGTCACCGCCACCGCCTGCGCGAACCGCCGACGCAGACTCAGCTCGCCGGGCTTCCCCGTGCTTTCGCCGTGTCCGGAGAAGTCGAAGGCGACCGCGCGGCAGCCGTGGGACGCGAACTCCCTTACCAGCGGCAGCAGTCGCTCCTTGCTGCCGGTGCCCGCGCCGTGCAGCAGGACGGCGGTGACCCCGGACGGTTCACCGCCGTACACCCCGCTGAGCCGTTCGCCGTCGTGGTCGTGCGTGAAGTCGGAGAGCATGCCGTTCATTCACTCACGAACGGCCGCCGTCCCCGCGGGGGAGGCGGGGAGTGCGCCCGGCTCCCGTGGGGACGGCGGGTCGATTCCCCTGGGCCGGAATCCGGCCTGGTTCCCCGTCGGATCTCATCCGCGCGCCGTGCGCGCGGTGTGGTGGGACCTCGCTGGAGCGGGTGGCGCCCGGGGCGGGGAGGGGAAGGAGCGCGCACGCCGTCTCCGTCATCCCGGACGCTCAGGCGGCGCACCCCGTGTCGGCGAGGGTGAAGTACCCCGTCGGGGACTCGCGCAGGGTGTGGGTGAGGAACACGTTGTACAGCCCCATCGCCTGGCCCGAGCCTTCGGCGTACACCAGCCCGCCCGTGGTCCGCGCCCGTCCGGCGGCCACGTGCGCGTAGTTGGTGGCGGTGAAGCAGCGGGCGGGGGCGGTGCCGGTGGTGGTCGCCGTCACCGCGGCCGACGCGGTGCCGGGGGTGCCCGCCGCGTCGAGCGCCGTCACCGTGTAGCGGTGGCTGCTGCCCGCGGCGAGACCGGTGTCGGTGTACGTGGCCGCGGCGGGCGAGGCGATCCGCGTACCGTCGCGGCTGACCGCGTACGAGGCCGCGCCCCCGACCGCGTCCCAGGCCAGCGAGACGCTGTCCGCGGTGACCCCGGCGACCCGCAGCCCGGACGGGGCGGGCAGCCCGTCGCCGCCCCCGCCGGGGGTGCCCTGGTCCAGGCCCCAGAAGACGCCCGTGTGGTACGCCGAGCAGACGGTGTCCAGGAAGTACGCGCCGCTCGCCCCGCACTGCTCGGTGCCCGGACCGGGGCCGACCGGCAGGCCGTGGCCCATCCCCGCGAGCGAGTACGTCACCACCGCGGGGCGGCCCGAGGCGTCGTCGTACGTGCTGCGGGTGGTGCCGCCGGGCAGGGTGTCGGTGGCCGAGGGGGTCTGCCCGATGCCCCACACGTCCGTCCACTGGTCGCGCAGCGCCGTGGCGTTCGCCGGGTTCACCGTGTAGTCGGCGGTGCCCTGCCAGACGGCGACCCGGGGCCAGGGGCCCGTGTAGCCGGGGTAGGAGCCGCGGGCCCGGTCGCCCCACTGCGCGGGCGTCAGCCGCACCGTGCCCGACTGGCAGGAGGACGCGCCCGCCTGGCTGGTCGCGCACTGGGCGGGCAGCCCCGAGGCGATCGAACCGCCCGCGAACACGTCCGGGTAGGCGGCCAGCAGATCGGCCGCCATGCCGCCGCCCGCCGACAGGCCGGTGACGTACACCCGGCGGCCGTCCGAGCCGTACCGCTGCTTCGCGTACTCCACCATCTGCGCCACCGAGGCGGCCTCGCCCCGGCCCCTTCCGCTCTCGGCCGGGTCGAACCAGCCGAAGCACGACAGGGCGTTGTTGGCGGCCGTGGTCTGCGGGAACACCACGGCGAAGCCCCACAGATCGGCGTACTTCGGCCAGCCGGAGCCGGTGTAGTAGGCGTTCGCGGTCTGGGTGCAGCCGTGCAGCGCCACCACCAGCGGGGCGTCGGCGGGCAGCCCGTCGGGGACGTACGCGTACATCTGGAGGTTGCCGGGGTTGGAGCCGAAGCCGGTGACCTGCTGCAGGCCGCCGGCGGCGGTGGCCGGTCGCGCGGTTCCGGCCACGCTCAGCAGCGCGGCGACGAGCGCCAGCGCGGCGATGGACGCGACGCGCCCGAGCAGGCGTCGCAGGATCGAGGGGCGCACGGATGCCTCCTGTGGGGGATCGGGCACAGCCCGGGGAGGGGGACGGCCCGGCGGACGGTGCGGAGGGGATGCGCGGACGCTACGGGCCGGGGACGGCGGGGGCCCATGGGCCCGGCGGACACTCCCCGGCCCCGGCTGTGTGCGCCGCCGCCGTTGCGCGGCCTTGACCTGGAGCGCACTCCAGCATGCAGACTCCCGGTCAACGCCCCGATCTGAACGGGCTGTTGACGAGGGGATCACCATGCGTTACCGCACGATCGGCACGGACGCCACCACCCGCCGGGAGGTGAGTGTGCTCAGCCTGGGCGCCATGCTGATGGGCACCCTCACCGACGAGGCGACCTCCTTCGCCATCCTCGACCGGTACGCCGAGGCGGGCGGAACCTTCATCGACACCTCCGACAACTACGCGTTCTGGGTCAACGGCACCCGGGGCGGCGAGAGCGAGGAACTGCTCGGCCGCTGGCGCCGCAGCCGGGGCGTCGGCGACGAGATCGTCATCGCCACCAAGCTCGGCGCCCGGCCCGCCGTCCCCGCCACCGACTTCACCAAGGGCATCGTGGGCCTCAGCGCCGAGGTGGTCCGGGAATCGGCGGAACGCAGCCGCGAACGCCTCGGCGTGGAGAAGCTGGACCTGCTGTACGCCCATGTCCAGGACCGCGGCGTACCGCTGGAGGAGACCGTCGGGGCCTTCGCGGAGCTGGTCATCGAGGGCACCGTCGGACTGCTCGGGGTGAGCAACCACTGGGCCTGGCAGGTGGAGTGTGCCCGCCGGATCGCGGCGGACGCCGGGCTGCCGGGGTACGAGGTCCTCCAGTACCACCACAGCTATCTGCGCCGCCGCACCGACCAGCCCAGCTGGCGCTCCCCCGACGGCCAGGAGGGTGTGGCCTCCGGGGACCTGCTCAGCTATCTGCGGGCCGAGCCCGCGCTCGTGCCGGTGGCGTACTCCCCGCTGCTGGCCGGGGCCTACGTCCGTGACGACAAGCCGCTGGGTCCGGAGTACGACCACCCCGGCACCCCGGTCCGGCAGGCCGCGCTGCGGAAGGTCGCCGAGGAGACCGGGGCGAGCGTCAACCAGGTGGTGCTGGCGTGGCTCATCGGCGGCGAGGTCCCCTTCGTCCCGCTGGTCGGGGCGTCCTCGGTGGCGCAGCTGGACGAGAGCCTGGCCGCGGTGGAGCTGGAGCTGACACAGGAGCAGCGGGCCCTGCTGGACGCGGCGCACTGACGGCCCGCCGCGGACCCGTGCCGGGTGGCCCGCCGCGGACCCGTGCCGGGTGGCCCGCCGCGGACCCGTGCCGGGTGGCCCGCCGCGGACCCGTGCCGGGTGGCCCGCCGTGGACCCGCGCCGGGTGGCCCGCCGCCGCCCGCCGCCCCACCCGCACCATGTGGTCCGCCACCATGCCGGGGTACCACGGTGTGTGCACCGGCCCCGTGTGACGCGGGCCCCGGCCTCCCTACGGTGACGGCCATGGAGACTCCCCAGCGCCCGGACGCCCAGGCCGCCCCGTTCACCGTTCCGCCGCCCGCCCCGGGCGCCGCGCCCTCGCCCGCCGACCGGTTCCTCGCCGGGCGCACCGCCCTGGTCACGGGTGCCGCGAGCGGGATCGGACGGGCCTGCGCCGAGGCCCTGGCGGCGGCGGGCGCCCGGGTCCACGTGGTGGACAAGGCGCAGGAGGCCGCGCGGAGCCTCGCGGAGGCGATCGGCGGGACGGCGTGGGTGGCCGACCTCGCCGACCCGGAGGTGGTGGAGACCCTGCCCGCCGACGCGGACATCGTGGTCAACAACGCCGGGCTCCAGCACGTCGCGCCGGTGCACACCTTCCCGCCGGACCGGTTCGCGCTGATCCAGCGCGTGATGGTGGAGACCCCGTTCCGCATCTTGCGCCGGACCCTGCCGGGCATGTACGAACGCGGCTGGGGGCGCGTGGTCAACATCTCGTCCGTGCACGGCCTGCGGGCCAGCCCCTACAAGTCGGCCTATGTGACGGCCAAGCACGCACTGGAGGGACTCAGCAAGGTGGTCGCGCTCGAAGCGGCGGAGCACGGGGTGACGAGCAACTGCGTCTGCCCCGGCTACGTACGCACTCCGCTGGTCGAGAACCAGATCGCTGACCAGGCCCGCACTCACGGCATCTCCGAGGAGGACGTGGTCGGCCGGGTCATGCTGGAGCGCAGCGCGGTCAAGCGGCTGATCGAGCCGGAGGACGTGGCCGGGGCCGTGCTGTGGCTCTGCGGGCCGCGCGCCGGGCACATCACCGGCACCTCGCTCTCCATGGACGGCGGCTGGACCGCCAACTGACCCCCGCCCCCGACGAAGACCGGCCCCTCATGTCTGAACCGTCCGCCTCCGCCGCACCCCATCTGCGCCACCTGCTCGACCTGCTGGCCGACGACGCCCCCGCCGAGGCACTGGGCGCCGTCTTCTCGCGGGCGCGCGCCGCCGGGGTGCCGGCGGGCGATCTGGCGGAGGTGGAGCGGGCGACCGCCACCGCGCTGCGGATCAGAGGGGCCCTGCGCCAGCACCGCCGCCGCGAGCTCCAGCTCACCGCGCTCTTCGACACCGCGGGCGACCTGGCGGCCTCCCGCGACCTGGACGAGGTGCTGAAGGCGATCGTCCGCCGGGCCAGGATGCTGCTCGGCACGGACACCGCCTACCTCACGCTCCCCGACGAGGAGGCGGGCGACACCTACATGCGGGTCACCGACGGCTCCGTGTCGGTGGTCTTCCAGCGGCTGCGGCTGGAGCTCGGCCACGGGCTGGGCGGTCTGGTCGCGCAGACCGCCCGCCCGTACGCCACCCCCGACTACCGCACCGACGACCGCTTCCACCACACCCGCAACATCAACGCCGGGGTGCTCGACGAAGGGCTCGTCGCCATCCTCGGCGTACCGCTGCTGCTCGGCTCCAGCCGCGGCGGCACCGGCAAGGTCATCGGCGTCCTCTTCGCCGCCGACCGGGCGCCCCGCGTCTTCAGCCCCGACGAGGTCGCGCTGCTCTGCTCGCTCGCCGCCCACGCGGCGATCGCCATCGACACCGCCCGCGCCCTGGCCGACACCCGCACCGCCCTGGACGAACTGGCCGGGGCCAACGCCGAACTGGCCGGGGCCAACGCGGCGGTGCGGGCTCACTCGGCGGCCATGCGGCGGGCCGAGGAGTCCCACGACCGGCTCACCGACCTGGTGCTGCGCGGCCGGGACGTCGCCGATGTCGCGGCGGCGGTCGCCGGGCTGCTGGACTCCCCGCTGACCATTCACGATCCGGTCGGCCGTCCGCTGGCCGCCGTCCGGCCCGACGGCGGGGACTTCGCCGCCGACAGCATGGACGCGGGCTGGCTGGCCGAGACCGCCGAGGAGTCCCGTACCGGCGCCCGCGCCGTGCAGCGCGACGGCCGGTGGATCTGCGCGGTGCTGGCCGGGCGGGAGCTGCTGGCCGGTCTGGTCCTGCACCGGCGCGGCCCGCTCGACGACTCCGACCGGCGGCTGTTCGAACGGGCCTCGGTGGTCACCGGGCTCCTGCTGCTGCTGCGGCGTACGGTCGCCGAGACCGAGAACCGGGTACGCGGCGAGCTGATCACCGACCTGCTGACCGACGCCGGCCGCGACCCGGCCGGGCTCACCGAACGCGGCCGACGCCTCGGCATCGACCTGGACCGCCCCCACCTGCTGCTGGTCGCCGAGGGCGGCCCCCGCGAACGCCTGGCCCCCGCCGCGGTGCGCTATCTGTTCGGCGGCGGCGTCCACGGGGTGAGCGCGGAGCACGCCGGGACCGTGGTGCTGCTGGTCGCCGCCGGGGACCGGGCCCCGGCGGCCGGGGACGCGGCGCGCGCGGCGGCGGCCCAGCTCGGCCAGCTCGCCCAGGCCCCCGTCACCGTCGCCGCCACCGGCCCGGCGCGCGGCGTCGGGGAGCTGGCCGACGCCTACCGGGAAGCCTCCCGCTGCCTGCGCGCGATGCGGGTCCTCGGCCGCACCGGGGAGGGCGCCTGCGTCGAGGAACTCGGCTTCCTGGGCGTGGTGCTGGGCAACGCCCAGGACGTCGACGGCTTCGTCACCGCGACCCTCGGGCCGCTCCTGGAGTACGACGCGCAGCGCGGCACGCACCTGGTCCGCACGCTCGGCGCCTACTTCGGCTCCGGGGGCAGCCTCGTGCGGGCCAAGGACGAACTCCACGTCCACGTCAACACGGTGGTGCAGCGCCTCGACCGGGTGCAGGCGCTGCTCGGCCACGACTGGAACGCGCCGGACCGAGCCCTCGAACTCCAGCTCGCCCTCCGCCTGCACCTCTTGACGGGCAAGGCTCCCTGACCGGTCACGTCGCCATCGTCACCAGCCGCTCGGCGATCTGCCCGCCGCCCGCGTCCCCGGTGAGCAGCGTGTAGTGGTTGACGTCCGGGACCGGGACCGGTGTCACGCGCGTACCGCCCAGGTCCGCCACCGCCAGCCGCTCCTCGTCGTACAGGCCCTGGTCCTCGTCCATCAGGCCGCGCCGCGCCCACAGCAGCGTCGCCTCCACGGGCAGCCGCCGCACCGCCGCCAGCACGTCCTCGCCGAACAGGCCGATCCCGTCGGCCCGCACCGCCTCGATCCGGCAGGAGGAGCGCAGCGCGGGCTCGCCCCCCGTCAGGTCGCGCTGGATGTACGCGTCCACCTCCGCGGACCAGCCACGCGCGAACGCCGGGTGCGCCTGCCAGAACGCCCGGTACGCGGCCCGGTCCGGGAAGGTCATCGACAGCCGGTCCATGGCCGGGCCGATCACCGCGGTCAGCAGCTCGTCGGGGGAGAGGTGGGTGGGGGCGGGGAAGCCGACCCCGCCGTCCACCAGCAGCAGCGGCCCGAACCGCTCCGGGTGCCGCACCGCGGCCAGCGCCGCCACGAAGGCGCCCATCGAGTGGCCCGCCAGCACCACCCGGCCCGGCTCCGCCACCGCGTCGGCCACCGCCGCGGCGTCGTCGGCGTGCGCGGCGATCCCGTACGGGCCCGGCAGCGCCGAACTCCCGGCCCGGCCCCGCAGGTCCGGGGCGACCAGGGTGACCCGGCCGTCCAGCAGCCGGGCCACCGGCCCCCAGGACAGGGCGTTCGCCGTGATGCCGTGCAGGGCCACGACGACCGGGGCGCCGGGCTGCCGGGCGGGCCACCGCAGCACCGCCAGCTCGCCGCCGGTCACGGGCACTCGGATCTCTTCGTACGCGGTCATGGGCGTGCGTTCTCCTTCCGGGCCCCGCGGTCCGCGGGGGTGTCGGTGTCGGTGCCGGTGCGGCGACGGCGCGGTGCGGCCAGCCGGGACGGCAGCCGGGCCAGTCCGCCGGGCAGCAGGTGTACCACGGCCACGAACACCACACCGAGCAGGAACAGCGGCTGCGAGAGCGGCACCCGCAGCACCGCGGGCAGATCGGCGACCGCGCCGGAGCCCGCCAGGTCACCGAGCCGGTGATCGGCCCAGGTGTACAGGATGCCTCCGGCCATCGGCCCCCACCGGGTGCCGGATCCGCCCAGCACCACCATCACCAGCAGCGACAGGGTGAAGTCGGAGGTGGTGGTCTGCGGGGTCGAGCCACCGGTCAGCAGCAGGTGCACCAGACCGCCCAGCGCGGCCAGCGCGCCCGCCAGCACGAAGGCCATGAGCTTGAACCCGTACGGCTTCAGCCCCAGTACCTCCACCCGGCGCTCGTTCTCCTTGACGCCCTCCCAGACGCGCCCGGTGGGAGAGTTGACCGCCCAGTGGACGACGGCCAGCGTGAGGACCAGGTAGCCGAGCGCCAGCCAGTACAGGTTCGCGGTGTTCTCGATGCCGACGAACCCGGACGGCAGCAGTTCGGCGGGGGCCGCCCGGCCCTCCTCGCCGCCGGTCAGCCCGCCGGGGTTGCGGGACACCAGGATCGACCCGGCCTGCGCGAACGCCAGCGTCACCATGGAGAAGCCGATCCCGGTGACCCGCAGGCTCACCGAGCCCAGCGCCAGCGCGAGGCCGATCCCGCACCCGACGCCGAGCAGCGCGGACACCGCGAACGGCAGCCCCGCCTCCAGCAGGAACATGTTCGTGGCGTAGCTGCCTGTCGCGAAGTACAGCGCGTGCCCGAAGGAGAGCAGCCCGGTACGGCCCAGCAGCAGGTCGTAGCCGGTCGCCAGGGCGCCGAACAGCAGGCAGGTGGCGAGGAGCTGAAGACTCCCCGGGCTGCCGAGCGGCCCGTCCAGCAGTCCGGGCAGCGGCAGTGCGCTGAACGGTGCGACGGCCAGCACCAGCAGGGCGGCGGCGGGCCACCAACGGCGCAGCAGCCGGACGGTGCTCCCCGGGGTGTGCCCGGCGGCGGTCTCCTCGCCGGTGCGGCGACGTGTCTCGGTGACGGTGCTCACGCGAGCCTCCCGGTCAGTCCGCGCGGCCGGACGAGCAGCAGCGCGGCCAGCAGGACCACGACGGCCAGATCGCCGAGGCCCGCTGCGGTGTAGTAGTTGGCGAACTGCTGGACCAGGCCGATGACGACGGACGCCACGGCGGCGCCGCTCACCGATCCCATGCCGCCGGTGACCACCACGACGAACGCGAAGATCAGCAGCGAGGTGCCCTGCCGGGGGTCGACCGAGCCGAAGTACAGGCCGCCGAGCGCCCCGCCGAGCGCGGCGGCACTGCCGCCGATCGCGAAGACGAGGGTGAACGCCTTGCGTACGTCGATGCCGAGCGCGGTGACCATCGCCCGGTCCTCGACCCCGGCCCGTACGACCAGACCGTGCCGGGTGCGGCCGAGGAAGAGCCGCAGCGCCACCAGCACCACGACGGCCGCCGCGACCAGCACCAGCCGGTTGACCGGCACCTGCGCGCCGAACAGCCCGAACGTGCCGGACAGCGCCTTCGGCCCGGGGAAGGTGCGGGCGTCCGAGCCCCAGATCCCCGACAGCAGCGCCGGGACGGCGAGCCCCACCCCGACCGTGGCGAGCACCTGCTCGCGCGGCCGGGTGTAGAGCGGGCGGACGACGGCGAGTTCCAGCAGTACGGCGGCCGCGGTGCCCACCGCCGTACCGAACAGGACCGCGAGGACGAAGCCCGCCCCGCCGGGTCCGGCGCCCGGCAGATGGCCGGAGGCCGCCCACCAGGTGCCGTACGCGCCGATCGACAGCAGCGCCCCGTGCGCGAAGTTGAGCACGTCCATCAGGCCGAAGATCAGCGAGAGGCCCGAGGCGATCAGGAAATAGAGGGCTCCCAGACCGAGTCCGGTCATGGTGAGCAGTACGACGGTGGACATCAGGAATCCGCCTCCCGCGACGGTGCTTCGGTGGCAGGTCCGTGGGCGGCGGCTCCGGCGGCCGGACCGTGTCCGACGCCCAGCAGCCGCCGGGCCGTCTCCGCGTCGCCCAGCAGCTCGGCGGCCGGGCCCTGGTGGGCGGTGCGGCCGTCGGCGAGCACCGCGCAGTGCCGGGCGAGCCGCCGTACCACGGCGAGGTTCTGCTCCACGAGCAGTACCGGCACCGCCTCGGCGGCCCGTTCCAGCACCTGGGTGACCTCGGTGACCACCTTGGGCGCCAGGCCCTTGGTGGGCTCGTCGGCGATGATCAGCCGGTTGCCGTTGAGCAGGGTCCGGCCGATGGCCACCATCTGCTGCTGCCCGCCGGACAACGTGCCCGCCAACTGCCCGGCACGGCGCTCCAGTTCGGGGAACAGTTCGTGGACGAGCCCGTACGCGGGCCCCTCCGCTCCGCGCCGTTCGGCCAGCCGCAGGTTCTCCGCGACGGTCAGTCCGGCGAAGATCCCCCGGTCCTCGGGGGCGTAGCCGATGCCCAGGCGCACCACGGTGTGGGTGGGCATCGCCACGGTCTCCGCACCGTCCAGCAGGATGCTGCCGGTGCGCGGGACGAGCCCGAGGACGCCGCGTACGGTCGTGGTCTTTCCGGCGCCGTTGCGGCCCAGCAGCGCGGTCACGCCGTGCCGGGCGACGTCCAGGTCGACGCCGTGCAGGATGTGCCGCCCGCCGATCAGGACCCTCAGGTCCCGTACGGCGAGCAGGGGTCCGGCCGTCACAGCCCCTCCCCGAGGTAGGCCTGCTGGACGGTCGGGTCGGCGGTGACCGCCTCGGGGGTGTCCAGGGCGAGCAGCCTGCCGTGGTGCATCACGGCGAGCCGGTCGGCCAGTCCCAGCAGCACGTCCATGTGGTGTTCGACCATCAGGACGGTGCGCCCCTCGTCCCGGTGCAGGGTGCGGATGAGTTCGGTCAGTGCGGGGACCTCCTCGGCGCTGACCCCGGCCATCGGCTCGTCGAGCAGCATCAGCCGGGGCTCGCCCACCAGCAGCACGGCGAGCTCCAGCTTCCGCTTCTCGCCGTGCGACAGTTCGGCGGCGGTGGCCGCGGCCCGGTGGCCGAGGCCGGTGCGCTCCAGGACGCCTTCCACCTCGGAGGCGAAGCGGGGGGCCCGCCGCCACAGCCGGTGGGAGCCGCCCCTGGCGGCCTGCGCGGCCAGCCGGACGTGTTCGGCCACGCTCATGCCCGGCCAGAGGCTGGACGTCTGGAAGGTGCGGCCGAGGCCGAGCCGGGCCCGCGCGTGGGCGGGCCGTTGCGTCAGGTCGGCGCCGTCCAGCTCGATGGTGCCGGAGGTGGCCGTGGTGACCCCGCTGATCAGGTTGAACAGGGAGGTCTTGCCCGCCCCGTTGGGGCCGATGAAGGCCAGGAACTCGCCCTCGCGGACGCTCAGGGAGACGTCCTCGACGATCGTCGCCCCGCCGACGCTCCAGCCGATCCCGGCCAGCCGGAGCACCGGGGCGGTGTCCGGGGCCCGGTCCGCGCGCGGCGCGGTGGTGTCCGGTGCGGCCATCGGTCAGCCCGCCGAGGGCTTCGCGGGCGGCGCGGCCTCGGCCATCGGCACGGTGTCCACCAGCTCCGGGCGGGCGGCGGTGCCCTTCCCCTTGAGCTTCGCGACGAACATCGGCTGCACCAGGGCGTGGTCCCCGGCCCGGACCTGCTCCTTGCCCTTCACCCCGTCGAAGCTCCAGCCCTCCAGGGCCTTGACCATGGCGGCGGTGTCGGTGGCGCCGCCCTCCTCGACCGCCCGCACCACCATCTGCGCGGCGGTGAAGCCGTCGGGGGTGAACAGGTCGGGGGTGCCGCCCGCCTTGGTGACCGCGTCGAGCATGGTCTTCTCCACGGCGTTGCCGCCGCCCGCCCCGGGGAAGTAGTGCGCGAGGAACGACACCTTGGTCCCGGCGTTCCCGAAGACCGGGTACGAGGCGGTCCCCGCGAGTCCGGTGACGACCTTGCCCGCCTCCAGCACGCCCTGCTGGTCCAGCGCGGTCCACAGGGCCGGTGCGGTGGAGCCCGCCCAGGCGACGAAGACCAGGTCGGGGCGGGCCGCCTTCACCTGCCGGGCGAACGGGGTCAGGTCCGTGGCGCTGGGCGGGGCCAGTACGGAGCCGACCTCCGCGCCCCCGGCGCCGAGGACCGCCTTGACCGCGGCGACGTTGGCCTGGCCGAACGTGGAGTCCTGGGCCAGCACCGTGACCTTCTTGCCCTTGGCCTCGCCGAGCATCGACCCGGCGGTGAGGATGTCCTGGTAGGACTGGCGGCCCGAGCGGAAGGTGTAGTCGTTGATGCCGGTCACGGCGTCGGTGGCGGCCGGACCGCTGATGTAGAGGACCTTGTTCTGGGCGGCGAGCGGCGCCATCTGGAGCGCCACCCCGGAGTCGGTGGTGCCCGCCAGCACCTTGTAGCCCTTGCCGATCAGGGTCTTGGCCGCGGCGACCGCCTTGCCGGGGTCGCCCGCGTCGTCCTGCTCGGCGACCTCGATGCGGTGCCCGGCCACCTCGCGGGTGCCGTTCGTGGCGTGGTTCAGGCCCGCCATGAAGCCGTCCCGGTACTGCTTCCCGTAGTCGGCGAGCAGCCCGGTCCGGGAGTACACCAGGCCCACCTTGACGGTGCCGTCCTTCGCTTCCCCGCCGGAGCCGCCCTCACCGGCCTTCCCGGCGGCGGTGCACCCGGTCAGCAGCAGACCGGCACAGGCCAGTGACAGGGCGGTGGAGAGTGATCCGCGGTGACGGGGGGTGCCCGTGGCTCTGCGACGCATGGTGACCGGCTCCTCGGCGTGTTCCTGTGATGTCGCCGAACCGTATGAACAGCGCGCCGCCGTCGATATGGTGCCGGGCGCCCCACCTGGCGCGATGCACATGTGGCCCCGGCACATGGAGCCGGTACGCGAAAGCCGTACGCGGGTATGCGAAAGCCGCGCCGAGGAACCGGATCGTACGGTTCTGCGACGCGGCCGGCAGGGCGGAGTGCCGCCCGTTACATCGCGCTGATGCCCTGGATCGTGGCCACGGTGACGCCGAGCAGCGCGAACGCGATGCCCACCCAGCCCATCACGATGCCCGCGACCGCCTGGCCGCGGCCGCCGCCCTCTCCCCGGTCGGCCATCCGCTTGGCGGAGACGCCGAGGACCAGGGCGATGATCGGCAGGATGATCGGGATGAGCACCAGGCCGAGGATGCCGAGCACCATCGAGGCGGTGGCCTTGCCGCTGGGCAGCACGGCGCCGCCGGGATACCCGTAACCGGCCGGCGGCTGCGCGCCGAATCCCGGTCCGCCCGGGGCCTGGGCCCCGGCCGCGCCGCCTGCGATACCTGACTGGTCAGCCATGTCGTCCTCTCCATCGGTGCTGGTCATGGCCATGCTAGGCGGCGGCCTGTGGCCCTTTCGGAGAGAACGGTGAGAGGAATGTGATGAAAGGGCTGCGGTCCGGTCACTTCCTGTGCTAGGGGCTGTCCCGTAATCCCTGGCGGGCGTGCGACGGCGGCCACGGTTTCCGGGCCGGGGCACGGCCGCGGGCGCTCCCGGGCCGGGTCACGCCTGCGGGGCGCCCTCGGGCCAGGTCACGTCGATCAGGCGGCACACCATCTCGATGTCTATCTTCACCTGGGCGATCGACGCCCTCCCCGACAGCCAGGTGATCAGCGCCGAGTGCCAGGTGTGCTCGATGACCCGGACCGCGGACAACTGCTCCGGCGTCGGGTCCTCCAGCCCCATCGCGTCCAGGATGATCGCCGTCGTGATCCGCGAGACGGTGTCCACCTCCGGACTGACGCTGCGGTCCGCGAAGGTCAGCGCCCGCACCATCGCGTCCGCCAGGTGCGGCTCGCGCTGAAGCGCGCGGAACGCCCGCATCAGGGTGTCCGCGACCCGCTGCGCCGGGCCCCGGTCGGCCGGCGGGCGGCGGTGCAGCGTGGAGTGCAGGTGCTGGAGCTGGTCCTGCATGGTGGCGACCAGCAGATGGATCTTGGACGGGAAGTAGCGGTACAGCGTGCCCAGGGCGACCCCGGCGTCCTCCGCGACCTCGCGCATCTGCACCGCCTCGAAGCCGCCCTGGCCGGCGAGCCGGGCGCTGGCGTGCAGGATGCGGCGGCGACGGGCCTCCTGGCGCTCGGTCAGGGGCGGCGATGCCGGCTTGGCTTCCGCTGTCATGTGTCCCCGTCCCCATCCATGGCTTCTGTCCGCGACCGGCGGGAGACGCTTCGGTCTCCCGGGCGCGCACAGCATGCCAGCGCGCCCGGTGGTGGCGCGAATCACCTGATCCGGCCGTTGCACCGACGCTACCTGCCGGTAGATTCGTAGCTCATTGAACGATCCAGTCTGAAACTTGTTCTAGATTAGCGCGAGCGGTTACGCTCCGGCTGAAGCGCAGTGAGAAGGGGGCCGAGTGTGACCGCTGAGGCCATAGAGTCGGGCCCCCGCGCGGGCGGCGGCGCGTCCGGCGACCGCCCGTTGCGCATCGCGCTTCTCACCTACAAGGGCAACCCCTTCTGCGGCGGCCAGGGCGTCTACGTACGCCACCTCTCCCGTGAACTCGCCCGGCTCGGCCACCACGTCGAGGTGATCGGCGCCCAGCCCTATCCGGTGCTCGACGAGGGCGTCCCGCTCACCGAACTGCCCAGCCTGGACCTCTACCGCCAGCCCGACCCCTTCCGCACCCCCGGCCGCGGCGAGTACCGGGACTGGATCGACCTGGCCGAGGTCGCCACCATGTGGACCGGCGGCTTCCCCGAGCCGCTCACCTTCAGCCTGCGCGCCCGCCGCCATCTCGCCGCCCGGCGCGGCGAGTTCGACGTCATCCACGACAACCAGACGCTCGGCTACGGGCTGTTGGCGGACCTCGGCGCCCCGCTCGTCACCACGATCCACCACCCCATCACCGTCGACCGGCAGCTCGAACTGGACGCCGCCGCCGACCGCCGCCGACGGGCCTCGGTGCGCCGCTGGTACGCCTTCACCCGCATGCAGAAGCGGGTCGCCCGCCGACTGCCCTCGGTACTCACCGTCTCCGGCTCCTCCCAGCAGGAGATCGTCGACCACCTCGGGGTGCGCCCGGACCGGATCCACGTCGTGCACATCGGCGCGGACACCGACCTCTGGTCGCCCGACCCCGCGGTCGCCGAGGTGCCCGGCCGGATCGTCACCACGTCCAGCGCCGACGTACCGCTGAAGGGCCTGGTCCATCTCGTCGAGGCGCTCGCCAAGCTCCGCGCCGGGAACCCGCGGGCGCACCTCGTCGTCGTCGGCAAGCGGGCCGAGGACGGACCGGTCGCCCAGGCCATCGAACGGCACGGCCTCGGGGACGCCGTCGAGTTCGTCAAGGGCATCACCGACGCCGAACTCGTCGACCTCGTACGCGGCGCCCAGATCGCCTGCGTCCCCTCGCTGTACGAGGGCTTCTCGCTGCCCGCCGCCGAGGCCATGGCCACCGGCACCCCGCTCGTCGCCACCACCGGCGGCGCCATCCCCGAGGTAGCGGGCCAGGACGGCGAGACCTGCCTGGCCGTCCCGCCCGCCGATGCCGGTGCCCTGGCCGACGCGCTCGGCCGCCTGCTCGGCGACCCGGAGCTGCGCGCCCGGCTCGGCGCCGCGGGCCGCGACCGGGTGCTCTCCCGCTTCACCTGGAAGCAGGCCGCCCTCGGCACCGCCGCCCTGTACCGCGAGGCGATCGCCGCCCGCTCCGGCGGCCGTCGCTGACCCGGCCCCGCACCGCCCCCGCGCACTCGTCCCTCCGCCCGACCCCACCCCTCGACCGCGAAAGCAGGCACTCGTGCTGACCGTGGACTTCACCCGCTTCCCGCTCGCCGCAGGTGACCGGGTGCTCGACCTGGGCTGCGGCGCCGGACGCCACGCCTTCGAGTGCTACCGGCGCGGCGCCCAGGTGGTGGCCCTGGACCGGAACGGCGAGGAGATCCGCGAGGTCGCCAAGTGGTTCGCCGCGATGAAGGAGGCCGGGGAGGCCCCCGCGGGCGCCACCGCCACCGCGATGGAGGGTGACGCGCTCAACCTGCCGTTCCCCGACGCCTCCTTCGACGTCGTGATCATCTCCGAGGTGATGGAGCACATCCCCGACGACAAGGGCGTCCTCGCCGAGATGGTCCGGGTCCTCCGGCCCGGAGGCCGGATCGCGGTCACCGTCCCGCGCTACGGCCCCGAGAAGGTCTGCTGGACGCTCTCCGACGCCTACCACGAGGTCGAGGGCGGCCACATCCGCATCTACAAGGCCGACGAACTCCTCGGCAAGATGCGCGGCGCCGGACTCAAGCCGTACGGCACCCACCACGCCCACGCCCTGCACGCGCCGTACTGGTGGCTGAAGTGCGCCTTCGGCGTGGACAACGACAAGGCGCTGCCGGTGCGCGCGTACCACAAGCTCCTGGTCTGGGACATCATGAAGAAGCCGATGGCCACCCGGGTCGCCGAGCAGTTGCTCAACCCCGTCGTCGGCAAGAGCTTCGTGGCGTACGCGACCAAGCCCCACCTCCCCGCGGCCACCGCCCAGGATCTGGCCGGGGCCGAGGCGTGACCGTACCCGAGCAGACCGAACACCTCGTCCTGCCCGGTGTCCTCACCGCCGAGGAGGCCGCCGAGACCGTCGCCGCGCTCCTCGCCGCGCAGTGCGAGGACGGGGCCCTGCCCTGGTTCCGCGGCCACCACCTCGACCCGTGGGACCACACCGAGGCCGCCATGGCCCTGGACGCGGCCGGTGAGCACGGGGCCGCCGCCCGCGCCTACGACTGGCTGGCCCGGCACCAGAACCCGGACGGCTCCTGGTACGCCGCCTACCACGACGGGGACGCGGACCGGCCCACCGACCGCTCGCTGGAGACCAACTTCTGCGCGTACGTGGCCGTCGGCGTCTGGCACCACTACCTCGCCACCGGCGACGACGCCTTCGTCGACCGGATGTGGCCGACCGTCTACGCCGCCGTCGAGTTCGTCCTGGGCCTCCAGCAGCCCGGCGGCCAGATCGGCTGGAAGCGCGAGGCCGACGGCACCCCCGTGCACGACGCGCTGCTGACCGGCTGCTCCTCCGTCCACCACGCGCTGCGCTGTGCCCTCGCGCTGGCCGAACGCCGTGAGGAGCCCCAGCCCGACTGGGAGCTGGCCGCCGGGGCGCTGGCCCACGCGATCCGCGAGCACCCGGAACGCTTCCTGGACAAGAGCCGCTACTCGATGGACTGGTACTACCCGGTCCTCGGCGGCGCGCTCACCGGACCGGCCGCCAAGGAGCGCATCGACGCCGGCTGGGACCGCTTCGTGGTCCCCGGCCTCGGGGTGCGCTGCGTCGTGCCCAACCCCTGGGTGACCGGTGGCGAGAGCTGCGAACTCGCCCTGGCCCTCTGGGCGGTGGGGGAGTCCGACCGGGCGCTGGAGATCCTCCAGTCGGTCCAGCACCTGCGCGCCGGGGGCGGCCTGTACTGGACGGGGTACGTCTTCGAGGGCGACCGGGCCTTCTGGCCCCAGGAGCTCACCACCTGGACGGCTGGCTCCCTGCTCCTCGCGGTGGCCGCGCTCGGCGGCCACGAGGCGACCACCGCGGTCTTCGGCGGCGAACACCTCCCGCGCGGCCTGGAGCCGGACTGCTGCCGCTGAAAGGGGTACCCGGACCCGGATGGCGCGGTCCGGGTGGCGCAGGCCCCCGGGGCGGGCGAGCCTGACCGCGAGTGGCCGCAGCGGCCACCCGTCGTGGGGCCGTCCCGAGGCCCCGGCCAGGGAGGCCCGCCGTGCCCAGTTCCGCCGCGACCGGTCCGGTGCCGGTCCGCCGTCTGTTCGTCCCGCTGCTGCTGTCCGGCACCCTGGTCGTGGGGGCCACCGCCTGCGGCGGGAGCGGCGGAGGCAGCGCGAGCGGTTCGGCCTCGCCGAGCGCCACCTCGTCCGCCCAGGCACAGAAGTTCGCCAAGACGCGGTTCGTCGCCAACGCGGGGCTCGCGGCGGGGGCGGCGTACCAGTGGATCGTGAAGCCGTACCGGGCGGGCACGTTCAAGAAGGGCGCGGACGGGCGGACGTTCGCCCTGGTCAAGGCCGGGCTCGCGGGCGGCTTCACCTACAACCGGCTGAAGGCCGCGGCGGAGAACGCCAAGGGCGATCCGCTGCTCTCCAAGGCGGTGGCTCCGCTGACCGCGGGCATCGAATCGCTCAAGAGCCTCGGCAGCAAACTCCGCAGCGGTCAGGCGGGCGAGGGCGACATCGGCGCCTTCGAGAGCGTGATCAACGGCATCAAGTCGGCCGGCAGCAGCGTGGGCGCCGAGGTGAAGGACAAGGTGCCCACCACTTCCCAACTCGGCGGTTAATCACGGGATTTCAACCATCCGTCATGCTTAGGGTATGGCTATGAGCTCACTGACGCACGACCGCTACTGCGACGAGGTCATCAGCCGTACCGACGCCCTCCGGGCCGCGCTCCGCGGCGCCGACCTCTCCGCCGCCGTCCCGACCTGCCCCGACTGGGACCTGCGCGAACTCGCCCTCCACATCGGCCGGGTCCACCACTGGGTCGCCGAGATCGTCCGTACCCGCTCCGCCGAGGCCATCGACCTGAAGCAGGTGCCGGGCACCGCCCCGGAGGGCGAGGACGCCGCCGCGCTCGACGCCTGGCTGGCCGAGGGCGCTGCCGCGGCCGTCCAGGCGCTGCGGGCCGCGGGCCCGGAGGTGAAGGTGTGGGCCTGGGGCTGGGACGGCACCACGGGCTTCTGGGCGCGCCGGATGGCACACGAGACGATCGTCCACCACGCCGACGCCGCGCTCGCCACCGGTACCGGCTACGAGGTGGACCCGGAGCTGGCCGCCGACGCGATCGAGGAGTGGCTCCAGATCCTCGACTTCGCGCGGTCCTCGGGCCACGAGCGGGCCGCGGGCCTGACCGGTCCCGGTTCCGGGACCGGTCACTCCCTCCACCTGCACGCCACCGACGTACCGGACGCCGAGTGGCTGATCGAGTTCGGTGAGGGCGGCTTCGGCTGGAGCCGTGTCCACGGGACGGCGGACGTGGCGCTGCGCGCCCCGCTCACCGACCTGCTGCTCGTCCTCCTGCGGCGTCTGCCCGTCGAGCACGGCGGGGCCGAGGTGGCCGGTGACCGTGGGGTGCTGGACTTCTGGCTGAAGAACACCGAGTTCTGAGCGCCCGGCCGGGCGCTACGCGTTGAGTTCGGCGAGCACCCGCAGGGTGTGGGGGTCCGGTGCCGTCACCAGAAGGTCGGTCACCGGCCCCCCGCGCCACAACTCCAGTCGCTCGGCGATCCGTTCGCGCGGTCCGACCAGGGAGATCTCGTCCGCGAAGGCGTCCGGAACCGCCAGCACCGCCTCTTCCTTGCGCCCTTCGAGGAACAGCCGCTGGATGTGCCGCGCCTCCTTCTCGAAACCCATCCGCGCCATGAGGTCGGCATGGAAGTTCCGGGCCGCGTGTCCCATGCCGCCGATGTAGAAGCCGAGCATCGCCTTCACCGGCAGCAGTCCCTCGGCGACGTCGTCGCAGACCCGCGCCCGTGCCATCGGCGCGATCATGAACCCGTCGGGCAGGCCGGTGAGCGAGGCCGCGTACACATCGGTGCGGGTCGGCGACCAGTACAGCGGCAGCCAGCCGTCGGCGATCCGCGTGGTCTGCGCGATGTTCTTCGGCCCCTCCGCCCCCAGCAGCACCGGCAGTCCCGGCCGCAGGGGGTGGGTGATCGGCTTGAGCGGCTTGCCGAGCCCGGTGGCGTCCGGACCGGCGTACGGGTGGGAGTGGAAGCGGCCGTCCAGCGACACGGGGGCCTCCCGGCGCAGGACCTGACGGATGACGTCGACGTACTCCCGGGTCGCGGTCAGCGGGCTCTTCGGGAACGGCCGCCCGTACCAGCCCTCCACCACCTGCGGCCCGGACAGCCCGAGGCCGAGCATCATCCGGCCGCCGGAGAGGTGGTCCAGGGTGAGGGCGTGCATGGCGGTCGCGGTCGGGGTGCGCGCCGCCATCTGCGCGATGCCGGTGCCGAGCCGGATGCGGGAGGTGTGCGCGGCGATCCAGGTCAGCGGGGTGAACGCGTCCGAACCCCACGCCTCGGCCGTCCACACCGACGCGTACCCCAGCGCCTCGGCCTCCCGGGCCAGCTCCAGATGGGCGGGGTTCGGGCCGCGGCCCCAGTACCCGAGCGCCAGTCCCAGCCTCATGTCCGCCGCCTCCCAGCAGTTCTGACGATACGTCAGATACGTGACGCAGGACGGAGGGTACGGCAGCGGCCCCCCGCCCGGAAGGGGCGGAGGGCCGCTTGCGCACCGCTTCGGCGTGCTGGCTCAGCCGCGCTGGATGCCCGTGGTGTCCTGGAGCACGCCACGACGGCCGTCCTGGGTCTGGGCGACCAGGCCCGGACCGCGCTGCTCGACCGCGAGGTACCAGGTGCCCGGCGCCAGTTCGGCGATCGGCGCGGGCGAACCGTCCTCCCCGTACAGCGGGCGGGCCACCGGCACCGCGAACCAGAACGGGGTGAAGTCCCCGGCCGGGGCACCCGCACCCGTCGCCGCCTGTGGGGCCTGCTGGGCCTGCTGGGCCTGCGGGTCGGGCTGGCCGGAGTGCGGCTGACCGCCGTACGAGGGCTGCTGCGGCTGTCCGGGCTGGCCGCCGTACGACGGCTGCTGGCCGCCCGGGTAGCCGTACCCCTGAGCGGGCTGTCCGGGCTGGCCCGGCTGTCCGCCGTACGGCGACTGCACGCCGCGCGGGGAGGAGGCGCTCATCAGCGGGGCCTTGAGTGCCGGGACCAGCGGAGTGGCGACCGCGCCGCCCGCGAGCACGAGGGTGGCGAGCAGGCCGAGGATCAGTCCGGCGCCCGTGTTGCTGGCGTCGATCACGGTCCAGAACGACGTCCATACCGCGAAGACGCTGAGCGCGGCGCCGAACTGGCCGAGGTCGAAGCCGGCGACCTTGCGGTTCGGGGTGGCGCGGCTCACGATGATCAGCGCCGCCGCGATGATTCCGGCGAGGTAGACGCTCATCAGGAGTCCGAGGGCGTCCCAGGCGTTCGCACGGAGGCCGACGCAGCTGCCCACGGGGCAGCCGTAGAGGCTGAGGAAAGAGGCGATGAACAGCACGACCGCTGCTCCGATCACCACGCCGTCGCCTCGAGTGAGGGAGCGGATATTCACGTGAAGGTCCTTAGTCGATCGTCTCGTCGGGGCGGTCGTCGCTGCCGCCGGTACGGGCACGGCAGGCATGGCGGGCATGGCACGAAGCTCGGGGGCGGCCCCCATCGTACGGATGAATCTATCGTCTGCCTGGACGGGTTGTGTTCGTGCCCGCAAGACGGACGCATATCCCCCCGGTTTCGCCGCAGAACTACCTCTTGCTACCCGTTGAGATAGCTGCTGATGCCGTCCGCGATGCCTTGTGCCGCCTTCTGGCGCCAACCCGCGCTGGTGAGCAGGGCGGCGTCCTTCGGGTCTCGCATATTGCCGCATTCGATGAACACTTTGGGCACGGTCGACAAATTCAGCCCGCCCAGATCCTTGCGGGTGTCCAATCCGGTATTGCCGCCGATGTAATTGGAGGGCGCGCTTCCGGTGGCGCGGACGAATAGCCCGGCGATCCGGGTGCCGAGGTCGCGCGAAGGCGCGACGATCTTCGAGGTGTCCGCCGCACCGCCCCGCACCGGTCCGGGGACGATCACATGGAAGCCGCGGTTGCCGGGCGTCGAGCCGTCCGCGTGTACCGACACCACCGCGTCGGCCCGCGCCTGGTTCCCGATCCTGGCCCGCTCGTCCACACACGGGCCGAACGCCCGGTCGTCGTCGTACGTCAGCACGACCTTCGCGCCCTGCGCCCGCAGCAGCGTGCGCAGCCGGTGCGCGACGTCCAGGGTGAACCGGGCTTCCGCGTAACCGGAGTTGGTCGACGTCCCGGTGGTGTCGCACTCCTTGCGGGTGGTGCCGATGTCCACCTGGCGGTTGATCTCGCGGGTGTGCAGGTGGTTTTCGGGGTTGTGCCCGGGGTCGATGACGACGGTCTTGCCGGACAGCGGGCCCGGGACGGCACCGGCGGGCGGCGGCCCGGAGGCGGACGAGGCGTTCCGGGACGGTTTCCCCGGCGGCGAGGTGTGCGCGGAGGACGGGGCCGGGGACGGCGGCGCCGAGGCGGACGCGGCGGCGCCGCCGTCCGGTCCGGGTCCGGCGGCCACGCCGCCCCCGCCCCCGCCCCCGGCCCCGCCGCACCCCGCGGCGCCCAGCAGGCACACGCCGGTGAGCGCGGCGGCGGCTGTCGGAGTACGGCGGCGGCGGGTGGGGGGAACACTCTCGTCGTACGGCATCACGCGATGCTATCGGGGGCGGCCGGGCGGCCCGGTCTCAGATCCCGGGGCCGGTCCGCCGCAGCACCCGCAGCGAGTCCGTCACCGACACCTCGGCGAACGCGCCGGACTCCAGGGCTCGCAGATAGATCCGGTACGGGGCCTGCCCGCCGTCCGCCGGGTCCGGGAACACGTCGTGGATCACCAGCAGCCCGCCCTCGGCGACATGCGGCGCCCAGCCCTCGTAGTCACCGGTGGCGTGCTCGTCGGTGTGGCCGCCGTCGATGAAGACGAAGCCGAGCTTCCCGCCCCAGACGGCCGCGACCTGCGGCGACCGCCCGACCAGCGCCACCACGTGGTCCTCCAGCCCGGCCGCGTGCAGGGTGCGGCGGAAGGTGGGCAGCGTGTCCATCCGCCCGACCTCCGGGTCCACGACGGCCGGGTCGTGGTACTCCCAGCCGGGCTGCTGCTCCTCGCTGCCGCGGTGGTGGTCGACGGTGAGGGCCGTCACCCCGGCCGCCCGCGCTGCGTCGGCGAGCAGGATCGTGGACCGCCCGCAGTAGGTGCCCACCTCCAGCAACGGCAGCCCCAGCGCGGCGGCCCCGGTGGCGGCCGCGTACAGGGCGAGCCCCTCGCCCACCGGCATGAAGCCCTTGGCCTCCCGGAAGGCGGCGAGAACCTCCGGCGACGGCTCGACAAACGACTCGGCGGACACGGGTTCCTCCTGGGGACGACGGGTAGGGCTACGCGGTTCGGACGGCGCCCCATCGTGCCGCACGCCCCGCACCGCGGCGCGGGCGCCCCCGCGTCGGGGCGTACCCCTGGCTCCGGCGGCGCGTCAGCGGCGGCGGGTGTCTCCCCATCGGGGGCGGGGGGTCTCCTCATCGGCCGCCACGATCCCGCGGCCCGCCCCGCCCGGCAGGGCCGCCGCCGGTCCCGGTGGCCGCACAGCCCGCGGCCCGGTACGGAGCGATCCCCGGCGTCCGTGTCTTCCTTCGGCCTGGCGCGCAGGTCGCGTGGGCCGATCCCCTCTGTACCGCCCCGCGGACCGCAAAGAGTTCTTCGCGAAGAAACCTTCGCGAAGAACTCTTTGTGGTTTAGTCTGTGCCGCATGGCAGATACGTGGGAGGGGCCGGACCGGCCCGCCGTTGAAACGGAATCGGTTGTCCTGGACGCCAAGGGGCTGCGCGCCCTGGCGCATCCGGTACGGGTGCAGTTGGTCGAGCTGCTGCGGAGCCACGGCCCGTCGACCGCCACCCGCCTCGCGGAGCGGCTGGGGGTCAACTCCGGGACGGCCAGCTATCACCTGCGCCAGCTCGGCGCGGCGGGCTTCGTCGAGGAGGACACGGAACGCGGCAACGCCCGGGAGCGCTGGTGGCGTTCGGTGCACCGGACGACGGAGCTGAGGGGCCGGGACCTGGCCGAGGAGGAACCCGAGGCCACGCTGGCGTACCTGCAGTCGGTCGCCGCCATGTACACGCTGCGCACCCAGCAGATGCTGAACCGGCTCCGTACGATGCCCCCCGACTGGCGGGGCACCTTCGACCTGAGCGACTGGAACCTGCTGCTCACACCCGAGGAGACCATCGCCCTGCGCCAGGAGCTGGGGGAGCTGATCGCCCGCTACCGGCAGGACACACCGGAGGCGGCGGCGAGCGCCCCCGAGGGGGCCGGGCGGGTCGGATTCCTCACGCACCTGCTGCCCGAGCCGGACGCGACATGACGGCGCGGGACGCCACGGGCGCCGAAGCGGACGCCGCCCGGATACCCGGCCCCCGTTCCTTACGGCCGCTGGGCGGGGTGCTGACGGCCATGGCCCTGTCGCTGACCGGCACCCGGATCTCCCTCGTGGCGCTGCCCTGGTTCGTCCTCGTCACGACGGGCAGCGCCACCCGCACCGGACTGGTCGTCTTCTGCGAGATGGCGCCCTACGTGCTGGTCAAGGCCCTCACCGGACCTGTGGTGGACCGGACCGGCCCCCGGGCCGTCTCCTGGACCGCCGACCTGGCGAGCGCGACCGCCGCGGCCCTGGTCCCCCTGCTCCACGTCCTGCACCTGCTGGCCTTCCCGGTCCTCCTGTTCCTGGTCGCGGTGATCGGCGCGGCCCGTGGCCCGGGGGATCTGGCCAAGGAGGTCATGGTGCCGGAGGCCGCCGAGCGCGGCAGGGTGCCGCTGGAGCGGGCCACCGGTCTGTCCGGGGTGATCGAGCGGCTCGCCTCCACCGTGGGCCCGGCGACCGGCGGCGCTCTGGTGGCGCTCGTCGGCCCGATGACGGGGCTCGTCGTCAACGCGGGCTGCCTCGTCCTCGGATCGGTGGTCATCGCACTGCTGCTGCCGCGCGGTGTGGGGCGCGCGGCCGAGGAAGCCCCGCCGCGGGCGGACGGCGAGGCGGAACCGGGCTACTGGCGGCGCTTCGGCGAGGGCTTCACCTTCCTCCGCGGCGAGCCGCTGCTGCTCACCGTCATCGTCATGGTGGGGATCACCAACCTGCTTGACGCGGCGATCGGTTCGGTGCTCATCCCCGTCTGGGCGAGGGAGTCCGGCAACGGCCCGGCCGCGATCGGCCTGATGGGCAGTGCGATGGGGGCCGCCGCGGTGGCCGGGAGCCTGATCGCCGCGGCGGTCGCGTCCCGGCTGCGGCGCCGGACGGTGGTGCTGGCAGGGTTCCTGCTGGCCGGGGCGCCGAGGTTCCTGGTCCTCGCCTCCGGTGCCCCGCTGGGGGTGGTGCTGGCGGTCTTCGCCGTCAGCGGGTTCGGCGCCGGGTTCATCAACCCTGTCCTGGGGGCCGTCCTCTTCGAACGGGTGCCGCGCCGCATGCTGGGCCGGGTCAACGCCCTCGGTGACTCGCTGGCCTGGGCCGGGATTCCGCTGGGCGGCCTGCTCGCCGGGGCGGCGGTGGCCGCCACCGGACTCGCCCCGGTGCTGATCGCCTGCGCGACCGCCTACTTCCTGACCACGAACCTGGCCGGACTGCGCCCGGAGTGGCGGGAGATGGACCGCACGCGCCGCACGGACCGCGCGGGTGCGCGGAAGGCCGTTACGTAAGACCGTTACGTAAGGCCGTTACGTAAGGCTCCACCGGGTTCCGTCGGGGATGTACCAGACGCGCGCGGCTCCGTCCGCCTCACGGGCGTAGCCGAACCTGTCGTGGGACGGACGGCCCGCGCCGTTCCACCACTGCCACGCCTCCTCCACCCGGGCCCAGAGGCCGGGGTCGCCGCCATGGGTGACGGTGCCCGTGCCCTCGCCCGCGAGGGGCGTACGCGCCCACGAACGGTCCGGACCCTGGATCTGCAACGCCATGGTCCCGGCGTCGTCGAGGTGGTGGACGATCTCCGCCCCGGGCAGGTGGAACGCGAGGACCAGGCGGAAGGCGTAGTGCGCGCGCACGTCCGCGGCGGTGACCTGCGACGGCCGGACGCCCGTTTGCGCGGCGGGCCTCGGCCGTCGCGGCACGGCATACGTACGGGCCTGCGCGCGGGCGGGCATGAAGCGGCCACCGGTCGTCGTGAAGTGGCCGAGCGCGCGGCCCTGTTCGTCGACCTCCAGGCGCACGAGTCCGCCTTCGACGCCGAGGGCGATGTCGGCGACCAGGACCGTGCCGGGTCTGCTCTGCTCGATCCAGGCGCCGGGTACGGCCGGTACGGAACAGGTGGCGATGATGCGGTCGAACCGGTCCCCGGTGACGTTGCCCCGGGTTCCGTCGCCGGAGACGAGCCGGGGCGCGAAGCCCGCAGCCGCCAGCCGGTCCCGTGCGGCGCCGACGAGGGCGGGATCGATGTCGACGGAGCACACCAGGCGCTCGCCGAGCCGGTGGCAGAGCAGGGCGGCGTTGTAACCCGTCCCGGTGCCGATTTCGAGGACCTGGTGGCCGTCCCCGACGCCGAGGTCTTCGAGCATTCCGGCCATGAGTCCGGGCAGGGTGCTGGACGAGGTCGGGACGCCGGTCCACGCCGTCTCGTCGACCCGCTCGGCGGTGTCCGGGTCGAGGGCGGTCACGAGCGTCTTGTCACGGTAGGCGGCGGCGAGGCCGTCGGCGGTGGTCGTGCCGTGGTGCTCGCGCCACACGGCGATGCCCCGCTCGTTCCGCTCCTGGTCGAACCAGCGGGGCACGAACAGATGGCGGGGCACACTGCTGAATGCCCGCGACCACACGGGCGTCCGGAGGGCACCGGCACGGGTCAGCGCGTCGGTGAGCGCGGCCATGTGCGGCCGGGCCTGATCGAGGGTCGGGGTGCTCATGCGGGGCTCCCAGCGGTTGGATTCGGGCACGGCGCGCGCGAACCGGCCGCAGCGCACCCCGGATGGCAGGAGCGCGCCACGGCAGGCGGTCAGCCGGTCAGCCGGTCAACCGGGACGGGGCTGACGGGCGCTGCGGGTTGGCGCAGTCGATGTGCCGGTAGAGCGTGACGGGCCCTCCGCTCTGCCGGGGGATCTCGCCCCGGAGGCAGCGGTCGAGCCGCTGGACCGGGCGCAGGCATGCGGAGCACGTGTGCCCCGAGGGCGCGAACGTGGCGTATTCCCACGGCCGTACGTCCATGCTCACACCGTCACCCCGCCCTGGGCCGGAGCGGAGCTGGCCAGCCGGCGCAGCATCCGGGCGAGGTCGTGCATGTGCTGGTAGGCGCTGAAGACGAGCGCGCCTTCCCCCGGCGCCGAAGCGAGAAGCCGATCGACCTCCCACCGGACGGAGCGTGTGGCGGCGTCCCGTGCATGGTCGAGGACCGCGTCGGCGAAGAGGCCCACCAGCACATGAAGTTCGGCGTTCCGGGCGTCGATCTCGCGTCGCGTGACGGCGCCGAGCCGGATCGCGAGGACGTCATCGGCGGTCCGCAGCGCGGTCCCGACGTTCACGAGACGGCCGGTCACTTCCGGCTGCTGGTCGGGGGAGGGGTAGGGCATGGGGGGCTCCCGGATCTGGGGTGGGGGCGGCAGACGGACGGGCTGCGCGACGGTGTCGTTGTCGTGGTGCGCACCGTTTCGGCAACCTTTGGTAATCGTGTCAGCGCGGACGGTAATCTGGGGCCATCGCGGCGGAATTCTGCAAGCAGATTCCTGCGTGAATATCCGCGCTGCGTCTGTGCGTTCGCGCCCCCTGGTGGAGCGTTCTGCGTTGGCACAGAACGCTCCTTGCGGCAGCGGAACATTCTCCGTCACACTGGGTAACAAGTCCTGGGAGGCAGAAGATGATTACGGATGTGGAGTCGGCGACGCCCGCACTCTGCCGTCTTCAGTTAGGACGTGAGCTTCGACAGCTCCGGCAGGAGGCCGGTCTCACCTCGACCCAGGTCGTCCGCACTCTGCTCTGTAGTCCGTCGAAGCTGACGCGGCTGGAAACGGGAGAGAACTCGGTCGTCGAGGCCGTGGATGTCATGGCGCTCTGCGAGATCTACGGGGCGAACCCCGAGAAGCGTGCCTTGCTGATGGGGTACGCGGCCGTCACCAAGACCAAGAGGGACTGGTGGCAGTCACCCGAGTATCGGCTGGCCATCGCCCCCACGTTCAAGGCGTACTTGGGCCTGGAGGCCACCGCCTCCGCTCTGCACACCTACGAGGGCGAGTTCGTCCCTGGCCTTCTCCAGACCGAGGCCTACGTACGAGCGATCTACCAGCGCGAGCACGAGAGGCTCTCCATTGACGAGATCGACCGGCTCGTCGACGTACGGATGACGCGGCAGGAAGTGCTTCGTCGCGCCTCGGTGCCGCTCAAGTTCGCGGCGGTCGTCAACGAGGCGGTTCTCCGCCGACAGGTCGGCAGCCCGGCCGTCATGCGGGCGCAGATAGAGCATCTGGCGGAGGTGGCCGAGCGGCCCTCGGTGCGCGTGCAGGTGGTTCCCTTCAAGGCGGGTGTGCACCCTGGGATGAATGGCGCCTTCACTCTGTTCCGGCTCAACGAAGCGGAGTCCATCGTCTACCTGGAGTACCTGGGCGGGGCTTCAGTCATTCGAAAGCGTGCCGATGTGGGTCTGTACGAAGAGGCGTTCAACGACCTCCAGATTCTTGCCGTGGGGCCACAGGAATCTCTCGGCCTGATCAGAGAAGCTATCAAGGAGCATTGATCTACATGACCACTCATGAGCCCACTGGTGCCGACTGGTTCACGTCGAGCTACAGCAATAACCAGGGTGGTAACTGCGTCGAGGGTGCGCGGCTTGTTGGGCGGGTGATGGCTGTCCGGGATTCCAAGGATCCCGGGCGGGGTGTCTGTGTTTTTCCGGCTGTCGCCTGGCGTGCGTTCGTTGCTGAGGTGAAGGCTGCCGACGTCGTTGTCTGATGGTGCTGGTGATCCGGGTGGCAATCGAGGAATCGAGGAGCTATGAACCTCAGGACCATCACGGCTGGTTCCCTGCGTGGGGCTGACTGGTTCACGTCGAGCTACAGCAACGACCAGGGCGGCCAGTGCGTCGAGGGTGCGCGACTCGATGGGCGGGTGATGGCTGTCCGGGATTCCAAGGATCCCGGGCGGGGCGTCTGTGTCTTCCCGGTCGCGGCCTGGCGCGCGTTCGTCGCGGGGGTCGCGTCCGGCGGCCCCGTCGCCTGAGGCCTCACCAGCGGAGGTCCCCGCCATGCACCGGCAGGGACCTCCGTCACACTCCCGGTGCGTCCCGGTCTGATTTCACACCGCGGTGTACGCCCCGGCGCTGGTCTACAGCCAGCGGTCGTACCAGGCGAGGGGTTGTTGGAGACCAGTGGGCACCCGAGTCGACGCGGCTCAGGTGCCCACGTGCCGGGGGTGTCAGGCGGACATCTCGGCGCACACGGTGTAGACGACGACATCGCCTTCGGCCGTACCGGTGGTGAACCGTACGTAGCCGGTCCCGTCGGGGTTGAGGCGCGTACCGCTCTCCCGGAAAGTGCTGGAGAGCCCTTCACCGGCGACATCGCCCCCGATGCTCACAGCTACCGACCCCGCCGGGCAGAGCGGGGTGGGAACGGGGACGTTGTCAGGGGTGGATGGCGGGATGTGCACAGTCTCCTGGATCACGGTGAAGGAAGTGACACCCGCCGGACCCTGAGGGCCTGCCGGACCGGCCGGACCCTGAGGGCCTGCCGGACCGGCCGGACCCTGAGGGCCTGCCGGACCCGTACATCCCTGCTTGCAGGGGCCTTTGTATCCGTACTCGTCCGCGAAGGCCGGTTGTGCGGCGACGGCACCTGCGCCGACGGCGGTGAGGGCGGTGAGGGCGACGGCGGCAAGCCTGCGTGCGATCTTCATCCAGAGCGCCTTTCTCCGAGACATTTCCACTACCCAGATTCCTGGGAAAGTGGCCGGGTTCACCACGTCCTGAATCGTCGGTGACGTATTTCACATAAGAGCACGTCGGCTCCCCAGGGGGCTGGTATCGGTACGAGGCATCTGATTATTTAGCTTGATTGGGTGAGGTGGATCTACCTCGTCGGGTGACGCCTCCAAAGGAGGATCATTTCGACCCAGATGCCTAGCGCCCGGAGTCGCGCCCCGGTCTCAGACGCCTTTCACAGGTTCTGAAGGGTTTATGCGCCCAGAGGGTTTTGTGGAGGATTTTCGGATCTTCGATGACCAAGACCGTGTCCTGTGCGGTGAGCGATTGTTCAGCTGTTCATGGGGCGGGATACGTGGAGTTGGATTGCTCCGGACGGGCTGTGGGAGATCGCGAAGCCGTTGATCCCGCCGTCGAGGGTGCGTCCGCGGGGAGGTGGGACGCAGGACACGCCTGAGGAGACGCTGTTCGCGGCGATCGCCTATGTGCTGGTGAGCGGGTGCGCCTGGCGGGCTCTGCCACCGTGCTGTGGGGTCTCGAAGTCCGCCGCGCAGCCGTGCACCGGCGCTTTGTCATCTGGTCCAGGGCCGGTGTCTGGGGCGGCTGTACGAGGCTGTGTTCGACCGCATCGACGAGTGCGGCCTGCGCGGCCTGACCCGCGTGGTCCTCGACTCCGCCCGCGTACGGGCCAAAAAAGGGGTGAACTCACAGGCCCCAGCCCCGTGGGCCACGGTAAACCGGGTTTCACGACGCACGTCCTGTTGGACGCGAACGGACTGCCTCTGGTAGTCGGCATCTCCGCCGCCTATACCCACGACAGCCAAGGTCTGAAGCCCGTGGTGGCCGGTCTCCCGTCGAGACGCGAATCCCACCGCGTCTGGCATGAAAAACCCGGCCAGCTCCACGTGGACAAGGCCCACGACATCCCAGCCCTACGGAAATGGCATCGCGGGAAACGCGTCGGCGTCCGCATCGCCCGCGAGGAAATCGAATCCAGTGAACGGCTCGGACGCCGAAGTGAGGCATCGAGCGCACGCTGCCGTGGCTGACCGGATATCGCTGGATCAACCACCGCTACGAGCGCCAACCCCGCCACTACCTGGCCTTCCTCAGCCTCGCCGCCACCCTCTGCCGCCACCACAGACAGCTCATCCGCCTCACCACCCAGGACACGGTCCAGGTGGCGCAGGGCGTGAGGGACGTGGATGGCCCGGCAGAGCGGAACGTTGGTGTCCTCTTCGCCGTGCAGGATCAGGGCAGGGGTGCGGATCCTGGAGGCGCAGGAGATCGGACTGTGCCGGTCGTGGATGTGTGGCCCTGGGCCCTCCCAGCCGGTGCTGCGGCTGAGCGCCGCTCCGAGGAATCCCCAGTCGCCGTTCACGGCCCGCATGCCCCAGCCCGCTGATGCCCGCGCCCGTCATGGCGGCCTTGCACCTGTCCGCGTGGCCCAGCGCCCAGGCCGCGATGAAGCCCCCGTGGCTCCATCCGGAACCAGGCCGTGGACGGCTGCCGAGCCCAGGTCGACCCGGGCGGGGTCTGTCCGCGGGGCCTATCCGTAGGGCAGGCAGATCGCCCACGCGTGGATCGCCGCTCCAGGAGTGGAGCCGAACGGAGTGGGGACCACCCAGCCCGTGTTGGTGCTGTTGGGGTGGCCCTTCTCCCCGATCCCCCCGTAGGTGTGGGGGCCGTCCGACGTGTACCCGCCGCTGACCACGGTGTAGCCGGTCGGGCACTCGGCTGTCGCTACGGCCATGCCGTCGGTGGGGACGGACGGGCCGTTGACCGTGATGCTGGGTCCGGACACGCCGGGAGGGCCGGGAGGACCCGCCGGCCCTTGGGGGCCTGCCGGTCCGGGAGGTCCCGCCGGCCCAGGGGGTCCTGCCGGTCCTTCGGGTCCTACCGGTCCAGGGGGCCCCTGGCATCCTCCGTCGCGCTGGTGGCAGGGGCCGTGGTCCCCGTCCCCACGCGCGAAGGCCGGCTGGGCGCTCAGGGCGCCGATACCGACGGCGGCAGTGACGGCGACGGCGGAGAGTCTTCGGCCGCTCTTCATCCAGGGGCCTTCCTCGGCTTTGCGGATTCCGCGCCTCTGTGGTTTCTGTGGTCTCTGCGGATACGGCCACGTCTATCAGCCGCCGCGGGCCCTCGCCGCTTCGAGAGGGCCGAACGCGGACGGACGGGTGCGGCCTCCCGGGCGGGACGCCGGACCGAGCGGGAACCGGTCCGTGTGATCACGGCCAAGGGCGGTGCCAGGCCCAGGTGCTGACCTGCTCTGCCTTCTGCCCGTTCGAAAGCGCGTGCGTGCGCGGAACCCTGACGCTCGAACGCCCGGACCCCGTCCGCCGGTGAGGGTCCGGGCAGGGGCCTGGTGCGAGTTCGGACGCACTCGTGACGGAACCAGGGACAACGGCGGCGGCATCTGATGGAGTGACGTGATGAAGGCACCGGTGCACCGCGTGCCCCAGCCCAGGACTGATCGTTCAGGAGGACGACCGAGGATGCTGTCGGAGGCGATGACCGCGCTGGCCGCGGCGGGAGGCACCGCGGTGGCGCAGGCCGTGGGCACGGACGCGTGGACAGGGGTACGCCAGCAGGTGGCCCGTTGGTTCGGTCGGGGAGATCCGCAGCGCGAGCACGCCCAGCTGGAGCGCCTCGATCAGACCGTGGCCGAGCTGGAGGCGGCTCCGCCGACCGATGCGGAGCGGCTGCGCATCCGTCAGGAGGCGGTGTGGCAGGGCCGGATCGAAGCCCTGCTGGAAGGACTTGAGGACGTCGAGCGCGGCCAGGTCGCGGATGAGCTGCGCGCTCTGCTGGCCCAACAGGCTTCCCACGGAGGCGTGTCGGCCGGCCGGAGCGGGCTGGCCGTCGGCGGAAACGTGAACGTCCGGGCCGACCACGGGTCCGCCGCCGCTGTGACCATGGGGAACGTGACACTGGGCAGCCCTTCCCAGCCGGGTCCGCACCAGGACTGAGCGGACCCGGAGCCTTCTCGGCCGCGCCGACTCACACCGTCAGCGGCGTCTTCGCCGACCACGGCGGCCTCGCCGTCGGCTACGCCGGACAAGTCCACCACCACGCCCCGCCCCGTACCCCGGCCGCCTGGCCGCACCAGGTCGGCGTGATCCCACCCCGCGCCTCGTCCTTCCAGCACCGGGCCGAGGCCGACCAGGTGCGGACGGCGGTCGACAGCGGGGGCACCGCGGTGCTCACCCAGGTACTGACCGGGACCGGCGGGGTCGGCAAGACCCAACTGGCCGCCGACTACGCCCGCACCGTCTGGGACAGCGCCGGGGTCGACCTGCTGGTGTGGATCAGCGCGAGCAGCCGCTCGGCCATCACCGCCGGGTACGCGCAGGCCGGGGCCGAGGTCCTGGCCGCCGACCCCAGCGACCCTGAGCGGGCCGCGCACGCGTTCCTGGCCTGGCTGGAACCCAAAGCCGGGCAGAGGCCGTGCCGGTGGCTGGTCGTACTGGACGACGTTGCGGACCCTGCCGATATGCGCGGCTGGTGGCCGCCCGCCAGCCCGCACGGCCGCGCCCTGGTCACCACGCGCCGCCGCGAGGCGGCCCTGACCGGTGCGGGCCGACGCAGCGTGACCGTGGGCTTGTTCACCCCCCAGGAGGCATCCGCGTACCTCACCGCCGTGCTCGCCGCGCACGACCGCCACGAGCCGGCCGACCAGATCAACAGCCTCGCCGCCGACCTGGGGTACCTTCCCCTCGCCCTGGCCCAGGCCGCCGCGTACCTCATCGACGCGAACCTGACCTGCACTTCCTACCGGCGGATGCTGGCCGACCGGGTCGAGAAGCTGGCCGACCTGCTGCCGGAACCCGGCTCGCTGCCTGACGACCAGGTCACCACCGTGGCCGCCACCTGGTCCCTGTCCATCGAGCGCGCCGACACGATCCGCCCTGCCGGTCTGGCCCGCCCACTGCTTCACTTGGCCGCCCTGCTCGACCCCAACGGCATCCCCCAGGCCGTTCTGACCAGCGGGCCTGCCCTCGCTCACCTCACCGCGCACAGCACCCGCACCGGCCAGGAGCCCACCGGGGAACCGGCCCCGGTCACCCCCCGGGAAGCGGTGCGCGCCCTGCGTACCCTGCACCGGCTCCATCTCATCGACCACACCCCGGGTGCCCCCCGGCAGGCCGTACGTCTCCACCAGCTCATCCAGCGGGCCACCCGGGACACCCTCACCCCCGGCCAGCACGATCAGACGGCCCTCGCCGCCGCCGATGCCCTGCTCGCCTCCTGGCCCGAGGTCGAGCGCGACACCGTCCTGGCCCAGGCTCTGCGCGCCAACACCAACGCACTCATACGTCACTCCTGCGACGCCGCCCTGTGGCGGCCCGACGGCCACCGGGTACTCCAACGCGCCGGGACCAGTCTGGGCGACTGCGGCCAGGTCACCGCCGCCGTCGAGTATTTCGAGTACCTCGTGGACGCCACTCGCGAACATCTCGGACCGGACCATTCCGACACCCTGATCATCAGCTGCGATCTCGCCCACTGGCGGCAGGAGGCGGGGAACGTGGCGGAGGCGGTCACCTCCTACACCGAACTGATAGCGCGCATGCGGCGGATCCTGGGCCCGGATCACCGCGCGGTCCTCACCGCCCGGAGTCGTCTCGCCAGCGCGAGGGGAGAGGCTGGTGACGCCGCCGCCGCTGCCACCGCCTACGCCGAGCTGCTGGCCGACCAGAAGCGGGTACGGGGCGCAGACGCCTTCTCCACCCTTGGCACCTGGAAGAGCCTCGCCTGGTGGCAGGGGCAAGCGGGGGACAGGGCCGGTGCGGTCACCACCTTCACCGAACTGCTGGAGCGCGTGCTGCGGGTGCTGGGACCGGACCACCTCTGTGCCCTGACGGTCCGGTGCGATCTCGCCTACTGCCGGGGGGAGGCAGGTGACCGGGCCGGTGCGGTCACCGCCTACGCCGAGCTGCTCCTGGACGCGTCCCGGGTCCTCGGGCCGGACCACCGCGACACCCTGACCATCCGCCACCACCTCGCCTGCGCGCGAGGGGAGTCGGGGGATGCGGCGGGTGCGGTCCGCGCGCTCACCGAGCTTCTGGAGCACGCCCTGCGGAGGATGGATCCGGACCACCCCGCGGTGCTGTCCCTGCGACACGACCTCGCCTACGCGCAGGCGGCCGTGGGAGACACGGCCAGCGCCGTCACCGCCTACACCACGCTGCTGGCCGACAGGGAACGCGTGCTGGGCCCGAGCCACCCCGAGACCCGCAACACCCGGAGCAGCCTCGCCCACTGCCGCGGGGTGGTGGGCGACACGACCGCTCGTCAACCGCACGGCTGACGAGGGAGAACGGTTCCTCCAGCGGCGCGCCCTGCCGACGAGCCCCGGCCGTACGCTGGCGGGCGCGGCGCACTGGGGAGCCGGGGCTCAGACCCCATGCGATCGCGCCCCTCGTGTCAGCCACGGCCTGAAGCCGACGTCAGCTCCCCGCCAGCCGCCCGCGTGCGGCGGCCTGGATCGGGGAGGGACCGATCGCCCACTGGAAGGTGCGTCCGACCGCCGTCGCCAGGGGCCGGTCCCAGCCGGCGCGGACGAGGGCGGGGCGGTGGATGCCGAGTTCGGTGCGGGCCCAGCCGGGGAGCAGCCCGACCGACGCGTTCATCAGCAGGTGTACGACCAGCCGCTCCCGTGGGGTGCGTCCGAAGCGGCGGAGGAACAGCACCGATTCCAACGCCGCCTTCGTGGCGTGGAGTTCAGGACGAAGGCGGGTCAGGTAGCGCTCCACTTCCAGGGAGGTGCGCGGCACGTTCCGTGCGCCCAGGGCCTCGGCCATGGGGGCGGCCTGGTCGTAGTAGGCGTCGCACTCGGCGGGGGTCAGCCGGAGCGGCCGGGGCGCGTAGGTCTGGTGACCGGCGAGGAAGCTGTGCACCTCGGCGGTGTGCACCCAGGTGAGCAGGTCGGGGTCGTCCGCGCGGTACGGGCGGCCGTCGGGGGCGGTGCCGTGCACGCGGGTGTGGATCCGGCGGACGAGGCCGATCACCTCGCGGGCGGCGGCCGAGGAGCCGAAGGTGGTCGTGGTGATGAACCGTACGGTTCCGTTCAGCCGCCCGACCGGGTCGGCGCGGAAGTCGGAGTGCTGGTCGACCCCCGCCATGGCCAGCGGGTGCAGCGACTGGAGCATGAGTGCGGCGAACCCGCCGGTGAGCATCCCGGTGGCCTGCCCGTGCACCCGCCACACCGGATCGCCCGGCGCGATCCCGAACAGGCCGGGATCACCTGACGGCTTCGCGTACCGCTCCAGCCTGAGGTCCCCGCCGTGCATGGTCGCCGTGAGTTCCCTCGCGATCCGTTCCCGCAGTCCCGCCAGCACCGCCAGCACCTCCAGGGGCCGTGTTCCTCAGCCGAGCGTACCGACCCGTCCGGCGAGCACGGCCACGAGGATGAGCAGTCCGCACAGCGGATTGGTGGCGAAGGCGCGCCCGCAGGCTCCGGTGTCCGCGGGGTCGGCCCGCCACACCTGCCATCCCAACTGCCCGGCGACCACACAGAGTCCGGGCCAGTACAGCGGCCCGAGCCCGGCCGTGAACCCGAACTGGACGAGCAGGCCCGCGCATCCCGCGTACACACCGCCCACCAGCACCCGGCTGCCCCGCCGCCCCAGCAGCACGGCGGCCGACCGCACCCCGGCCCGCACATCGGCCTCCCGGTCCTGGCAGGCGTAGATCACGTCCGTCCCCACGGCCCAGCAGATCATCGCCCCGTACAGCACCCCGCCCCCGGGCCCGAGCCGTCCGGTGAGCAGGACGTACACCAGCGGAACCGTCCAGTTGATGGTGATCCCCAGCCACACATGCGGCCAGTGGGTGATCCGCTTCATGTACGGATACAGCGCCGCCAGCGGCGCCCCGGCCGCCGCCCACACCACGGCCTCCAGGCTCCAGAACCCCCACACCAGCGGAGCGGCGGCCCCCACCACGACACACAGCGCCAGTGCCCGCCCGGCCGTCAGCCGCCCGGACGCGACGGGCCGCCCGGCCGTACGCGGCACCTGCGCGTCGAACCGCGCGTCCAGCACGTCGTTGAGCCCGCAGGCGGCCCCTCGCGACAGCACTCCGTACACCAGGAGCAGCGTCCCGAGCAGGAGTCCGTCACGCGGCCCGGCGATCGCGCCCAGCGCTATCCACCCGGGCACCACCAGTAACCAGGCCCCCACCGGCCGGTCCAGCCGCAGTAACTCCAGATACGGCCGCACCCCGGTGGGGCTCCGCCCCACCCATCGGGCGGCACGGCCTTGGACCGGGGTGCGTGAGACGGTGTCCATGGCGGTTCAGGTCCCCTTCCGGGGGATTGCTTTCCTCGTGAACTGTCACACACCGAGGGGGAGTTCGATCCGGCCGTCGGCGAGTCAGCGGCCGGTTCCGGTGGCGGCGGAGGGGCCGGTGAAGACGATCCGGTTGCCGTCGGGGTCGGTGACGGGCAGGACGTGGAAGGCGGTCGCGTCCTGGGCTCCGCCGTGGTCGATGCCCGCCCGCGCGAGCCGGGCGAGGCGTTCGTCGAGGTCGGACTCGGCCAGGACCACGGTCGAGTGTCCGGCACGGCCGGGCTCGGCCCAGACCTGGACGCCGTAGGTGTCGGAGAGGTGCCACTCGGCCAGGCCGTGCATCGGCCGGGCGTCGGGCCCCCGCCCGAACAGCGCGGTGTACCAGGCGGTCGCCGGGTCCAGATCGGTGACGGTCATCTGGGCGAGCAGGCGCTGGATCGTCATGTCGGTTCCTCCGTAGCTCTGTTCGGTGCCGTGCGCGTGCCGGGTGCTCAGGTTCCGGACGCGTCGACGTGAAGGAAGGCGTCCAGCGCGTCGAGCCACGTACCGGTGCCCTGCTCGCGCCAGCTCGGCTCCTCGGCGCCACTGAGGAAGGTGCCCTGCTCGGTCAGGACCAGGCGGGTGCCGGTGCCCTCGTGGTGGAACTCCACCGTGGTCAGTGACACCGTCGTCAGCTCGTCGCCGGTGCTGAGGGTGGAGGTGTAGACGAGCCGCCGGTCCGGGACGATGTCGCGGTACCAGGACTCGAAGACCAGCTCCGGGCCGTTGGCGCGGCGGGCCCGGTTGACCTCGCGTCCGCCGACCCGGAAATCCAGCTCGTGCGTGGCGTCGGCGCCGGAGAACCAGCCGGCCTTGGCCTGCGGATCGGCCCACGCGGAGAACACGCGGGCGGGCGGGGCCGGGTAGTGGCGTTCGAGGCAGAAGGTGGCGTGTGCGGTCTGGTGATCGGTCATGTTCTCTTCCCGTGTCCGGAGCCGGTGGGACCGTCGGGGACGGCGGAGCTGGTGGGGGCGTCGGCGGGGGTGGCGGAGTCGGCGGCCAGGTGGTCACCGAGCCGGTCCAGGTGCTTCTCCCAGTCGGTGCGCCGGGCGGCGAGCCAGGACTCCGCCAGGCGCAGCGCCGCGGGCTCGATCCGGCAGGTGCGGACCCGGCCCGTCTTCTCCGAGCGCACCAGCCCGCACTCCTCCAGCACCTGGAGGTGCTGCATCACCGCGGGCAGCGACATGGCGTAGGGCCGGGCCAGCGCGCTGACCGAGGCTGGTGCCCCGACCAGCCGCTGGACCATGTCCCTGCGGGTGGCGTCCGCCAGTGCCTGGAAGACCCGGTCAAGATCCACCTGTTGTTTAGGCATGTACTTAACTATGACGCCGATCCCTCAATAGTCAAGAGATTGGTTAAGTTTCTGTCGTCGGCGGATCCGGCCCGGACCGGACCACCTGGTGTCCGGCGGCGGGCCGGGAGAGGCCGCAGCCGCTGACGTCTTCATGGGGAGGACGGCGCGACCTGCTGTCCGTGCCCTTCCCCCGTCCCGGCTCCTACGCGAAGCCGACGGGACACTCGACCGGCGCGGGCCAAGGGCCGGGGACTACCCGGAGGCGGCGGCGTTCTCGCAGGCCACGGCCGCGTGGAACGACGCGTGCGACGAGCGTCACGAGCGCGAGGGGTCCGATCGAGGGCCTCAAGACGGCCGGGGCCAGGGCCGGGGCCGGGGCCGGGGCCGCGGTCGCGCAGGAGCACGGCTGCGGTTTCGTCACGCTTCCGCCGGGCTGGGGTGAGCCCCGGGGGCAGCGTGACGCGCGGAGGTCAGGGACGCCGAAGGCGGCTCATGGCCGGGCTCCAGAGCGAGGGAACCGCTCCGTCCGGCGACAGAGGAGCCGTCCGGGCCGGAGCGGGGGACGAAGCCCGGGAGGAGATCAGCTCCCGGTAGTCCGTGTCCAGCTCGGGCGCGGGAGTGGCGCGGGGCCCGCGCACCCGTGAACGCCGCGCCTGCGCCGTTACCCGGTCCAGCTCGGGCGCGGCCTGCGCCGCCAGCCAGTCCGGGCCGTGCAGTGCGCACTCCAGGTCGTCCAGGGCGCGCAGCGGATCCCTGATGTGGTCGGCGATCACCAGGCCACGGACGAAGCGCAGAACGGCCCGGTCGCCGGGCCGTTCCATCCAGGTGCTCAGCGCCAGGTCGCAGCAGTGCAGCGCGATCTTCGGCTGATGGAGCAGCAGGGCCGAGCACACATCCATCAGCCAGGCATCCGGGGTGAACGATCCTCCGCCGCTGACGCGCCAGGACTTCGCCGCGCGATACAGCTCGTACCCCTCATCCGCGTCGAGCAGCCGGAGGCACTGTTCGCGCCACCACGAGGCGGGGCGCCCGGCGGGCCGATTCGCGGACGTTGCACCCATGCCCGGCACTCTACCGACCAGGAGACGCGCCCCCCACCGGAGGCATGGGTTCGGGCGGGGGGCGTACGGGGGGTGGGCCCGGGTCAGGGCCCCTGACCGGGGTATCGGCCAGGCAGAGCCGACCATGGCCGCCCGGCACCCGGCACCCGGCGTCCGGCCAGAGGGCAGCGCGGTCCGCCGACGCCAGCGGTCGTCCGTCACGTGCGTACGGCGCTCGGCCGCGTCCGGCCCTCGTCAGGAGCTCGTAGCCCTGGTCCATGAAGGAAGCCGCGTCCGGCAACGGGCCGGACAGCAGCCATGGAACGGGCGCGGGCGGCGCGAGATCTGTCCAGCTCCCCGCACGGGGCAGTGCCCGGGCTGGTCACCGTGCTGGTGGGCGTGGTCCGAGTACGGCGCCCGAGCCCCAGGTCCCCGTCGGCATGGGACGTCGCCTAGCCTCAGGCCCCATGAAACTGCCCGCTGTGCCCCCGCCGCTCACCGAGGCGGAGATAGCCGAAGCCGAAGCCCAGCTCAAGGTGTCCTTCCCGCGGGAGTACCGCCGCCACTTGTCCCAGGTGAGTGCCGGTGGGGCCGTATCCCGGCTCGCGAAGACGGAAACCGGCTGGTGGTGGGCGCAGAACGAGGAAGGGCGGCGCGATCTGCTGTCCGTGCCCTTCCCCCATCCCGATTCCTACGCGGAAGCCGACGAGGAGTTCTGGCGGCGCGAGCCGCGGGCCGGGGACCACCCGGATGAGGCGGCGTTCGCACGGGCCATGGCGGCCTGGGGCGAGGAGTACGACGCGTTCGAGGACCGGAAGACGGCCGGGGCCGTGGTCGTGAGGGAGCACGGCTGCGGTTTCGCCACGCTGCTGGCGGTCACCGGCCCGCTGGCGGGCACGATGTGGTGGGACGGCCGGGCCACCTGCGACCGGATTCTTCCGCTGTCCCTCGACCACACCGGCGGCGCACGGCCGGTGACCTTCGGCGAGTGGCTGGGACGCGACTCCTGGGACCTGCTGCCGCCGGGCTGGGGATGAAGCCCGGTGCCGTCCGCGGGCCGGTGACACAGGCGGGAGCCGCTGGTCGCCCGCGGCCGGGGGTCCGCAGCCCCCGGCCGCGTCAACCGCCGGTCAGCTCAGCCGTGTGTCGGCGTAGACGGCCATCGCGTCGCGCTGGTAGACGGCCAGTCCGTCGGCGACCCTGTCGAAGTTCGCCCGGAACCCCGGGTCGTCCACGTAGGTCTGGCCCAGCCCCTTGTACGCGTCCGCGCACGGGGTCCAGAACCGGCACACGCCCTGGTAGAGGGCATCCACCTCGGCCTGCACCGCGGGATCGGCGACGGGTGTGCCGGCCGCCATGAACTCCGCCATGCGGATCATCCGCGCCGTCACCTCACGCTGCCACTGCTCCATGCCCTCGGCGGTCATCCCCGCGACGGCCCGCTGGGACTGCTCCCACTGCTCCGGCCACCGCTGGCGTGCCTCCGCCTCGTGGCGGCCGGGCTCGAACCCCTCGAACAGGTTCTCCGGCCTGTTGATCTCTGCCATGTCGTTGCCGTCCTTGCCTTCCTCCAGTTCGGCGATGGTCCGGCCCACCGTGCGGGCGAGCGTGTCCAGGCGGTCGCGTTCGGCGAGCAGCCGCCGGTGGTGCTCGCGGAGCGCGGCCAGTTGATCCACCTGGCTGTCCAGGACCGCCCGGATCTCGCGCAGCCCCAGGTCCAGCTCCCGCATCAGCAGGATCTGCTGGAGCCGCAGCAGATCGGCCTCCTCGTAGAAGCGGTGCCCGTTGCTCCCGGTCCCCGCCGGTGGCAGCAGGCCGATCTCGTCGTAATGCCGCAGCGTCCGGGACGTCACGCCGGACATCCGGGCCACATCCGCGATCGACCAGGTCATGGCCCCGCCTCACATCGCCGGGCCGGTCTCTCCGGCCACACCGAGGACGGTAGAAGTTGACGCAGCGGAAACCGCAAGCCGCAACCGGTACTCCGCGCGTCCGCGTGAACCGCGCGAACCGGGGCGGCCCCGTACGTACGCCCCCGCCGGAGGCATGGTTCCGGCGGGGGCGTACGGGGGGTGGGCCCGGGTCGGGGCCCCTGGCAGAGTGCCGAGTGGGGAGTCAGCAGCTCTGCCAGAGTCGGGTCATGACGCGGACGCCGAAGCGCAGGCCCTCCAGCGGGACGCGTTCGTCCACGCCGTGGAAGAGGCGGCCGTAGTCCAGGTCGTGCGGGAGCTTCAGGCCCTTGAAACCGAAGCAGCGGATGCCGAGGCGGGTGAAGGCCTTGGCGTCGGTGCCGCCCGGGTTGCAGTACGGGACGGGGTGGCCGTCCGGGTCCTCGGCGCGTACGGCGGCGCACATGGCGTCGACCAGCGGGCCGTCGAACGTGGTCTCCATCGCGATGTCGTGGTTGACCCACTCCCGGCTGACCGAGGGGAGGAGGAGCCTGTCGATCGTGTCGATCAGCTCCTGCTCGTGACCGGGCAGGAAGCGGCCGTCCACCCGGGCGGTCGCCTTTCCGGGGATCACGTTGGTCTGGTAGCCCGCGGTGAACATGGTGGGGTTCGCGGAGTTGCGGAGCACCACCTGCATGAAGTCGGAGACCGGTCCCAGCCTGGCGAGGCTGCCCTCGATGTCGTGCTCGTCGAACTCGACACCGTAGAGCCGGGCGGCCTCCTCCAGCAGGGCGCGTACCGGTTCGATCAGCCGGACCGGGAAGGTCTCGCGGCCGATGCGGGCCAGTGACTCGGCGAGGTCGGTGACGGCGTTCTCGTCGTTGGGGGACGAGCCGTGACCGGCCCGGCCGGTGGCGGTGAGCTCCATCCAGGCCATGCCGCGCTGGGCGTTCTCGATCGGGTACAGGCGGCGGGTGCCGTCGATCGCGAAGGAGAAGCCGCCGCCCTCGCCGATCGCCTCGGTGACCCCGGCGAACAGCTCCGGGCGGTGCTCGACCAGCCAGTGCGCGCCGAACTTTCCGCCCGCCTCCTCGTCGGCGACGAAGGCCAGGACCAGGTCCCGGGAGGGCCGGGTGCCGGAACGGGCGAAGTGGCGGGCGGTGGCCAGCATGACGGCCACCGTGTCCTTCATGTCGATCGCGCCGCGCCCCCACAGATAGCCGTCGCGGATCTCGCCGGAGAACGGCGGGACCTGCCACTCGGCGGCGTCAGCCGGTACGACGTCCAGGTGGCCGTGGACCAGCAGCGCGCCGCGCTCCGGGTCGGCGCCCGCGATCCGGGCGATCACACTGGCCCGGCCCGGGGCCGATTCGACCAGCTCGGACGCGATGCCGACTTCGGCGAGGCGGCCGACCACCCAGTCGGCACAGGCGCGCTCGTCGCTGGTCGGGTTGGAGGTGTCGAAGCGGATCAGTTCGGCGCAGAGCCCGATGACCTCGTCCTGGGCCTCGGCGGACGCCGGGACGAGCGGGGCGGTGGTGGTGGGGTCGGGGGTGGTCATGCTGCTCCCACAGAGGTTGTCGCGCGGGCGGCGGGGGCGCTGTCGTCCGCGTCGTCCAGGGCGGAGGTGCCGTACGGCTTCACCCAGCCCAGCAGGCCGAGGACGCAGTACAGGACGAAGGCGGTGGCCAGGGAATTCAGGGCCGGTATGCCGCCGTCGTAGAACTTGCCGACGCAGAACGCGGCGATCCAGATGGCGAGGGACATCGGCACCCAGGTCGGTGAGGAGGCCGGCAGGGTCTCCGAGGCACGGGTCTCGTCCAGCGGCTTGCGCATCCGCTTCACGATCCAGTACTCGGCCACGATGATCCCGCCGATCGGCGGGATCGCCACACCGAGCACGGAGAGGAACTCGGTGAAGTGGGTCATGATCCCGACGGCGGACAGGACCGTACCCGCCACACCGAGGACGATGGTGACCACACCGCGGTGCAGCCGCTTGCCGAAGACGACCTGGAAGAAGTTGACGACGCCGAGCGAGGAGCCGTACAGGTTCCAGTCGTTGATCTTCGCGGTGGACATCAGGACCACCAGGACGCCGAAGACGCCGGAGGTGGAGAGCACGATGTGCGACACCTCGCTGCTCTTCACCAGGTGGCCCAGGAGCACACCGGTCATGCCGACGATGTACTCGGAGAGGATCATCGACGAGGCGCTCTGCACGAAGACGTGCGAGCCCTTGCTGTTGTACCGGGTCATCTCCGGGGCCACGATCGCGCCGGTCATGAAGCCGCCCGCGATGGCGGTGGCGGCGACGGCCAGCGGGATGGTCTGGCCCGGCGGCGGGGAGCTGATCAGCTCGCTCAGGGAGTGGTCCTTCAGCGTGGAGATCACCGACCAGGCGACCATCGCGAAGAACAGCGGGGTGACGATCTTGGCGAAGACGGCCATGTACTTGAAGCCGAAGATCACCAGGGCGGTGATGGCGACACCGGCCAGCACGCACCACATCCAGGACGGGCCGCCGACCAGCGCCGAGACGCTGTTGCCGAAGATCGTGTTCTGGACGCCGAACCAGCCGACCAGGCTGACCGCGATCACGAAGCTGACCAGTGCCGAGCCGTTGCGGCCGAAACCGACCCAGCGGGTCAGCATCGGGGTCGCCAGGCCCTCGCGCATCCCGGCCAGGCCGATCGCGAAGATCACGATCTCCAGGATCACCGCGCCGAGCGTGAAGGCGAGGAAGGCGTCCCCGAAGGTCATCCCGACGCCGATGGTGGCGCCCAGGGTGAACTGCGAGATCGAACCGGACTGGGCCAGCCACTGGAGCAGCATGGACCAGAAGCCGAAGCGCTTGTCACGCGGGACGCGGGAGAGCGCGTAGTCGTCGCTGCCGATGCTCTTGGTCTCGTGGGCCACGGCCTCGGCCTGCGGGGTGGCTGCCATCAGGACTCCTGCTGGGGGGTGCGGCCGAGGGTCTGGAGGTGTGCCAGAGACCCGTAGCGGTGGACGAGGTTGCCGAACTCCACCGCGTCGTGGAAGTCCAGGTGGCCGCCGCCGAAGGCCTTGGCGACCTCGACGGCGTAGCGGGCGGCGGACGCGATGTCCGTCTCGTGGCTCGCGCCCGTGCCGCACCCGGGCACCGCGGCGGCCGAGGTGATGGCCAGGCCGACGACCGGGGCGGCCGTCGCGGTGGCGGGCTGGAGAATCGAATTGATGTGGTGTGCCCCATTACCGTACGGGGTGATGTCCTGCGTGGTCACGGGGTACGTGACCAACGGCTCACCGGTCACCACGGCCAGCAGTTCGCCGAGCCGCTCACTGACCCGGAGCACCCAGCCCTCCTTGACGGTGGGCGAGAGGGCGAGGCCCTTGTGGTTGATGATCCGGTTGCCCTTGGTGGTGTCGATGGAGAGCACGGCCTCCATCTCGTCGGTCACCTCGTGGCGGTTCATGGTCGCGATGTCCACGGGCGAGCCCATGAACGGCACCGGGTCGTGCGGCTCGGTCGGCGCGTCCGGGCAGATGTGGGTGGCGACGACCACGTCTCCGGGCAGCACATCGCCGCGGCGGCGCATGTCGAGCAGCTTGGCGGCGGTGGCGATCGCGGCGACCGCGCCGTCGGCGTCGGAGACCATGCCGGTCACCTCGGGCCGGGCGCCGATGCCGCCGAGCCGGCCGACCACGCCGAGGGTGCGGGCCTCGCCGCCGGACGCGCGGCCGCAGGAGCCCGGGATGCGGACCCTCACGAAGTCCGTCGAGCCCTGCTCGCCAGCGACCGTGGTGACCTCGGCGGACGAGCCCTCGGCCCCGCTCACGGAGTCGAGGTACTCGACCACCGTCCTGCCCTGGGCCTGGGGATCGTCCAGAAGGTCGACGACATCCAGCACGTACTTCAACATGGGGGGCCTTTCTCGCTCATCCGGTCCCGCTGATCCGGGCCCCGGCCGACGCTCGACGGGGGAGAAGCGCGGGGCGGGGTGCTGAGGCCACATTCGGGATCGGATAGCGTTGAGCGCAACAGTTTCCCGTTATTTGCAATTCAGGTCTGAATGGTGAGATGACGATGGCGGACTTCGATCTGGACCGGCGCACCCCCGCCGGGGCCCTGCAAACCGTCGACCGGGCGCTCCTCGTGCTGCTCGCCTTCGAGCGGACCCGGCCCGACTGGGGCGTCACCGAGGTCGCCGAGGAGTTCGGCTGGGACACCTCGGTGGCCCAGCGGCTGCTCGCCACCCTCGCCGGGCGCGGCTTCCTGGTCTCCGACCCGGCCACCCGCCGCTACCGCATCGGCTCCGCCGTGCTGCGTCTGGGCAGGCTCTGGGAGCGCTCCGGCTCACTGGAACTGCTGGCCGGGCCGGTGCTGGAGGAACTGCGCCGGGTCACCGGCGACACCGTGCTGTTCTGCCTGCCGGACAGCTTCCACATGCGGTGCGTCGCCGCGGAGGAGGGTGAGGCCGGGCCGCTGCGCTACTACCCGCTGGTCGGTGAGCTCTACCCGGCGCACGCCGGGGCGACCAGCAAGTCGTACTACGCCTACCTGCCCGACGAACAGCGCCACCGGCTCTTCCGGGGCCGCCCGATGGCCCGCTTCACCGACCGGACGGTCACCGACCCGGACCGCCTGGAGGAGGAGTTCCTCAAGGTCCGTGCCCAGGGGTACGCCTGGACGGTCGGCGAGTACGACACCGGCATCGCCACCGTCGCCGTGCCCGTCTTCCTCGGCCGCGAGCCCTACGGCAGCCTCAGCCTCGGCGGCGCCGAGCAGCTCTTCGCGGGGGCGCCGGAGGACCGGCTCGACGCGCTGCGCCACGCGGCGGGGCTGCTGGAGCAGCGGCTCACCCGTCCGCCTCAGCGCCCGAAGGCGCGCGCCCGCCGCCCCCGTACGACCTGACGTCCGCAAGAGACCGGAAGAGAACCGAGAGGTACCCGATGAATCTGCTGCTGCTCTCCAACTCCACCCAGCACGGCCGGGGTTATCTGGAGCACGCCCTCGACACCGTCACCGCGTTCCTGCCCGAGAGAGCCCGGCTGGCCTTCGTCCCCTACGCGCTTGCCGACCACGACGCGTACACCGCGCGTGTCCGCGCCGCCCTCGAACCGGCCGGGATCACCGTCCGCGGGATCCACGAGGACGCCGACCCGGTGGCCGGACTCGCCGCGTCCGACGCCGTGTTCATCGGCGGCGGCAACTCCTTCCGGCTGCTGAGCGCGCTGTACCGGACCGGTCTGCGCGAGGCCGTGCGCGAGGCGGCCGGGGACGGGCTGCCGTACATGGGGGCCAGCGCGGGGACGAACATGGCCGCGCCCACCCTGCGTACCACCAACGACATGCCCATCGTGCAGCCGCCGTCCTTCGAGACGCTCGGGCTCGTCCCGTTCCAGATCAACCCGCACTACCTGGACCCGGATCCGGCCAGCACCCACAAGGGCGAGACCCGTGAGGAGCGGCTGACGGAGTTCCTGGAGGAGAACGACGTACCCGTACTCGGCCTGCGCGAGGGCTCGTGGCTGCGCGTCGAGGGGAACCGGGCCCGGGTGGACGGCGCCCGGCCCGCCCGGCTGTTCACCCGGGGCGCGCCGCCCCGGGAGCTGGCGGCGGGTTCGGACGTCTCGGGACTCCTCGCGACGGCACCGCGGTTCGACACCCCGGCGCGCTGACCTCCGGCACCGGACCGGCCGTCTTTGCCGTGCCCGGGGGCCGCGGCCCTCTCGGGCGGTGGCCCCGCGCCGGAGCCCTGTCCGCGTCGCGCGGACAGGGCTGGTCGCCGACGCGAGCGCCGGGGCACGGACCGGGGCCGCTCAGGCGCCCGTCCGCACCGGTGCCCCGCCGGGCCGCTGCGGCGGGAGGGGCGGCTTCGCCGACACCTCGTGGCACTTGCAGTTGCATTTCTCGGTGTTGTTGGTGTGCGCCCCGAGCCGCGCCCTCTTCTCGGGGTCCTCGAAGCTGTCCGCGAGCGATTCCCGAAGCTGGTCGAAGGTCTTGACGTACGTGCCGTCGAACACCGTGTCGTCCCTGTTCGACGCGGTCAGTTTCTCCTTGATGGTCGAGAAGGTGCACACGTACTCGGCCACATGCGTGTAGACCTGCTCGTCCAGCATCTTCAGTGCGACATCCCGCTTGCTGTTCACCTCTTCGAGGAGCACCCTCCGGCCCGCGTGAAGCTGTTCGAAGCGCCACAGCATCGCGAAGTAGGCGCACATGACGTCACCGCGCTCCGCCCCGTCGGGGTTGATGTCACGGTTCTGCCAGTGCAGCGACCCCAGAGTGTGCCGGTCCCTGGCCGCCGCGTCGGTGACGAGTTCCGCGTGGAGGCCGCGGACGACTTCCAGCCGGGCGGTCAGGCGTGATCTCCGCCAGGCGCGAAGAGTGACCATCAAAGCCGCGAAAGCGACGATGCAGGACCCGGCCGGGGCCACGACTCGAAGGAGCTCGCTCATTCGATTCCGCCTTCTCTCTTGTGCGGCCGCTCAGGGCAGACGGTGGATCCGCTCCCAGTGGGCCTTGTCCAGAGTGGTGGTGAAGTAGTCGTTGGGGCGGCCCATGGTCCCCGCCCCGGGTGTTGCCGAGGGCAGCCGTGTGTCACGTCGCAGGATGGAGCTGTATCCCTTGAAGACGGCCATCGACATGTGCAGGCAGTTGTTGGTGAGGAGGCTGTAGCCCCTGCCGCGGACGGCCTTGTAGGCGGCCTGGGCGTTACGGACGTTGCCGTCGCGGGTGTAGGTGCAGCGGTAGCGGGTGTAGCCCGCGGCCGGGCTGAAGGACGCCCGCACATTCTTCCAGGTGCCGCCGTGGATCCACGCCTCGTTCCGGTTGAACGAGCCCCAGATCCAGTGGTCCTTCTCCTTGGGCACCTTGACGGCCCAGGCGACATGGCCCGCCTTGGGCACGACTTTCGGGGCGTTGAACATGCACGCCCGGCCCCAGTCGGCCGACCCCGCCCGTGCGGGGGTGGGGGTCGCCACGGCGCCCCCCGCCAGGATCGCCACTGCTCCCGCTGCCGACACCGCCGTCTGCGTCAGGCGCTTGCGCATGCTGATCATCGAACTCCCTTTCTCTCCGTAACCCGTCTCCGGCCTCTGGCTGGCGGCCGGGCGGCTCGGTGTCCGAAGCTTGGCCCGGCCCTTGATGACCTGCACCTCTGGGCGGGCCGGTCATCGAACTGGTCATCAAGCTGTGGAGCGGAGGACGCGGGTGGCGAACAGGCAGGGGCGCAAGGAACGGCCGGTCGATCCCGATGACGGGCCTGTGGAGAGGTTCGCCTGCGGGCTGCGGGAGTTGCGCACGGCATGCGGGAACCCCACGTACAAGGAGATGGGGAGACTCGCGCCGTACTCCTCCTCGGCCCTGTCCGGCGCGGCGAGCGGACAGGCGCCGCCCTCGCCGGAGATCACGCTGGCGTACGTGAGCGCCTGCCTGCGGTACGCGAAGTCCAGCGGTGACCGGATGACCGCCGCGGTCGAGGAGTGGACCCTGCGGCGGCGGGAGCTGGAGGCCGCCCTCGCACCGCCCCCGGATCCGGTCCCGGACAGCGGCACCGCGCGCGGAACGGACCCGCCCGTACCGTCCGGCCGCACCTCCTCGTCACGGCCCGGCGGCGTCCCCGGCGAAGAGCGGGCGCGTGCCTCTCCCCCCTCGCCCGCCCCGCCGGCCGACGGGGGCCCTGGGCGGGACTCGCGAGGAGCTCCCGCGCCCCGTCGTTCGCGCGGCCGTCAGGGGCTCGCCATGGCCGGCCTGCTGGCCATGCTGGGCCTGGCCGTGTGGACCGGGAAGAACCTGGCCCGGCCCGTGGCGGCGGAGGCCGGTGCGGACCGGGGCGGGTCTCCCGGCGGCTCGTCCTTTGCCCGGACGGGGGACGAGCAGGCCGATCAGGCCCAGATCGACGCACTCGGGCCGCAGAGCCGGTGCGGTCCCGCTCGTTCCACTACGGCCGGGGTGCTGCTGCGTACGTGTCTGAGGGTCGAGGACGAGAGGGTGCTCTTCGCCCTGAAGATCACCAATCCCGGACCGGAGGCCGTCGATGTCACGACGAAGCTCAGCTACGTCCGAGCGGGGCAGTACCACGCGTGCCAGAAGGCCGACGGCCTGTGGCGGGGCACCGTTCCCGCCCATGACAGCCAGGTGACCGACCCGGCGGACTGCGTCGCCGACCGCACGCAGGCCGCCTATCAGGCCGATGGCCTCCTGGCCCTGGGGGACACGCAGGACTGGGCCGTGCACCAGCTCTCGCCGAACGCGCACGCGTATCCGCGCGATGTGCGGTGGCGCTGCCGGGGGGACGTCCCGTGCTGAGCCCCGCTGCGGCGAGGGAACCGGCGCCCTCCGGTTCGCGCACCGATGGTCTGCGCACCGATGGTCCGCGCCCCCTTCCCCGCCGCACGAACCGGCGCCGGGGGCCGGATCCGCGTGGCCGCCTACGACGACACCGCGGTCCGGCGCTCCGGCGCGCTGACCTCCAGCACCAGATCGGCGTCCACCGCCCGCCCGTCGCCCGGGTACGCCGCCGGGCGGGCGCACGGGGCGAACCCGCTCGCCGAGCCCGCCAGTACGTAACTCCCGCCGTGCGGGGCGGCCAGGACGTAGTGGCCGTCCTCGCCCGCCACGGCGAGACCGGCCTGCCGCCCCCGGTGGTCGATCAGCGTCACATTGGCACGGGCCACCGGGGCGCCGTCCGGGGCCAGCACCCGCCCCCGGAAGCCCCCCGAGCCGGCCACCGGGCGCGAGGTGACGGGCGCCGGGGCCTCCTCCTCGCTGCTCGCCAGCAGCGTCGGGTGCACCGCCTCGCGCCGTGACGGCAGCGAAGCGGCCAGCACCAGCCCGATCACCACCGCACCCGTCGCGATCAGGAACGAGATGCGGAACCCCTCCATCGAGGGAAGTTCCGCCCCGCCCGAACGCACCGAGGTGTCCGCCAGCACCATGCCGATCACGGCGCTCGACACCGAGGTGCCGATCGACCGCATCAGGGTGTTCAGTCCGCTGGCCGCACCGGTCTCGGACGGGTCCACCGCCCCGATGATCAGCGCGGGCAGCGAGGAGTACGCCAGCCCGATGCCCGCCCCGAGCACCACCGCGATCACCACGGTCTGCCAGGCGGCACTCATCAGCCCCAGCCCCGCCCCGTAGCCGACGGCCATCACCAGCATGCCGAGCATGAGCGAGACCTTGGGGCCCCTGCGGGCGGAGAGCCGGGCGTACAGCGGGGCGACGAGCATCATCGTCACGCCGAGCGGCGCCACGCACAGCCCCGCGACCACCATCGACCGACCGAGCCCGTAGCCCGTGGACTCCGGCAGCTGGAGCAGCTGCGGCAGTACCAGGGAGACCGCGTAGAACGCGACCCCGACCATGATCGAGGCGAGGTTGGTGAGCAGTACCTCGCGCCGGGCGCTGGTGCGCAGGTCGACCAGCGGGGTCGGGCTGCGCAGCTCGAACAGGCCCCACAGGACCAGGATCAGCAGCGCGGCGGCGAGCAGGCCGAGCGTGGCGGCCGAGGTCCAGCCCCAGTCGCCGCCCTTGGTGACCGGCAGCAGCAGGCAGACCAGCCCGAGCGAGAGCCCCAGCGCGCCGGGCAGGTCGAAGCGACCGGGGGCGCGCAGCGTGGTCTCCGGCACGGCCACGACGGTCAGCGCCATCGACAGCACCCCGAGACCGGCCGCGCCGAGGAACAGGGTGTGCCAGTCGGCGTGCTGGGCGACCAGCGCGGCGGCGGGCAGCGCCAGCCCACCGCCCACCCCGATCGAGGAACTCATCAGCGCCATCGCCGAACCGAGCCGCTCACGGGGCAGTTCGTCGCGCATGATGCCGATGCCCAGCGGGATGGCGCCCATGGCGAAGCCCTGGAGGGCGCGTCCCCCGATCATGATCACGAGTTCGTCGGTGAAGGCGCATATCAGGGAGCCGGTCACCATCACGGCGAGGCTGGCGAGCAGCATCTTCCGCTTGCCGTGGAGGTCGCCGAGCCGCCCCATGATCGGGGTGGCGACAGCCCCCGCGAGCAGCGTCGCCGTCATCACCCAGGTGGCGTTCGACGGGTCGGTGCGCAGCAGGGCGGGCAGATCCTTGATGACGGGGACGAGCAGGGTCTGCATCACCGCGACGGTGATGCCCGCGAAGGCGAGCACGGGGACGATCCCGCGACCGGCCCTGTGGCCGGTCCCGCGCGGTCGGGGAGCGAGGACTTCCCCGGCGTGCTGTTCGTTCGTCTGTGGCATGCGTGCGGCCTCCGGGCGGCGTGGTCGGGGTCGGAAAGAGGCGTGCGGGCGGTGCGGGCGGGCAGCCCCGGCCGCCGACTGTGTGCAGCATGAAACCTTTCTGGCGCGCGGCGTATTCCGGTGACCGCGGTACGAACGGGGCACGACGGCGCACTCGTTGGGCGCGCGGGGCGCCTTGGCCGCCCGGCCCGGCGCTTCGCCCGGACCTCCGCCACGCGCCCCCTCGTCCGGCCTTCCGCTGTCCTGTTCCGCGTCTGACCTTCCGTCAGAATGGAACGTGTTCTACTCTTGCGCCCGTTCCAGTGGCTGCGACCGGCGAGGATCCGCATGGGCATCGGTATCACCGAAGAGCACAGGGAGTTGGCGCAGTCCGTACGGGGCTGGCTGGCGCGCGCCGTACCGCCGCAGGAGGTGCGCAGGCTGCTCGACGCGAAGGCCCCCACTACCCCGGGCGTGCGCCCCGGATACTGGGACGGCCTCGCCGAACAGGGCCTGCTCTCCCTCCACCTCCCCGAGGAGCACGGCGGCGCGGGAGGCCGTCTCCTCGACCTGGCCGTGGTCCTTGAGGAGGCCGGACGGGCCGCCCTCCCCGGCCCCTACCTGGCCAGCTCCCTCGCCGCCGCCGTCCTGGGCGAGTCCGGGCCGCCCGGCCAGGCCCGCGCCCTCGCGTCGGGAGCGCGCGTCGGCGCCGTGGCGTTCGGCCCCGGCAGCCTGACCGCCGTCGAGCACGGCGACGGCCATCTCCTCGACGGCACCGCGTCCCCCGTGCTCTCCGGCGCCGACGCCGACCTGCTGCTCCTGCCCGCCGCCTCGGCCACCGGCACCCTCTGGTTCGCCGTCGACACCGCCACCGAGGGCCTGGCCGTCCGCGCGCACCACGGCGCCGACCCGACCCGGCCCACCGCCGAGGTCCAGGCCTCCGGGGTGCTCGTCCCCGCCGCCCGGCTGGTACCGGCCGACACCGCCCGCGTCCGCGACCTCGCCGCCGTCCTGCTCGCCGCCGAAGCCTGCGGGACCGCCGCCCAGACCCTGCACCTCGCGGCCGAACACGCCAAGGTGCGCGAACAGTTCGGCCGCCCGATCGGGCAGTTCCAGGGCGTCAAGCACCTCTGCGCCGACATGCTCGTACGGGTCGAACGGGCCCGCGCGCTGGTCTGGGACGCCGCCCGCGCCGCCGACGAGGAGGGGACCGGCCCCGACGTACGGTCCATGACCGCCGCCCTCGCCGCGTCCGAAGCCCTCGAAGCCGCGTACGGCTGCGCCAAGGACTGCATCCAGATCCTCGGCGGCATCGGCTTCACCTGGGAGCACGACGCCCACCTGTACCTGCGCCGCGCCCTGGTGGCCCGCCAGCTGCTCGGCTCCGGCGACACCCACCGGCTGCGCGCCGTCCGGCTCGCCGAGGGCGGGGCGCGGCGCGGGCTCGCCCTCGAACTGCCCGCCGGGGCGACCGCGTACCGGGACGCCGCCCGCGAGGCCGTAGCCGGAGCCCGGGGACTCGACCCGAAGGCCGCCCGCCGCGCCCTCGCCCCCACCGGCTACGCCGCCCCGCACCTCCCCGCCCCCCACGGACTGGGGGCCGGGCCCGTACAACAGCTCGCGGTCCAGCGGGAGCTGGCCGAACAGGGAGTACGGCTGAGCGACCTCGGGATCGCCACCTGGGTGGTGCCCTCGCTCATCGCCCACGGCACGCCCGAGCAGCAGGAGCGCTACCTGCTGCCCACCCTGCGCGGCGAACTCCTGTGGTGCCAGCTCTTCTCCGAGCCCGGCGCGGGCTCCGACCTCGCCTCGCTGCGCACCCGGGCGGAACGCACCGAGGAGGGCTGGCGGATCAGCGGCCAGAAGGTGTGGACGAGCGCCGCCCAGTGGGCCGACCACGGCATCCTGCTCGCCCGGACCGACCCCGACGCCCCCAAGCACCAGGGCCTCGGCTACTTCCTCGTCGACATGAAGAACACCCCGGGCATCGACATCCGGCCGCTGCGGGAGATCACCGGCGACCGCCTCTTCAACGAGGTCTACTTCGACGACGCCCTGCTGCCCGCCGACGCCCTCGTCGGCGCACCCGACGGCGGCTGGCGGGTCGCCCGCAACACGCTGGGCAACGAACGCGTCCACATGGCCGACCAGATGACCTTCGACACCGGCCTCGAAGCGCTGATCGCCCGCTCCGGCGAACTCGACGGCGCCTGCCGGGCCCGAATCGGGGCGCTCGCCGCCGAGGCCCACGCGCTCGGCTGCATCGGACTGCGCACCACCCTGAGGCAGGTCTCCGGCCTCGAACCCGGCGCCGGGGCCTCCGTACGCAAACTCGTCCAGACCACCCACCAGCAGAAGGTCGCCGAACTCGTCCTCGAACTCCTCGGACCGGCGGGCGCCACCGGCGAAGGACCCCAGGAACGGGCCCTGCACGGCTTCTTGATGTCCCGCTGCCTGACCATCGCGGGCGGTACCACCCAGGTCCAGCTCAATGTCGTCGCCGAGCGCATCCTCGGCCTTCCGCGCGACTGAAGGAACTCCCCATGAAACCGATGAAGCTCATGAAGGCGTACGTCGTCGGCGTCGGCATGACGAAGTTCGAGAAGCCCGAGTCCCGCGACTGGCAGTACTGGGACATGGCGAAGGAGGCCGGGACGGCCGCACTCGCCGATGCCGCGCTCGACTACGGACAGATCCAGCAGGCCGTCGTCGGCTACTGCTTCCAGCCCTCCACCGCGGGACAGCGCGCGGTCTACGAACTGGGCCTGACCGGCATCCCCGTCTACAACGTCAACAACAACTGCGCCACCGGCTCCAGCGCCCTCATGGCGGCCCGCCAGTTCGTCGAGGGCGGCGGCAGCGACTGCGTCCTCGCGCTCGGCTTCGAGAAGATGGCGCGCGGGTCGCTCGGCGGCAAAGGAGCGGACGGCGGCGCCGCCGACTTCGCGACCTCGCCGGTCGCCCGGCACTACGGGGTCATGGCCGCCGCCCACGGCTTCGAGATGAGCCCGCCCACCGCCCAGATCTTCGGCAACGCGGCCCGCGAGCACATGCAACGGTACGGAACCACCGAGGCGCAGCTCGCCGCCGTCGGCGCCAAGAACCACCGGCACTCGGTGAACAACCCGTACGCCCAGTTCCAGGCCCCGTACACGGTCGAGGAGATCCTGGCCGCGAAGACCGTGCACCGCCCGCTGACCAGGCTCCAGTGCTCACCCACCTCCGACGGCGCCGCCGCCGCCGTCGTGGTGTCGGAACGCTTCGTCGAGCGCCACGGGCTCGGCGACCGGGCGGTGGAGATCGCCGCCCAGGCCATGACCACCGACACCGGCGAGTCCTTCGCCTCAGGCACCTGCATCGACACGGTGGGACTGCCGATGTCGCGCGACGCCGCCCGCCAGGTGTACGAGTCCGCCGGGATCTCGGCCGCCGACCTGGACGTCATCGAGCTCCACGACTGCTTCTCCATCAACGAACTCCTCACCTACGAGGCGCTCGGGCTGTGCGGCGAGGGCGAGTCCGGGAAGCTCGTCGAGTCCGGCGCCACCACCTACGGCGGGCGCTGGGTGGTCAACCCCTCCGGCGGTCTGATCTCCAAGGGCCACCCGCTCGGCGCGACCGGCATCGCGCAGGTGGCGGAGCTCACCTGGCAGCTGCGGGGTGAGGCGGGCGACCGCCAGGTGCACGACGCCCGCACCGGTCTCGCCCACAACATCGGCCTCGGCGGCGCCGCCGTGGTGACCCTGCTCCGGCGCCCGGACGCCTAGGGTCTTTCGTTTGGATCAGGCTGGATCAGGGAGCGGGGGCTGGTGCGTGCAGCTGCAAGGCGGAGGAAGGAGCCGACGCGGAGCGTCGGTGACTGACGACAACGCGGCAGATGTGCGTGCCGGCCCCCGCGAGCCCGGCATGATCCAAACGAGAGGCCCTAGGAACCGGGGTCACGCGGGCGGCATCATCCGTTCCGCGAGGTCCAGGAGTGCCTCCGTGGTGGCGGGCTTCAGCCGGCCGAGGTCCCAGCCGGGGGAGCGGAGCACCGGATCGAAGGGGACGCGCACCACCTGGTCCGGGGCGGTACCCAGCCGGTCGGCCAGGCCGGCCGGCATCCGCCCCTTGCGGCCGTCGATGTCGGTGACCACCACGACCGCCCGGTCCGCCGTCTCCGCGCGCCCCGACTCCCGCAGCTCCACCAGCAGACGCGCCGCCGCCTCCACGGACACGTCGGTGGTGCTGCAGCAGACGATCAGCTCGTCGGTGTGGTCCAGGACCACGTCCGCCGCGCCGCTCAGTCGCAGCGGCGCCCAGTCGCTCAGCACGAAGGAGTAGTACGGGGCGATCAGCTCCAGGGCGCGCACGTAGTCGTGGTCGTGCGTGGGACTCGGGCTGACATGGCCCCGGGGATGCGCGACCAGCTCCAGCCCCGAGGCCAGCCGGGCCGTACAGGCCCTGACCTCCTCGTACGGAGCCGAGGGCGGCAGGGCCGCCAGGTCGCGGAGCACGGGCCGGCTCCCGGACGGAAGGAAGGAGGACAGGTCCCCCGCGGACGCGGCGGCGTCCAGGGCCAGCACCGGCTCGTCCCGCACCGACGCCAGCAGCTGCCCCAGCACCATCGTCGTGGTGGCCCGCCCGCCGTAGTAGTACGCGCCCATCAGGGCCAGTCGCCTGCCGTACGTCATCGGGGCCTGCAAGCGGGCCAGTTGCTCCAGCGCCCGTTTCCTGGTCGCCCCGAACCGGGCGAGCCGCGGCCCCTTCCCCCCGCCCTCCGGAGCACCCGGCTGTGGCTGCGGGGCCAGCGGGACGGGAGCCGCCCGGCGGACCGGCACCGGCCGCCCCGGCGCCCCGGCCCGCTCCCGCTGCTGGGCACGGGCCCGCGCGATGTACTTGCCGAGCACCTCGCCGACCTCGCCCGCCATGGGGCGCCGCGCCGGGTCCGGATCGAGGCAGCGGAGCACCAGCAGCCGCAGCTCCGCCCAGGTGTCGCCCTGCCACTGGTGCATCCCCTCCGGCATGCCCGGAAGATCCCAGCCCGCCTTGCTGCTGATGAGCTGGAGCAGCTCACCGAGCGAGCGCATGTTGTCCTCACGGGTCGGCACCGGCCCCTGCCCCCGGTACTCCCCGTCCACAGCGCAGTCCGACAGGTTGCCCAGCACCACGGAGCGGCGCAGCACGAACACGCTGTCGGCGCCGAACTCCGCCGGGACCAGCCCGTTGACATGGCAGAGCGCCAGCGCGTTCGCGAGATAGAACGACACGAGGAGCCCGCGCAACGTGTCGAACGGGGCCACCCCGTCGGTGAGCGCCCGGTTGAGGATGTCCTCCAGCCGGGGCGGCTGCGCCTGCGGGGCGTCCGTGTCCGCGACCGTGGCCATCGCCAGCCAGGGCACGGAGTCCAGCTCGCCGGTGCCGAGCAGGGCGGGCGCGTACCGCCCCTGGAGCCGGGCCAGCGCCTCCGCCTCCACCTCCACCAGCCACTGGTGGACCGGCGGCACCCCGGGGTGCGTCATGCGCAGCGCCGCCTCGCCGCCCTGCGCGTCGAAGCCCCGGTAGACCACGGTGCGGTGGCCCCGGCGGCGCCCGCGCAGCGTGTACGGGCCGATCCGCCGGGGGTCCTCCGGCCGCAGCGGCCCCCAGCCGTCCGCCTCCTCGGGCGCCTCCGGCTCCGTGTCCCGGCCGAGACCGAGACCGGTCGGGGAATCACCGAACGACACCCCGAACCGGGTCAGCAGCCGCCGCTCCACATGGGTGAACGGCTGCTGGGAGTCCAGCAGTTCCGCCGGGCCGTCGGGATGGGAGAGCCAGGCCGGGAAGTCCGGCGAGTGACCGGCCAGCTCGTCGAGCCGGTGGCCGATCCGGCGGCTCGTCCGCAGCAGCTCGGCCGGTGGTACCGCGTCGAGCAGGACGGTCTTGGTCTCCTCGGAGAAGTCGAAGATCCGGTGTTTGGCGGGCAACGGCCCCGGCACCGGCGCCGGACGGGGCCGGATCAGACCACCGAGGAAGACCTCCGCGAGATGCGAGGTACTGGCCTGCCACGGCACCGCGCTCCGCACCAGCCGCATCACCGGCACCGACAACGGCGCCACCGCCGCGAGATGGGCCGCCAGCCGGTACGCCTCCGGGGTCGCCGCGTCCCGGAAGTGCTGCGCGCTGCCCGAGTCCCGGGACGGCACGTCCGGCGCCCCGTACTGGTCCGGCCGGACCAGCAGCGGCAGCTCCACCGTCGTACCGGGCGAGGCGAGCAGCCGCGCCCAGTCGCGCAGCGAGGCCGGTTCCGGTGCCAGCACCGGCACCGGCACGCCCTCGAAGCGGGCGATCCCCGGCGGCAGCACCGGGTCGGCGATCTGCCAGGAGGCGTTGGCGCCGCCGATCCGCCGGGTGGTGGCCTGCCAGCGCTCGGCGGAGATCCCCGATGACTCCCACATCTCCGGGGGCAGCGTGTGCAGCACGGCGACCGGCCCCCGCGCCGCCCGCCGCGTCAGCAGAGCGTGCATCGCCCCGGACCGCCAGGCGGCTCCCATCCCGTCGCTCACCACCAGCAGCAGCGTCCGGCCGGAAGCGTCGTTCACCGTGCTCAGCGGCAGTCCGGGACCGTCCGGACGAAACGGCCGGGCGTGCAGCCGGGGCCGCACGCCCCCGGTGTCCAGCCCCAGCACCCGGGTCACCCGGAAGGCGCCCAGCCGCTCCAGCAGGGCGCGCAGCTCCGCCCCGAGCCGGTGCCACAACAGCATCGACAACCCGTCGTCGACGAGCAGGACCAGGCTCAGCCAGCGCTCCCGCACCGGCCGCTGCACCACGTCGGCGAGCCCGGTCTGCGCGAACTCGGCGGCCGTCAGCTCCTCGTCGATCTCCATCAGGTGGCGGCTGTCCCGGCGGCGGCGCAACGGCCGCAGCGCCCGGCCCAGCGCCAGCTCGTCGGCGAGCGCCTTCTCCTTGGGAATCCGCACCGGCATGGCCTTGCGGGAATCGCGGCCGGGCCTGGCACGGGCCGGCTCCGGCGCCGCGGGCTGGCGCGCCGCCGCGTACAGGGACGGCGCGGTCAGATCGGGCAGACCGCTGTCGTCGGACTCCGCCGGGGGCCGGGGCACCGGCGCCTCCTGCCCGTCCGCGTCCGGACCGGTGACGGGCGAGGGCTCCTCGGCCCGCTCCCGGTGCAGCGGGGCGCCGGGCCCCGCGGGCAGACTCCGCGCCAGCCACAGCACGTCCAGCAACTGGTCCGCGTCCAGCTCGTGACCGCAGGCCGACAGCACCCGCAACGCCTCGGCCAGCCGCGCCCCGTCACCGGTCATGGTCACATCGCCCCGGTGAGCTGGTGGAGCACGGCGTCCAGCAGCCCCTCCGCGTCCAGATCGACCCCGCCGGTCCGCAGGAACACCGCGTTGAGCAACTGGTCGGTGGCCAGTTCCCCGGGAGCGCGGCGGCGCAGGAACGCGTCGATGAGGTCATCGGCCGCCCGCAGCGCCTCGTCCCCGAGATGGGCGGCCACGATCGACCGCAGCCGCTCCTCGTCGGGCACCGGCAGGTCCAGCCGGACGCAACGGCGCAGGAACGCGGGCGGGAAGTCGCGCTCACCGTTGCTGGTGATGACGACGACCGGGAACTCGGAGCACCGGACGACCCCCTGGCGCACCAGGACGGTCCCCCGGTGGTCGAGGGTCTGCACCTCCACCTCGGCCATGTCCTCCGGGAGCCGGGTCAGCTCCGGAATGTCGAAGACCCCCTCCTCGAAGACCGTCAGCAGATCGTTGGGGAGGTCGACGTCGCCCTTGTCCATCTCGTCGATGAGCAGCGCTCTTGGGCCCTGGGACGGCACCAGCGCCGTCCCGAGCGGGCCGAGCCGCACGAACGTACCGATCGACGGCTCCGCCTCGTCACGGTCCCGGCTGAGCGTCGTCTCGCGCAGCCGCCCGATCGCGTCGTACTGGTAGAGCGCGTCCTTCACCGTGGAACGGCTGTTGACCGGCCAGCGCAGCAGCTCACCCAGGCGCAGCTCACGGGCGACGGCATGGGCCAGCGACGACTTCCCGGTCCCGGCCGGGCCGGTCACGAGGAGCGGGCGGCGCAGCAGCAGGGCCGCGTTCACGATGTTCGCGTGGCTCTCCTCGATCACGTACGGCATGTCGGGGCGGCTCGACCGCTCCGGGGTGAAGCGGCGCCACGGCGGGGCCGCGGGCAGGGCCACGGTCCGGGGCTCGCCGTCGCCGTGGAAGAGCCGCCAGCCGGTCGCGGGCGCGTCGGGCGCGTCGGGCGCCCCGGGAGCGGAAGTCATGCGCTCTCCTGTGGTTCGGTCAGATGGAGCCGGGGTACGGTGCGGTCGGCGTCGGCCCAGGCGAGGACCGGGCGGCCGGGGAAGTCCGGCGGCCGTGCGCGGGCGTTCGCCCGGTAGTCGCGTACGCCGTCGGGCAGTTCGGGCGTGGCGACGTCCGCCATGTGCTGGACGAGGTGCGAGGCACCGTCCTGGCCGCGGTCCCACACCACCACGGGAACCCCCAGGGCGAGACAGGTCTGCACGATGCCGTCCCGCGGTCCGGGCGGTACGTCCACACTGACGCGTACCGTGTCGAGTTGGTTGACCAGACCGGCGTAGAGGCTCTCCGGGTCCATGGCGGCGGACACGACCAGCGTCTTCCCCGAGTCGAGCCGCCGCCACCTGCTGCGCCAGTGGGATAGGAACCGGCCGTGCTTGCGCAGGAGTTCGGGGCAGTTCACGACCAGCGGGAACTCCACGCCGAGCACCCCGGGCACGATCTCCTCGGGGTCGTGCGCCGCCCACTCGTCGACCGGCAGGTTCAGGCTCGCCCGGTCGACGAGCACCTCGACCAGCGGCGCACGCTCGTCGTCGGCCGACGGGGTCAGCGAGTCCAGGACCCGCAGCACCTCGCGGGCCCCGTCCGAGGCCGAATGGTCCGCCAGACTGTCCGTGGAGACCTGCCGGAGCCCGGCTCCCTCGTCGCACCAGATCCGCAGCCGGTGACGTCCCCGCTCGGCGCGCGTCACCTGGACCAGCACCCGCGTCCGCGCGGACCGGTCGCGTACCGAACGCCCCCACGCCTGGGCGTCCGCCCGGCGCTCGCCCAGCGCCCCCCGCGGTATGCCGAGGCGCTGGGCCACCCCGTCGGCCCACAGCCGCAGCTCCGCGCGCTTGGGCCCCGGGCACAGCGCACCGACGTACTCCATGACCCGCAGCAGGGCCGGAACCCGGCGCTCCCCGCTCGTGGAGTGGCCGTCCCCGGGCAGCACCTCCAGCCGGTCCAGCAGCGCGTCGAGCGGCTCCTCGCCGGGGGCGGCCGGAACATGGGGCAGCGCGGCCCGCACGGCCTCGGGCATCCGGGCCAGCACGGCGCTGTCCACGGACCGGAGCTGCTTGCGCAGAGCGGCGTACTCCGCCGGGGACAGCAGCCTGGGCGTGCCGCTGAGCGCCCCCGCGACCAGCACCCGGTCGGCCGCGGCCGGGCTGTCGCGCCGCAGCATGCCCGAGAAGGCGGCCAGCGCCCGGGGATGGCTGAGCAGGAACCGGGCGAACTCCTCGGGCTCGGGCGGGGTGACGCCGCTGCCACCGGCGATCCCGCAGAGCCGCGCCAGCCGTTTGGCCTGCTCGGTGCGTTCGTTCGGTGAGTACAGGATGTCGCCGACGGCCTCCTCCAGCAGGAACAGCGCCGGGTCCTCGCCCCCGTCCTCGTCCTCGTACAGCTCCAGCGTCGTCGGCAGGCCCGCCGCGTCCAGCTCCTGCCTGACGCGCTGCCAGGGGATCGCCCAGCTGCGCCGGATGAGGTGCTGCGAGCTGTACGGGAGGGGCTGCCCGGTGGCCGCGTCCCGGGGCGGCATGAAGTGCGCCACGACCAGGCCGACCACGGCCCCTTCCTGGCGGCACCAGACAGGGCCGCCGCTGTACCCCGGGCCGACCGCCATGCCGGTGGGCTCGCCGTCGAGGTAGCCGAGCGAGGAACGCAGCGAGGAGACGGTGAGCTGGGCCAGGGTGGCGGGCCTCCCGCTGCCGTGCCAGGCGCTCACCTCCTGGTCGACCTCCATGTCGGCCCGGTCCGGCGCGACGGGCAGCATCGCCGCCCCGGCCGACACGTCGACACGGAGCACGGCCAGGTCGCCCTGCCACTCCTGGTCGGTCTCGCGCACCGCGCCGCCGTCAGCGGAGCGCGGGGGCACCCAGTGGAGCAGCCGCGTCGCGTAGCGCTCGGTGGTGGCGTGCACCTCGACCTGGATCTCCGCCTCCTGCGGCGGCCGGGTGTCGAACAGGGGGCGGTGCAGCGCCTCGTTGACGACATGGGCGCAGGTGAGAACCGTGTCGGGGCCCAGTACCAGACCCGCTCCCGCGATCCGTCCGCTCTTCGCCTGGCGCACCGTCACCACGAGCCGGGACGGGTCCTCCCCGACGACACCGCCGGTGAGCTTGAACCAGCCCATGCGTCACTCGGCGGCCGGCGCGGGGTCGGCCCCCCGGGACGGGACCGGACTCCAGCCGGCCGTGACCGTCAGGTGGGCCTGCCCGTTGCCGCCGACGATCCCCAGCTTGAGGTCCTGGCCGATCTGGACGCCGAACGTGACGCTCAGCTCCGTGGGCGGATCGGGCGAGGCCGTCACGGCGTCATGGACCTCCTGGAGCAGCGGGCCGACCGGCCTGAGCGCGCCGCGCAGGGCCCCGATCGCGAAACTGGCGACGGACCTGCTCCCGGCGGCCACCGGAATCGCCTGCCCCATGCCATCGGGAAGGTCCTCGTCGCTCCCGCCGTCCCGCACGGGTGCGGAGTCCGGCACTCCGGCGGCCGGTGCGAGCAGGAAGCGGACGGGCGTGCCGTCGTCGAGCGCGAAGTCAGGTGTTGTGGACACGACCGCATTCTCACCGGCCGGGCACCGCCGGTGCGGCTGCCGCCGAACTCGGTTATGCCATCGATACATTGACATGCGTCCGGTGTCCCGGCCGGTCACCGGCCTCAGAGCCAGCCCTGCTGCCGCGCCGCCCGGACCGCCTCCATCCGGTTGCGGGTGCCGGTCTTGCCGATCGCCGCGGAGAGGTAGTTGCGCACGGTGGACTCCGACAGATGCAGCTTCGCCGCGATGTCGGCGACCGTCGCCCCGTCCACCGAGGCGTTCAGCGCGTCCCGCTCGCGCGCGGTGAGCGGGCTGGGCCCGGCGCTGAGCGCGGCGGCGGCCAGCGCCGGATCGATCACCGTCTCCCCGGCCAGCACCCGCCGGACCGCCACCGCCAGCTCCTCGACCGGACCGTCCTTGACCAGGAACCCGGCCGCCCCGGCCTCCATCGCCCGGCGCAGATAGCCGGGCCGGGCGAACGTGGTCAGGATCAGCACCCGGCAGTCCGGCACCTCCGTACGCAGATCCGCGGCGGCGTCCAGCCCGCTGCGGCCCGGCAGTTCGATGTCCAGCAGCGCCACGTCCGGCCGGAACCGCAGCGCGGCATCCACGATCTCGTCCCCGGCACCCACCTGCGCCACGACCTCGATGTCCGGCTCCAGCCCCAGCAGCAGGGCGAGCGCGCCCCGCATCATCCCCTGGTCCTCGGCGAGCAACACCCGCACGGACGTGCCCGGCGGAAGGTCCTGCGGCATCTCGTTCACGCAGGACAGACTAAGGGCTGTCCCGTGATCCCTGGCGGGCGTGCGACGACAGCCACGGCACCTCGCCGCGTTGCCGGAACGTCCGGATACATCCCGTATGCGGGCGCCCCTCCGCCGTGCGACGCACCGCGTCTGACGCCGCACGCCGATCCACCGGGGATTACGGGACAGCCCTCAGGGGGCTTGGCCTGGAGTTCCCGGGACTGCGCAGCGATCGCCACGCGGGTGGCGGCCGGTTCACGCGCGGCGCTCCCGGGTACGACGGCCGGACCGGTCCGTGCTCCCCTCGCGGGCCGCGCTCTGGACGCCGACGCGGTGGCGCGGGGCGTCCGATCCGCGCGGCGCGGGGCGTCCGATTCGCGCGGTACGGGGGCGGCCGATCCGCGTGGCGCGGGGGCGGCCCGTCTCCGGGGCGGCCGTCGCGGGAGGGACCAGGCGCCGCCCTCGTTGCCGGGACGGCCCGGACGCGCGTGCGCCGTCCCCTCGTGGCTCAGCCGCCCGCGACCGCGCCCGGTGACAGAACTGACCCTTCCGGTCCCGCCCCGTCCGCCGGAAGCTCCGCTGTGACGACGAAGCCGCCGCCCGGCCGCGGGCCCGCGTGGAGGCTGCCGCCCGCCGTGGCCAGGCGTTCGGTGAGGCCGGTCAGGCCGGTGCCGCCGATGCCGGGGACCGGTGGGGTGTCCGGGCCGGTGCCGTCGTCGGTGACCGTCAGACGGACCCGGCCCGCGATGCCCTCCAGGACGAACGCGCAGCTCGTCGCGCGGGAGTGGCGCAGGACGTTGGTGACGGCCTCCCGGACCACCCAGCCCAGCAGCGCCTCCGCCTGCGGGGCGAGCGGCGGCCCCGAACGGCGGAGCACCGGCTCGATCCCGGCGGCGGTCAGCGCGGAGCGGGCCCGGTCCAGCTCGGTGGCCAGGCTGCCCTCCCGGTAGCCGGTGACCGCCTCCCGGATCTCGGTGAGCGCCTGGCGGCCGACCGACTCGATGTCGGTGACCTGGGAGAGCGCCGCGTCCAGGTCACGCGGGGCGAGCCGGCGGGCGGCCTCCGACTTGACCACGATCACCGAGAGCGTGTGGCCCAGCAGATCGTGCAGATCCCGGGAGAACCGCAGCCGCTCCTTCTCCACGGCCGTACGGGCCAGCTCCTGCCGGGTGGCACGCAGCTCCATCACGGTCTCCGAGAGGGCCAGGATCGCGGCGGTCACCGCCCCCGAGATGAAGGTGCCGTAGCCGATCGTCCACGGCTCCGTGCCGTCGCCGCGCCACGCCGTCACCGCCGTGGCGACCACGGCCAGCGAGATCAGTCCCACCGCCAGCCGCCGGTTGCGCAGAATGGTGCCGCAGGCCAGCGAGAGCAGCGGGAAGAACAGCAGCCAGCTCCCGCCGTACCCGGCCGCCAGGGCGAGGGTGACGGCGGCCATCGCGCCGAGCAGCGCGTACGACACCGGACTCTCGCGCTTCCTCCGGTCGAAGCCGCGGAACACCAGGGAAACGTAGAGGGAGTTGAACAGGAGCAGCCCGAGGCCGCCGAGCCAGGGATTGGGCGCCTCGCCCTGGAAGAGGTTGGAGAAGGACCCCAGGCCCATCAGCAGCCAGGGCAGCATCGTGTACGGACCGGGCGGGCCGGGGCGCCGCTCCTTCTCGCCGCGGCGCCGCCACAGGCGTGGACGTCGGCCCTCGCACCCGTCCGCCAGGCCGCTGTTCAGGTTTCTGTCCCGCTTCCCGGGCATGACCGTTCCCCCGCTCCCGTCACACGGTCCTGGTCGACCGACGGTAGGAGAACACGGCGTACGCCCCGAAGCACAGCAGCCACCCGCAGAGCACCGCGACGGTACCCGCGCCGGGCGCGTGGCCCTCGGTGGTCGCCCAGCCCAGCTCGGCGAAGCGGTTGGCGGGGGTGAACCCGCCGAGGGCGCCGAGCCACCCCGGCAGCGCCTCCAGCGGGAACCAGAGCCCGCCGACGACCGCGAAGCCCATCAGGCACGTCATGTTGACCACGCCGGTGCCCTGCGGGGTGAGGTGGTAGCCGTTGCCGAGGCCGAGCAGGGTGAAGGGCAGCGCGCCGATCCACAGCAGCAGCACCAGCACGACCCACTGCCAGACATCCATCCGCACCCCGTTGACCAGCCCGCCGGCCAGCAGCACGGCCAGGATCGTCGGCAGGACCGTCACCGAGCCGCTGACCGCACGGCCCACGACCGCCCGCCCGGGAGGGAGCGGGGTGACCCGCAGCTGGTCCAGCCAGCCCAGCGACCGGTCGGACGCCACTCCCGTACCGATCGACATCGCGGAGCCCAGCGCCCCGTACGCGGCCATGCCGACCATCGAGGAGGTGCGCCAACCGCCGTCGCTCTCACCGAGGTTCGTGAACAGCAGATACATCATCACCGGCATCGCGGTGCCGAAGACCAGGAAGAAGGAGTCACGCAGGGTCCGGCGGATCTCAAGCCCGATGTAGCGGAACATCACGCGGTCTCCCTCGTGGAGTCGGTGGCGGGGGTCTGGCCGGCGGGCGAGGTGAGGGCGAGGAAGGCGTCCTCCAGCGTGGCCCGGGAGACCTGGAGCCCGCGGATCGCGTCCCGGCGGGCCAGCTCCCTGACCGTGGCGTCGGAGTCGTCGGTGCGCAGCAGCGCCCGGTCCCCGGACACCTCCACGAGGACCACGCCGGGCAGCCGCTCCAGGCCCTCGGCCGGGCCTCCCGCCAGGTCGAAGGAGACGAGGCTCGCGCCCGCCGAGCCCCGGAGCGCGTCGGAGGTGCCGTCCGCGACGATCCGGCCCCGGTCGATGACGACGATCCGGTCCGCGTGCTGGTCGGCCTCCTCCAGGTAGTGGGTGGAGAACAGGACGGTGTTGCCGCGCCGGGCGTACGCCCGTATCGACTCCCACAGGACATGGCGCGCCTCCACGTCCAGCGCGGCGGTCGGCTCGTCCAGCACGATCAGCTCCGGGTTTCCGGCCAGCGCGACGGCGAAGCGGACGCGCTGGGTCTGGCCGCCGGAGAGCTTGTCGACGCGCCGGTTCGCGTACGGCGTCAGCCCGGCGAGGCCGAGCGCCTCGGAGACGGGCATCGGCGCCGGGTACGCGGAGGCGACGAAGGTGACCAGCTCGCGGACCGTGACCCGCTGGATCGGCCGCCCGTCCTGGAGCATGGCGCCGACCAGCCCCGCCCGCACCGCGTGCGCGGCGGTCCGCCCCAGCACCCGGACCGTGCCGGAATCCGGCCGGTCGAGCCCGAGCAGCAGCCTGATGGTGGTGGACTTGCCCGCGCCGTTGCGGCCGAGCAGGGCGACGGTCTCGCCGCGGCCGATGGACAGGTCGATCCCGTCCGCCGCCCGCACTCGGTGCCCCGCGCGGCCGAAGGTCCGCACCGCCCCGGTGATGGCCACCGCGGCCCCGTTCCCCGTTGTCTGTGTCATGGGTACGAAGCTACGGAGCGCGACGGCGGCCGGGCAGGGGCGTGCGTACGGACTCGGCGATGACATATGTCATGGGCCAGGACGGTCCGGCACCGGGGCGCGGCCGACCTGACGCAGCGTCAGTAGTGGTCTTCCCAACGGCCGGGCGCTGCGTTATACATGGGTCCATCGGCTAGAACGCGTTCTAGAAGAGGCGTCGCGGCCGGTCCCGCGCGACCTCGGTGCGGCCGACGGTGCGGACGGCCGCGCCGAGGTCTTCCCACCGTCAAGGAGCAGCTCACCCATGCCCATTGATGCCGAAAAGGCGCTCGCCGCCGAACCCCGCTCCAGCCGGATCGGCTGGGACCACAAGGACGTCCAGCTCTACCACCTCGGGATCGGCGCCGGTTCCGGCCCCGGCCCGGCCGACCCCGCCGTCGACCCCCAGGAGCTGCGCTACACCCTGGAGTCGCGGCTCCAGGTGCTGCCCTCCTTCGCCACCGTCGCGGGCGCCGGAATGGGCGGCTTCGGCGGCCTCGCCGCGCCCGGCATCGACATCGACCTCGCCGCCGTCCTGCACGGCGGGCAGAGCGTCGTGGTGCACCGGCCGATCCCGGTGCGCGGCAGCGCCGTACAGACCTCGAAGATCGCCGCGGTGTACGACAAGGGCAAGGCGGCCGTCCTCGTGCTGCGCAGCGAGGCGGCCGACGACGAGGGGCCGCTGTGGACCAACGACGCCCAGATCTTCGTCCGGGGCGAGGGCGGCTTCGGCGGCGAGCGCGGGCCCTCCGAGCGGACCCCCCGCCCCGAGGCCGCCCCGGACCACGTCGTGGAACGGCCCGTCCGCCCCGACCAGGCGCTGCTGTACCGGCTCTCGGGGGACTGGAACCCGCTGCACGCCGACCCCGAGTTCGCCGCGCTGGCCGGGTTCGACCGGCCGATCCTGCACGGACTGTGCACCTACGGCATCACGCTCAAGGCCGTGACCGACACGGTCCTCGGCGGTGACGCGGCCCGCGTCCGCTCCTACCGGACCCGGTTCGCCGGGATCTTCTTTCCCGGCGAGACCCTCCGCATCGAGATGTGGACCACCGGGAACCAGGTGCGTGTCGAGGTGAGTGCCGTGGAGCGGGACCACGCGGTGGTCCTCGCCGACACCTTCGTCGAACACGTCTGAACCCGGTAACTCCTGAACCCGAACCCGCCCGACACCGAGGGAGCCGCACCATGCGCGCAGCCGTACTGCACGAGATAGGCCAGGAGAAGCTGGAAGTCCTCGACGACGTCGAGGCGGTGGGTTTCGGCCCCGGCAAGGTCAGGCTCCGCATCAGGGCCACCGGGCTGTGCCACTCCGACGTCTCCGCGATGAGCGGGGTGCTGCCGCAGCCTGCCCCGTTCATCCCCGGCCACGAGGGCGCCGGTGAGGTCCTGGACGTCGGCGACGGCGTCACCGGGCTGAGCGCCGGGGACCGCGTGCTGGTCTGCTGGCTGCCCGCCTGCGGGGCGTGTCCGTCCTGCAGGCGCGGCCAGACCCACCTCTGCCTGGCCGGCTTCATGAACGCGGGCACCCCCAACTTCACGCGCGCGGGCGGTGACGTCTTCGGCTTCGCGGGCACCGGCACCTTCACCGAGGAGGTCGTCGTGGGCGCGGGCTGCGCGGTGCCGATCCCCGACGACGTACCGTTCGAGATCGCCGCGCTGATCGGCTGCGGGGTGACCACCGGGCTCGGTGCGGCGATCAACACCGCGCGGGTTCAGGCCGGTTCGTCGGTGGCCGTGATCGGCTGCGGTGGCGTCGGCATCTCCACGATCCAGGGGGCCCGGGTGCAGGGTGCCGCCCAGATCGTGGCCGTGGACCCGGTCGCCTCCCGGCGCGAGGCGGCCCTGCGCTTCGGCGCGACCGAGGCGGTCTCGCCCGACGAGTTCGCCGACGCCAGACAGCGGATCACCGCGGGCGAGGGCTTCGACTACGTCTTCGAGGTCGTCGGCAAGTCGGCCACCGCGCGCACCGCGTACGAGCACACCCGGCGCGGCGGCACCCTGTGCATCGTGGGCGCGGGCGCGATGGACGACAACTTCCAGGTCAACATGTTCGAGCTTTTCTTCGACGAGAAGCGCATCCTGCCCTCCATGTACGGCGGCGGCGACGTGCTCCGCTCCTACGAACGCGCCATCGCGCTCTGGCGGGCGGGCCGGATCGACCTCGAATCGATGATCACCCACCGGGTGCGGCTGGACGGCATCAACGACGCACTCGACCAGATGAGGACCGGCGAGTCGCTGCGCACCTGCATCGAACTCTGACCGCGGGCCGCCCCGAGAGGGCTCGATTCGAGAGGACTGAGAGGGAACCCGATGTCACTTCCCCTGGACGGCAGGTCCGCGATCGTCACCGGCGCGGGCCGCGGCCTCGGACGCGCCGAGGCGCTCGAACTGGCCCGGCTGGGCGCGTCCGTGGTCGTCAACGACTACGGACAGCCGGGCCGCGACGGCTCCGGCGAGGCGTGCGCCACACCCGCCGAGCAGGTCGCCGAGGAGATCCGCGCCGCGGGCGGCCGGGCGGTCGCGCACCTCGGCGACGTGTCCGACCACGAACAGGCCCGCGCCCTGGTCGAGCTGGCCGTGGACAGCTACGGAAAGCTCGACATCCTGGTCAACAACGCGGGCATCCTGCGCGACCGGATGATCTTCTCGATGACCGAGGACGAGTGGGACTCCGTCATCCGGGTCCACCTCAAGGGCCACTTCAACACCACCCACTTCGCCGCCGCGCACTGGCGGGCCCGCTCGAAGGAGTCCGGCGGCCCCGTTCACGGCCGGATCGTCAACACCTCGTCGGAGGCGTTCCTCGCCGGTTCGGCGGGCCAGCCGAACTATGCGGCGGCCAAGGGCGGCATCGTCGGCCTCACCACCTCCACCGCTCTCGCCCTCGCCCGCTACGGGGTCACCGCCAACGTCATCTGCCCGCGGGCCCGCACCCGGATGACCGAGGACGTCTTCGCCGGCTTCCAGGAACCGGAGGAGGGCAGGCTCGACGCGCTCGCCCCCGAACACGTGGCGCCGCTGGTCGGCTATCTGGCCTCCCCGGCCGCGGCCGGGGTCAACGGGCAGCTGCTCGTGGTCCACGGCGGGATGGTCGCGATCGTCGAACGCCCGAAGGTCGCGGCGAAGTTCGACGCGGCGAAGAAGACCTTCACCTACGACGAGCTGGACGAGCTGATCTCGCCGTACTACGCGGACCGCCCGCCGAACGAGACCTTCGCCGCGGCGGAGGTGCTGGGCCTCAAGCGGGGCTGACCACCCGGGGGCGGTCACGGGACCGGCCCTCCCGGGAACGGGGGCGGGCCCCCGGCAACCCTTCGGCGGCCGGGGGCCCGCCCCGTTCCCTCACGCTGGGGGCGCGCGGTCAGGGCGCCCCGCCGTCCCCCGCGGA